>NZ_JBYISM010000002.1:0-470376 GCF_057708605.1 Nocardia sp. bgisy118 | reverse complement strand
CTGCGCCTCGCTGGCGCTCGGCTCCGGCATGCGCGATGCGCGCTGGCACATGATTCGCTCACTACGTTCGCTCATGCCTGCGCCTCTCCCGCGTTCGAGAGGATGGCGACTCGCGCGTTCATCGCTGGATGCCCTTGCCGACCACGTGCGGGTCGTACTCCGGGTGCTTGTCGACGAAGCCCTTGATGAACGGGCAGTGCGCGGTGATGGTGCGCCCGCGCGCGACCACATCGTCGAGGGCTTCCTTGGCGAGCGTGCTGCCGAGGCCCTTGCCGCCGAAGGCCTTGTCGATCTCGGTGTGGACGAAGTCGGTGTCGTTGTCGCGTTCGATGTACTCGGTGAAGCCGGCCAGTTCGCCGCCGTAGTAGATCTCGTAGCGGTTCTGCTCGGCGTTGCGCGCGACCTTGGTCTCCGCGAGATCGGTCATGGTTGCCTCCTCCTTGTGCGCCCGGACCGGGTGCTTGCTCATGATCGACACACGGTTGAAGGCGCCGATCGTGGTGGCGACCCAGACGACTGCCGACATCTGGTCATCGGACAAGTGCTCTCGTGCTGAAGCGTACTCACGCTCGACCGCCGCCTCATCGGGCAAAAGGGCGGTGACCTCGGCGAGGGCGAGCGCGGCCCGATCTCGCGGGGAGTACGGGCCGCCGCGGCGCCAGCCGGGCAGGACCGCGATCTCCTGCTCGGTGGCGCCCGCCCGCAGCGCGGCGCGGTAGTGGACGTCCAAGCAGTGCGAACAGCCGTTGAGCTGGGAAACCCGGAGATTGACCAGCTCGACGAGCCTACGGTCGAGCCCGGCCGCCGCGGCGGCGGCCCTGACCTCTTTCGCCGTGGCGAGCAGGGCGCGGTAGGCGCGAGGCGTCTGTTTGTCGACCCACACCCGATTCTCGGGGTTCATGACTACGGATGATAGTCGCGATTGGTTGACGTGTCACCCTTGGTCGACGGTGGCACCACCCACCTGTTCGTCCGAGCCGGGCGGCGGAGGCTGCCGCCCGGCTCGGACGACGCGGCGGGTGGGACTACTCCCGGCCCGCGGACGTGAAAGTCATGTCCGCGTACCGGTTTCCGGCCACCTGCGCCGCGATCGGCTCGAGCGTCGCGAGCTCGTCGGCGGACAGCGTCAGCGTCGCGGCGGCCACGTTCTCGGCCAGCCGCGTGCGGCTGCGGGTGCCGGGGATCGGGATCACCGGCAGGCCGTGCGCGGCCGCCCTGCTGTGCACCCAGGCCAGCGCGACCTGCGCGGGCGTCACGCCGCGAGCCTCGGCGATGGCGCGCACCGGGGCGAGCAGTTCGGCGTTGCGTGCCGCGTTGTCGCCGGTGAAGCGCGGCATCGCCCTGCGGAAGTCGTTCGCGTCGGCCAATTCGCCCGCCGCCGCGAAGGATCCGGTCAGGAAGCCGCGGCCGAGCGGCGAATACGGCACGAAAGCGACGCCGAGTTCGGCGGCGGCCGGCACCGCGGTGTTCTCCACATCCCTGGAGAACAGCGACCACTCCGACTGCACCGCGGCGATCGGATGCACGGCATGCGCCGCGCGCAGCTCCGCGCCGGTCACCTCGGAGAGCCCGAGCGCACGCACCTTGCCCGCCGCGACGAGTTCGGCCATGACGCCGACGGTGTCCTCGATCGGCACCCGCACATCGCGACGGTGCATGTAGTACAGGTCGATGACGTCGATGCCCAGCCTGCGCAGGCTGGCGTCCACCGAGGCGCGGATGTACTCGGGGGAGTTGTCGAGGCCGCGGTAGGTGGGGTCGTCTGCCTTGCGGACGATGCCGAACTTGGTGGCCAGCACCACCCGATCGCGGTTGGCCCGCACGAAATCGGCGAGGAACTCCTCGTTGTGGCCCGAGCCGTAGACATCGGCCGTGTCGAACAGGGTGACGCCGAGTTCCAGCGCCCGATCCAACGTCGCTCGCGACTCGGTGAGATCGGACGGACCGTAGAACTCGCTCATGCCCATGCAGCCCAGGCCCTGCGTCCCGACTTGGATGCCGTCGGCGCCCAGCGCGGCGGTGGGGAGCGTGTCGGTCGTGGTCATGCCTTGATCCCTTCGCTGTCGTGCGTGGTGAGCGCGGCCGGCCGGATCGCGGCGGATCTGCCTTCGTAGATGGCGATCTTGTAATCCAGCACGGCCACGGTGTTCTGCAGTTCGGCGATCTTGGCGAGCACCTCGGCGCGGGTATCGCGGAACATCGCGAGCCGCTCCGGGAAGGTGGAGTCACCGGCGCGCACCAGCTCCGCGTAGCGGAGCATGTCGGCGACCGACATGCCGGTGGTGCGGAGCCGCCCGATCAGCTCGAGCCATTCCAGATCCCGGTCGCTGAACCGGCGCTTACCGGTGTGGTCGCGGCCGATGTAATCCATCAACCCGATCCGCTCGTACCAGCGCAGCGTGTCCCGGCTCAGGCCCGATCGCTCGGCGGCCTCGCCGATCGAGTACTTCGGCCGTTCCCGTTCGTTGTCACCCTCGTGACGTGCCGTCATGGCCACCGGTCTCGCCCCTCTCGTCGAACACGGACGACGCTAGTCACCTGGAGTGCACTCCAAGCAAGACCGATTCTGCCAACCGCGGGAGGCGTCGGCATCCGGAGCCAAGGCCGAGCACACGACGCGGCAGGCTTACGAAGGGCTCAGTTGTACTTCGGCAACTCCTGGACGGCCCACTTGTTGCCGTCGGGGTCGCTGAAGAAGGTGAACAGGCCCCAGCCCATGTCCTGGACCGGCGTGGCGTCCACACCCGCCTCGACCAACTGCTGGTAGGCCTTCTCGGCGCTGGAGACCACCATCTGCATGCCCTCGACGCTGCCGGGCGCCGCCTCGGTGATGCCACGCCCGATACAGATCGAACAGCCCGATCCCGGCGGCGTCAGCTGCACGAAGCGAATGTCCTCGCTGGGCGAATGGTCGTGATCGGCGTGGAAACCGATGCTGGTGTAGAAGTCCTTGGCCCGATCGATGTCGGTGACCGGGATGGCGACGAGTTCGATTTTCCAATCCATCGCGTCAGCATCCCACCGCTCACCGACACGGGGACCGATATCGCGGGTCACGGGTCGCCGGGCGCAAACGCGCCTACCCTGGTGGCATGCCTGGAAAGGAAATCGACCGGATCCGGGCCCGCTCGGCCTGGGCCACGGTCAAAGAGAGTCCTGTGATCACCGCGATCGCGGTGGCGCCGTTCGTCGTCGTGCTCGGTGTTGTCTGGTGGCTGACAAACGGATTCGTCGCGTTCCTGCTACTGATCCTGCTCGGCGTCGGCCTCGTCGTCGGCGGCAAACTGCTGCGGTGAGCGCGAGCTCGCCTCAGCGGGGAATGTGGAAGCGCACGAGTTCGCCGGTGCCCGGGTCGATATCGGACCAGGGGCGATCGAATTCGAGCACCGCCATGGCCGAGGTGGGGAACTTCCTGCTCAGCTCGACGGCCTGGTTGGACGTGCGATTGGCTGCCAGTTCCCATGCGGTCCACGGCATCCCGGGCGCGTGACCGATCAGCAGCAGGGTCTCGACGTCGTCGTCGCTGAGCTGGATCAGTTCGATCAGGGTCCGCGGCGAGGCCTCGTAGATGCCACGCTCGTAGACGACCGGCGCGGTGATGCCCGTCGCGGCCAGGGTTTCGCGGGTCCGCACCGCCGTCGAACAGCGCACCGCGTCGATCGGCGGCTGGGTTTCGCGCAGCCATTCGCCCGCCAGCCCGGCCTCCCGCTGCCCGCGCGGTGCGAGCGGGCGCTCGTGATCGCCGACGCCGTCCGGATAGCTGGACTTGCCGTGCCGCATCAGGATCAGGGTCCGCACCATGGCAATACCGTAAGCCTCCGCCCGTTACCTCGGTGTGATAGGCACGTAGGTGGTCCGAAGAGAGGCGTACGCCACTCTCGAGGCACACTGAAAGCGGCGTCACATCTCGCTATCCGCCCTGTGACACCGCGGACCACCTCAACCCGTTGGTGGCACCAGCCCACGTACATCTTCGAGGATCTGCACAATATGGCCTACGTAATCACGCAGCGTTGTTGCAACGACGCCAGCTGCGTCTCCGAGTGCCCGGTCGACTGCATTCGTCCCACGCCGGACCAGCCGGAGTTCGCGACGACCGAAATGCTCTACATCGACCCGGACACCTGCATCGACTGCGGCGCCTGTGTGGACGCGTGCCCGGTCGAGGCCATCTACCCCGAGGACGACCTGACGGCCTCGCTCGCACGGTTCCGCGACATCAATGCCGACTATTTCGAACGGCACCCGCTCGAATCCAACTTCGACCCGATCGTGGCGCCGCAGCGTCCGCCGAAGGAACTCGGCAGATTGCGCGTGGCGATCGTCGGCGCCGGGCCCGCGGCCTGCTACGCCGCCGACGAGCTCATGCGCCGCTGCGACGTCGAGGTCGAGATGTTCGACCGGCTGCCGACGCCGTGGGGTCTGGTGCGCGCCGGCGTCGCCCCCGACCATCCCGTCACCAAGACGGTCTCGGGCATGTTCGAGTCCGCGTTCCGCCGCGAGGCGCTGCAGTACTACCTGAACGTCGAGGTGGGCACGCACATCTCGCACGAAGAGCTGCTCGGGCACCACCACGCGGTGATCTACGCGGTCGGCGCGGCCAGCGACCGTCACATGAACATCCCCGGCGAGGAGCTGCCGGGCAGCCACTCGGCCACCGAGTTCGTCGCCTGGTACAACGGCCACCCCGATTACGCCGACCGGCACTTCGACCTGTCCGGCGAGCGCGCCGTGATCGTCGGCAACGGCAACGTCGCGCTGGACGTGGCGCGGGTGCTCACCGTCGACCCGGACGAACTCGCCAAGACCGATATCGCCGACCACGCGCTGGATGCCTTGCGCCGCAGCAACATCCGCGAGGTCGTCGTGCTCGGCAGGCGCGGCCCGCTGCAAGCGGCCTACACCTCGCCGGAGTTCCTCGCGCTCACCCACCTGAAGGGCGTGGACGTGGTCGTCGACCAGGCCGAGCTCGAGCTCGACCCGGCCAGCCGCGCGCTGCTGGACGACCCGGACGTGGAGCCCTCGCTGCGGCTGAAGTACACCCTCGCCGAGGAATACGCCGCGGGCCGCCGCGACCCGGCCAACAAGCGGATCGTCTTCCGCTACCTGTCCTCGCCGACCGCGCTCACCGGCGACGAGCGTGTCGAGGGCATCGAATTCGTGGCCAACGAACTGGTCGAGGAGGGCGGCCAGCTGGTGGCGCGCGCGACCGACCGGACCGACCGGCTGGACGCGTCGCTGGTGCTGCGCTCCATCGGTTACCGCGGCCAGCCGGTCGCGGGCCTGCCGTTCGACGAGCGTCGCGCCGTGGTGCCCAACGAGCACGGCCGGGTGCTCGGCGAGGACGGCGTCCCGCTGCCCGGTGTGTACGTCAGCGGCTGGATCAAGCGCGGACCGCGCGGGGTCATCGGCACGAACCGCATCGACTCCGAGGAGACCGTCGAGCAGCTCGTCAACGATTTCATTGCGGGCAAACTCGCTGTGCCGCAGGGTGATCGGGATGCGCTGAAGGCGCTCGTCGCGCAGCGGCAGGCCGACCTCGTCGATCGCTCGGGCTGGAAGTCCATCGATCAGGCGGAGAAGTCGGCGGGCAAGTCCGCCGGACGTCCGCGGGTCAAGTTCACCACCCGGGAGGATCTGCTCAAGGCCGCCCGCGGCTGAGTCACGGAGCCGGTCGGGGCCCATGCGGTCCCGGCCGGCCGGTCAAGCGGGCAGCGGCATGATGCGGACGACAGTCGTGGTCGTCCCGCCGACCACGAACCACAGCCGCAGCACCGGATGTCCGGTGCGGTCACCGGGTTCGTAGCGGCTGCGCACGCTGATGTGCTGGCGCGCGAGCACCGGAGCGACGTACTCGATCACCGCGCGGTGCGGCCCCGCGACCAGCTTCGGATAGTCCACCAGGAATTGCTCCACCGCCTGCCAGTAACAGGCGTTGTTCACGTGGTTGTACTGGTCGATATCGGTGGCCCGCACCGGAAAAGGCAGATCGGTGTCCGACTCGGGGGGAGTCGGGTCGAGCAGATAGGGCCGCCACCGCAGCCGGTGCTCGCTCGCGGTCTTCGCCAGGTAGGACAGGCCGTCGTCGCTGATCCGGGTCGGCCGGTTGGTCGATTCGTTGATGTTGATCCAGAAGCCCTCTGTCTCGATGAGCCCGCCGTTGTCGCTGGTGATTCGCACTCGCATGTTCGACCACCGGGTCGACATGCTCGAACACCAGCGCAGCAGATGCACCGTGTCCGGCCACACGATCGGCCGGATGACGTCGATGACGGTGCGGCGCACGATCCAGCTCGGATCAGACCGGTGCAGGAACGTGTGATGTAGCTGTTCCCAAGCGATATCCTGCAGGTATCTGGCGACGGCGTCGAACCTCAATCGGTCGTACGGATCCACATCGCCAGCCCGTACCGGCCACGCCGAGGCATAGCCCATGCCCTCCTGGCTCAGCGGGGCGAGTGGCTGATCGAGTGACACTGGTGCTCCTCGCGCTGCACGTTGTGCCGCGTCTTCTTGCGGTGCTGTTGTGAGACGACTTTACGGGGCGTACGTCACACCCTCGCGTCGAGCCGCCTGTACTCATTGGTAGGCGAATACCTGGCAACACCCCGCAACCATGCCTGCCCCAGCCATTGTCCCAGGCGGAGAGCGGCGGCCGCCGTCGATCGCCGAGTACGGTGCCGCCCAGCGCGGGTATCGGTACTATCCGGTGCAGGGCCGAGGGGAGGGGCACGGTTGAAACCGCTGGGGCCACGCGATCCACGGGAGGCGGGTCGGTATCGCCTGATCGCCGTGATCGGCCAGGGTGCGATGGGGCGCGTACTGCTCGGCCGTGCGCCGGACGGTCGCCTTGCCGCGGTGAAGATGATCCACCGACACTTCGTCCAGAACCCCGAGTTCCGCGCCAGATTCCGGCGCGAGGTCGAAGCTCGCGGCTGGTGACAGGCGCGTACACGGCCGCTGTGATGGATGCGGACCCCGAGGCCGCCGAGCCATGGCTGGCGTCGATGTTCGTGCCGGGTCCTTCGCTTCGGGAGGCCGTCGATCGTTTCGGTCCGATGCCGCTGGGCGGTCTACGGCTGCTCACCGCCGGTTTGGCGGGCGCGCTCATGGAGATCCATCGCGCGGGAATGGTGCATCGCGATCTCAAGCCGAGCAATGTGCTGCTCGCCCAAGACGGCCCGCGGGTCATCGACTTCGGTATCGCCAAGGCCGTGGCCACCGATATCCATCTGACCAGTACTGGCACTGTGGTCGGGTCGCCTGCCTTCATGTCGCCGGAGCAGGCGGCGGGCGGCCCGATAACCCCCGCGAGCGATGTCTTCTCGGTCGGCGCCATGCTCGTCCTCGCGGCTACGGGAACCAGTCCGTTCGAGGGCGCCTCGACACCGCAGACCCTGTACAACGTGGTCCACAACGCGGCCGATGTCAGCAGTCTTCCCACTGCGCTTCGTGGAGTCGTCGACGCTTGCCTCGACAAGAATCCGGCCAACCGCCCCACGCCGCCGCAGTTGCTCGAATCGGTCGATACGATCACCGCCGGCGTTGGATGGCCAGGGGCGGTGCGCGACGAAATCGCTCGGCAGCGCGCGGACGCCGATCGATGGGTCGCGGCCGACGGTCGGAACGAATCGAAGGCCGAGCGACGTGTATCTGTGAAGTGGGTGGCGACAGCCGCGGTGCTCGCGCTACTGGGCACCGGTGTTGGTGCTGCCGCCCTGTTCGGTCCCGACTCCGGCGATCAGGCGGACCCGCTCGCCAACCGTGGCCTGGAACTGAGCGACGAACAGCTCCGGCTCATCGAGACGTGCGCGTTGCTCGGCGCCGATGTCGTCGGTTCCGTTGGCCAGCCGATTCAGCCCCGACTCACGACGTCGACGACGTGCGGCGCGGATCTCGTGGCGAGTGATGGCGGACGACTGAGAATGACGGTGGGCGTCGGCGCACCGATCGAGCCGAGCGCAACGGCGACGGGAATCTCGCTCGCCGGTGCCCAGGTCCTGGACAGCACCGCCGATTCGGATGGCTGCGGCAGGGCCACGGTCCTGCGCGACCAGCCGCGGCTCGGCGTCGCGGTGACGACAGTCGGAGACGACGCCTGCCGTGCGGCCGAGGACGGACTGCGTGCAGTCCTCACCCGGCTGGTCACCGATCCGCCGATCGGGAATCCGCCCAGGCAGTCCGTGGTTCGGCTGGACCCGTGCACATCGGTCGACTCCTCCGTTCTGAACCCGATACTCGGTGCAGGCGTCGTCGCCGCACCGGTCGATAGCCACACCTGCACCTGGCGGAGCGAGGCCGACGAGATCACCGTGGCCACCGCGGAGGCCACCCGCGTCGATGCCGATCCGAAGTACACGCGCCTGCGCATCGATGGTGGTGCGCTCGGCGATCTCGAAGCGGCGCGGCTGGTCGGTCTCGACGGCGCTTGCACGACGAACCACCTGGTACGACCCACCGTCGCGGACCGAGCGGAGATGATCACCGTGATTGTCCGTCCCTCGGCCGCCGCGAATACCGCGTGCGCCGCAAGCGAATCCGTGCTGATCGCCGTCGTCGATCGATTGAGGAAATCCTGATGGTGATGCAATTGCAGCCCGGCGACCCCGCGCGCATCGGTCGCTATCGACTGCTCGGCCAACTCGGCGCGGGCGGTATGGGCCGCGTGCTCCGCGGTGTCGGTCCCGACGGCAGACTCGTCGCGGTCAAACAAGTCCATGCCCACTTGGTGACCGAATCCGACTTCCTTCCCCGCTTCCGACGCGAAGTGCGGGTCTCGGCACGGGTCTCGGGCGCCTTCGCCGCGGCCGTCGTGGACTTCGACGTGGAATCCGAGGAGCCCTGGCTCGCTTCGGTTTTCGTGCCGGGAGTGCCGCTGGACAAAGCGGTCGAGCAGTTCGGGCCGCTCAGCACCGACCAGGTGCGAACGCTCGCGCTCGGTCTCGCCTCCGCACTGCACGCCATCCATGAGGTGGGGCTGATACACCGAGACCTCAAGCCCGCCAACGTCATCCTCGCCGAAGACGGCCCGCGCGTCATCGACTTCGGCATCGCCAGGGCCGTCGAGGGCCGTTCCGAGCTCACCCATACCGGATCGACACGGCCGGTAGACAACGATTCGAGCTGCGCGTGGCGCGCCTGGAGGGCTACCGGGACAACGGTGAGACGCGCTCGGCGCCACCGCGAGTGCGCACACGCGTCCCGATCCACCGGAGGATGTGCCGGGCGCGTCGTGCGTCGAGGACCTATTCACCATTGCCCCGCAACGATTCCGGTGTTTCGTCGCCTACGGACGCTACGGTGCGCTGCTTCTCGGCACTCGACTGTGGGAAACCAAGCAACGGGCCGCCGCGCAGTTCGCCTTGCTGGCGAATTCCGGCGGCCGATAAACCGATGAACTCAATAACCCTGGTATGCGCCACCCGCGCGCAGTGATACCAGGCCTGGCACGTTGTGCACGGATCCGTAGCGGTCGACCGCATATCGGACTCCTGCCACGATATTGTCGACCGGGTTCCAGATATCGTCGTGACCAGGAGCTTTGTAGGAGTTGAAAGTCGGGTCGATTGTTTGCATCACGCCCTTGGACGGAATTCCCGCCGCCGCATTCGAATCCCAGCCGTTGAATGCGTGTGGATTGTCGCCCGACTCCCGTCGAATGATTTCCGAGATATCGGCGACCAGATTGGGATCGCTGGTGTCGTAGCCCATTTCACGCAGAATCTTCAGCGCTTCCTGGATCCACTGGGCTTTGTCGCCGGTCGGCATGGGCCCGACCGGGCCGCCTGAACTCGTGCTGCCCGACGGTGTGCCGTTCCCGCCGGAACCCGACGACATCACATACTGCGGCTTGCTCGGGCGTTGCGTGGTGGGCGGGGTGGTGGCGGCCGGGGTGGTCGGTGCAGGCGCGGGGACGAGTTCGGTGTCGGCGAGGCCGTCGAGGGCCGATCGGAGCTTGGTGACGGCGGTGTCGACCTTGCGTTGCGCCTCGGTGGCCACGGACTCGGCGGTCTGCAGGGCCGTGGTGATCTGGGTTTCCCAGGTCGCGGCGTCGGCGCGGATGCGAAGGCGCAGATCGTCGGCGGCTTGGCCGGTGAGGTCGCGGAGCAGTTCGTCGGTGCGCGCGGTGGCGTCGACGGTGCCGTTGTCGTTCACCGTGAAGCCCGCGATGAGGCCCATGCCGGCGGGGACGGGACCGGCGCTGGCGGCCTGATCGCGCAGGCGCAGGACGTTGGATTTGGCTTCGGTCAGGTTGCCGACCTCGGCTTCGAAGGCGGTGGTGAGCTCGAGCAGCGCCGCGCTCACCGCACCCGAGCGGATCTTCTCGGTGTCCATCCGCTCGTTGGCGGCGTCGGCGGCGGCGCCGGACCACACCTTGTCGGTGCCAAGCCGGGCGGTGTCGTCGGAGCCCTTGCGCACCGCCGCGTCGAGCTTTTCGGAGAGTGTGCGCGCGTTCGCGCCCGCGGTACCGACCTGGGCGGGCTCCCAGGCGGCGACGTTCCCGATCGTGAGTGTCATGGCAGCTCGAGCGCGATCGTGCGGAGGCGGGTCGCGAAATCCTCCTCGGCGACCTCGTAGGCGCCCGCCGCGGTGCGGGTGCTCTGCGCGACCTTGTCGAGGCGGTCGGCGATGCGGTGCAGGCACTGATTGGTCAGGTCGGTGGCGCGGCCCGCCGAGTTGCCGAAGCTCGTGCCCTGCAGCGCCGAGACGGCGGGATTGAACCCGTTGCCGATGTTGAGCCCGCGAATCAGGCCTGCCTCGCCGCCGAGGTTGTTCGCGAACGTTTGCAGCGCTTGCGGATTCACCTGTAGCTGCGGCGCGGACTGCGGTCCGTCGACCATGGAAAACCCCCTTCTCCCCGACCTGAAAGTCGCGGCCAGCATAGCAAAATCGTTATGTTGGTCACGGTGTCATCGATGACGACCGATGTCGTCGAACGGACAGAGAGGTCGGCACATGCGCGCAGCCCAGGTCAGCAAGCTGGAGGGACCGGAAGCGGTCGAGATCGTCGAGATTCCGGAGCCCGCGTCGTATCCGGGCGGCGTGGTCATCGACGTGCACGCGGCGGGCGTCGCCTTCCCCGACGTGCTGATGACCCGCGGGCTGTACCAGATGAAACCGGAGCTGCCGTTCGTGGTGGGCGGCGAGGTCGCGGGCGTGGTGCGCGAGGCGCCCGCCGACGCGCACGTGCGGCCCGGTGACCGGGTGGTCGCGCTGACGCTGCTCGGCAACGCCATGGCCGAGGTCGCGGTGGCCCCCGCGCAGATGGTGTTCAAGCTGCCGGACAACATTTCGCTGGAGGCGGGCGCCGGCATCCTGTTCAACGACCTGACGGTGCACTTCTGCCTGCGCAACCGCGGCAGGCTGGCCAAGGGCGAGACGGTGCTCGTGCACGGCGCCGCGGGCGGCATCGGCACCTCGACGCTGCGCATGGCGGCGGCGCTGGGCGCGGGCCGGGTGATCGCCGTGGTGAGCACGCCGGAGAAGGCCGAGGTGGCCAAGGCCAACGGCGCCACCGACGTGGTGCTCGCCGACGGCTGGCTGGCCGCGGTGAAGGAGCTGACCGGCGGACGCGGCGTCGACATCGTGCTGGACCCGGTGGGCGGCGACCGCTTCACCGACAGCATTCGCTCGCTGGCCTCGGCAGGCAGGCTGCTGGTGGTCGGCTTCACCGCCGGTGAGATCCCGACGGTGAAGGTGAACCGCCTGCTGCTCAAGAACGTCGAGGTGGCGGGCGCGGCGTGGGGCGAGTGGGTCATGACCCACCCGGGCTACCTGGCCGAACAGTGGGCCGAGGTGGAGCCGCTGCTGGCCTCCGGTGAGATCGCGCCGCCGCATCCGGTGCTCTACCCGCTGGACCGGGCCGCCGAGGCCGTCGCCTCGCTGGACAACCGCACCGCAACCGGAAAGGTCGTCGTCACCCTGCGCTGAGCGCGGCGGTCGCTGTCATCCCATGACGCTTTCTCACCGGGTGTTGAACCGGACCTTGTTGCAGCGCCAGCACCTGCTGGAGCGTTCGTCGCTGACCGTGCCGCAGATGTGCGATCACCTGGTCGGTCTGCAGGCGCAGGACGTGCCGCCGCCGTTCATCGGATTGTGGAGCCGCCTGGCGGATTTCGACCCGGAGGTGGTGTCGGCGGGACTGGAGGACCGCTCGCTGGTCCGGATCACGTTGATGCGCGGCACCATTCACCTGGTCACCCCGCCGGACGCGCTGGGCATCGCGCCGCACATCCAGCCGGAGCTGGAGAAGGTCCCGTTCCGCAAGGGCTTCAACTACGGCGCGATGATCGGCCTCGACCCGGACGAGGTGCGGGCCCGCGGTGAGGAGACGCTCGGCGACGAGCCGATGCCCGCCGCGGAACTGCGCGCCCGCGCCGCGGCGCTGTGGCCGGACCGGGATCCCGGCGCGGTGGTGCAGACCTGGCTGTATCAGCTGCCGGTCCTGCAGACGCCGCCGCGCGGGAAGTGGAAGGACAACAGCCGTCCGGTGTGGTCGCGGGTCCAGCCGTGGCTGGGTGCGCCGCTCGATCCGAGCTACCCGCTCGCGGAGTTGCTCGTCCGGTATCTGCGCGCGTTCGGCCCCGCGACGACCATGGACATGCAGGCATGGTCCAAGCTGACGGGGCTGAAGAAGGCCGTCGACGCGCTGGGCGACCGGCTGCGCACCTACACCGACGAGCGCGGCCGCACCCTCTACGACCTCGCCGACGCCGAACTGGCCGACCCGGAGCTGCCCGCACCGGTCCGGCTGCTCGGCTGGTACGACAACGCCGTTCTCTCGCACCAGGATCGGAGCCGGATCGTGCCGGACGGTGCGACCCCGACGCTGCGCGCTTTCGCGACGGCGGTGTCTCCGGTACTGCTCGACGGCTTCGTCGCGGGGTTGTACAAGATCTTTCCGCAGTCCGGTGTCGCGCGGCTGCGGGTCAGCCCGAGTCGCGCGTGGTCGGCCACCGAGCGAGCCGAGGTGGAGGCCGAAGCCCTTGCGCTGCTTGCCTTCCTGGAGGGCGAGAAGCGGCCGAGCGTGGAGATTCTCGAGGTCGGCGCGGACCTGCGGCCGTGAAACGGGCGCGTCAGCGTTCGTGGGATTCCCGGTACGCGGGGGCCTTGCTGCTTCCGGTCGGCGTCAGCGTGCGCAGCAGCGGCAGCGTGCGCCGCGGCACCACCGTGGACAGCACGATGACGCTGTGCGAGCGATCCACCGAACTGGTCCGGTCGATGCTGAGCAGGACCGATTGCAGCCCGGCGTGCGAGTCGGCGCCGATGCGGCACAGCACGTCGCCCGAACCGGTCGTCGCGTAGGCCTCGAGCACGCCGGGGATGGCCGCCAGCTCGGCGGCCACCGTGTCCAGCGCGCCTTGCGCGATCTCCAGCGTGACGAAGGCCTGCACGTCGAAACCCGCTGCGGTGACGTCGATCTGCGGATCGTAGGAGGCGATCACGCCCGCCTCCTCCATGCGCCCGATGCGCGACTGCACGGTGGCTCGCGCCACCCGGGTGCGCCGGGAGAGCTCGAGGATTCCCGCCTTCTGGTGCTCGTGCATCGCGGTCAGGATGGCGAGGTCGAGTTCGTCCAGCTTCGCCGGGGTGCGTGACATGGCGACCTCCTGTGGGGGCGCGAACGTGGCAGCATGACCGTTCGATTCGTACTATTCAAATTGTCCAGCATTCCGTGGGATGCGCTAGCCGAATCCGCCACTGTGTCTACCGAAAATCGGGGCAGTTGCCTACCGGTCGGCGGCGGATATTTGCTTGATTCATGACCATCGAGCACCTGCCGACCGACGGCGAGCTGCGCGGGCTCGTCGGACTGGTCGACCACGACGACAGCATCGACCCCTTTCCTGTGATCGGCTGGGACGCCCTGGTCTGGGTGGTCGGCAACGCGACGCAGACCGCGCACTTCCTGCAATCCGCGTTCGGGATGCGGCTGGAGGCGTACTCCGGCCCGGAGACCGGCAATCGCGACCACAAGGCGTACGTGCTGCGCAGCGGCGCCGCCCGCTTCGTCGTCACCGGCGCGGTGCATCCGGACAGCCCGCTGATCGGCCACCACGACCGGCACGGCGACGGCGTGGTCGACATCGCGCTCGAGGTGCCCGACGTGGACCGCTGCATCGAGTGGGCGCGCACCCACGGCGCCACCGTCCTGGTCGAGCCGCACGACGAGACCGACGACTGCGGCACGCTCCGCACCGCGGCGCTGGCCGCCTACGGCGAGACCAGACACACCCTCATCGACCGTTCCAACTATTACGGTCCGTATCGGCCGGGTTTTGTGGCTCGCCACTCCGGCTACCAGCCGCGCCCGGGCGCGCCGACCCGGTTGTTCCAGGCCATCGACCACGTGGTCGGCAACGTGGAGCTCGGCATGATGGACCACTGGGTCGAGTTCTACCGCCGCGTCATGGGTTTCACGAACATGGCCGAATTCGTCGGCGACGACATCGCCACCGAGTACTCGGCGCTGATGAGCAAGGTCGTGGCCAACGGCAACCACCGGGTGAAGTTCCCGCTGAACGAGCCCGCCGTCGGCAAGAAGCGCTCCCAGATCGACGAGTACCTGGACTTCTATCGCGGGCCGGGCGTCCAGCACATCGCGCTGGCCACCAGCGACATCCTCACCTGCGTCGACAACCTGCGCCGTGAGGGCGTGGAATTCCTGGAAACCCCCGACACCTACTACGAGGACCCGGAGTTGCGCGCGCGCATCGGCCGGGTGCGGGTGCCGGTGGCCGAGCTGCAGCGCCGGGGCATCCTCGTCGACCGCGACGAGGACGGCTACCTGCTCCAGATCTTCACCAGGCCGCTGACCGACCGCCCCACCGTCTTCTTCGAAATCATCGAACGGCACGGCTCCCTCGGCTTCGGCAAGGGCAACTTCAAGGCGCTGTTCCAGGCGATCGAGCGCGAACAGGCGGCGCGCGGGAATTTATAGTATCCGTGCTGCGGGAGCCTGATCGCGATTCGGTGCTCGATGCTGACTGCGAAACTAATTGTCTGCATCAATAGTTGATTATCGACTGTATTCGACTGTCCGTAAGTCGGTCGGATGAATCAACCTGTGCAGCAGTGCAGTTCTGTTACGCATTTGCTCTGCGCAGCTCATACCATCCATCGTCAAGTCTTCTGCAGTTGAATTTTTGGAAACGATCGTCTCCAACAATGGCCTTGCCAGCTGCGATACATGCAGTTATGTTTGGATAAACTCCGATTACGACGTTGGTCGCTGATGCTGTGCCACTCGCACCCCCTACAGTTAATCCGACAATCATGACAGCAAGGCTGGAAAACACGACAGTTCTCATCAGTTGAGACTCTCCAAGCTGGTGGGATTCGGAGTCGGCGCCTGCTCGCTGAAGCCGGTCGATGGTGCCACGCTCACTGCCCTGCTCGGGCTGCCAGGGAGCTGCGCCATGCGTTCTAATTCGGATAAGCATTGCCTCGGCGCAATACTCGTCAGGTAAATTTTCGGCAGTGCTTCATGGACTGATGGCCAAAGTGAATAGCCTCGATACTGACCTCCCCCAAGGTTTTGTGATCCCCACATTCATGTCGGACTTCGGTGTCCAGAACAGAATCCTCCGACGCGGCAGAGTTTAGGGGCTTCGTCATGTGAAGGCAAGGCTCGATTCTGCTTACAATTGATTTGCGCAAGTCGGGACGGAGTTCAGGTCGGTTGGCCTGCCCGGCCCTGGGGGTCGGCGCGAGCTGGAGACGTCTGAGGTATGCCTCCTGGATGTGCATCGCCAATGAGGTCGACATCGTGATCCTCGTCGGGCCGGCATTCTTGGGTAGAGTTCATGGCATGCGGATCATGTCGACGTTGGTCGCCGGACTGGCCTGTGCGTTGGCGCTGACCGCCTGTGGTGCAGGTGATGACGAATCGTCCTCGCGGCCATCGCGTCCGGTGCCCAAGGTGGTACCTCTTGGTCCGTTCGTAGGTGAGTGCGGACATGTCACCGACGACGAGGTGCGTGACCGAGCTGGGCTCGGTCAGATATCGCGGGTGTTCAAGAACGCGGTCGGCTGCAACTGGCAGTCGGCCGGGCTCAACTCCCCGAGCGTCACTTTCGCCTCATATCGGGGCAGCCCGATCGACCGAGAGCGGGCGTGGGTCACGACAAGGGGGCGTCCACCGGAGCAAATCACCGTCGGCGGACGGTCGGGGTTCGCGGCGCTGGACCCGAGTGGCCTGATCTGTGATCTCGCGGTACAACTCGATGACGACTTCTTCGAGTGGTCGACGTCATACGGAAACTTCAGCACGATCTCCGGCAATCCGTGTGATCGAAGTCGTGCACTTGCCGAACTCACAGTGCAACGGCTGGGATGAGGGTGCGGGCATGAGTTGGTGGCGAGGCCGGCGAGGTCGTCACGGGTTCGTCTTGGCCGCAGCTAGCGCCATCGCGGTGAGTGCTGCGGGATGCGGTCAGACTATTCAGGGGGCGCCGCAGCCGGTCGGGGCAGGCCAGACGGTGAACATGAACTTCGACAAGCTTCTGCGCGAGTGCGAGGTCGTCTCCAGGGACCAGATAGCGGAGGCTGTCGGCGGCGGCGATACCTACATCCAGGATTCGTTCTCCGGCGCGGTCTGCATGTGGGACCTCGAGGGTGCGCCCGGCGCCGGTATGGCGACCCTCAACTGGTATGAGAACGGCAATCTGCGCAACGAGCGGCAGGTCAACGACAAGCTCGGTTACAGCACGGCGAGCATCACGGTCCAGGGCACCCTTGCCTTGGAAATCCGCCGTCCCAACGACCCCGATTCGTGCGGTGTCAGCGCGAGCGCGGCCGACAGCGGCGTGGTGGGTTGGTGGATCAACTACCGACCCGGTTCCGCACATCCGGATCCGTGCGCGGCGGCCAAGGCTTTGCTGGAGCTGACTTTGAATCTGGCCAGGTAAAACGGTATCCATACCGACCCCACTTTGACCCTGCACGAATCTCACGAGTATCGTGGATCGCTGTGCCCGGAAGCATGCGGGCAAGTTCGTGCGTAGGACGTAGGCCAGCGAGAGCGGCCGACCTTCCCGGCATGCCCGGAATATGGGTTCTTTCCCGCGCGCGACACGCCCGACCTCGGGACGCGAGAAACGTGGTTGGACGTGCGAGTGAATGCTCGATGAACGGCGGTGCGAGCGTCGGAACCGGAGGCCGAAGGCCTGCGTGACCGCGTAGGGGCCGACGTGCACGCCCCGCCAATTGAACACAGACACGAAGTCCAGACAACCGCGTTAGACAACAAGGAAAGCCGGTCTATGCCAACCATCAACCAGCTGGTCCGCAAGGGTCGCCGTGACAAGGTCGCCAAGACCAAGACCGCGGCCCTCAAGGGGAGCCCGCAGCGTCGTGGCGTGTGCACCCGCGTGTACACCACGACCCCGAAGAAGCCGAACTCCGCGCTGCGTAAGGTCGCGCGTGTTCGCCTGACCAGCGCGGTCGAGGTCACGGCTTACATCCCCGGCGAGGGCCACAACCTCCAGGAGCACTCGATGGTGCTCGTCCGTGGCGGTCGTGTGAAGGACCTCCCCGGTGTCCGCTACAAGATCATCCGTGGCTCGCTGGACACCCAGGGTGTGAAGAACCGCAAGCAGGCCCGCAGCCGCTACGGCGCCAAGAAGGAGAAGAGCTGATATGCCGCGCAAGGGCCCCGCTCCCAAGCGTCCGTTGATCAACGACCCGGTCTACGGGTCGCCGCTGGTCACCCAGCTGGTCAACAAGATCCTGCTGGACGGCAAGAAGTCGACCGCAGAGCGCATCGTGTACGGCGCGCTCGAGCAGGCGCGCGACAAGACCGGCACCGACCCGGTCGTCACCCTCAAGCGCGCCCTCGACAACGTCAAGCCGTCGCTCGAGGTGAAGCCCCGCCGCGTCGGTGGCGCCACCTACCAGGTTCCGGTCGAGGTTCGTCCCGGCCGTGCCAACACCCTTGCGCTGCGCTGGCTGGTCAACTTCGCCCGCGCGCGTCGTGAGAAGACCATGGTCGAGCGTCTGGCCAACGAGCTGCTGGACGCCAGCAATGGTCTGGGCGCTTCGGTGAAGCGTCGCGAGGACACCCACAAGATGGCCGAGTCGAACCGGGCGTTCGCGCACTACCGCTGGTGATTGTCGGCCGGCCCGTCGCTCGTGTCGGCGCCGGAAGGCTCACAGTCGCGAGGGTGGCACTTCGGTGCCCCTTCCGGCGTTGACATAGTGAGACCCGACAGGGTCTGGAACCCGAAGATCCCAACTAGCTACGAGCGGGGAAGATTTCCGTGGCACAGGACGTGCTCACCGACCTGAACAAGGTCCGAAACATCGGCATCATGGCCCACATCGATGCCGGTAAGACCACCACTACCGAACGCATCCTCTTCTACACCGGTATCACCTACAAGATCGGTGAGGTCCACGACGGCGCGGCCACCATGGACTGGATGGAGCAGGAGCAGGAGCGTGGTATCACCATCACCTCCGCGGCTACCACGTGCTTCTGGAACGACAACCAGATCAACATCATCGACACCCCCGGGCACGTCGACTTCACCGTCGAGGTGGAGCGTTCGCTGCGCGTGCTCGACGGCGCCGTCGCGGTGTTCGACGGTAAAGAGGGCGTCGAGCCGCAGTCCGAGCAGGTGTGGCGTCAGGCCGACAAGTACGACGTGCCGCGGATCTGCTTCGTCAACAAGATGGACAAGCTCGGTGCGGACTTCTACTTCACCGTGCGCACCATCAAGGAGCGCCTCGGCGCCAAGCCCCTGGTCATCCAGCTGCCGATCGGCGCGGAGGACACCTTCGAGGGCATCGTCGACCTGGTCGAGAACAACGCCAAGGTGTGGCGCGGTGAGACCAAGCTCGGCGAGCAGTACGAGGTCACCGAGATCCCGGACGACCTGAAGGAGCAGGCCGAGCAGTACCGCCAGGAGCTGCTCGAGACCGTCGCCGAGTCGGACGAGGCGCTGCTGGAGAAGTTCTTCGGCGGCGAGGAGCTCACGATCGAGGAGATCAAGGGCGCCATCCGCAAGATGACGGTGAACTCCGAGCTCTACCCGGTGCTCTGTGGTTCCGCGTTCAAGAACAAGGGCGTGCAGCCCATGCTCGATGCGGTCATCGACTACCTGCCCTCGCCGCTGGACGTGGAGGCCACCACCGGCCACGTGCCCGGCAAGGAAGAGGAGCTGCTGACTCGCAAGCCGAGCGCCGACGAGCCGTTCGCGGCGCTGGCGTTCAAGATCGCGGTGCACCCCTTCTTCGGCAAGCTGACCTACGTCCGCGTGTACTCCGGCAAGGTCGACTCCGGCGCCCAGGTCATCAACTCGACCAAGGGCAAGAAGGAGCGTCTGGGCAAGCTGTTCCAGATGCACTCCAACAAGGAGAACCCGGTCGGTGCGGCCTCGGCCGGCCACATCTACGCGGTCATCGGCCTCAAGGACACCACCACCGGTGACACCCTGTGCGATCCGCAGAACCAGATCGTGCTGGAGTCCATGACCTTCCCGGACCCGGTCATCGAGGTCTCCATCGAGCCGAAGACCAAGTCCGACCAGGAGAAGCTGGGCACCGCGATCCAGCGTCTCTCGGAAGAGGACCCGACCTTCTCGGTCAAGCTGGACCAGGAGACCGGCCAGACTGTCATCGGCGGCATGGGCGAGCTCCACCTCGACATCCTCGTTGACCGCATGAAGCGCGAGTTCAAGGTCGAGGCGAACGTCGGCAAGCCGCAGGTGGCCTACCGCGAGACCATCACCAAGAAGGTCGAGAAGCTCGAGTTCACGCACAAGAAGCAGACCGGTGGTTCCGGCCAGTTCGCGAAGGTGATCATCGGCCTCGAGCCGTTCGTGGGCGAGGACGGTGCGCACTACGAGTTCGAGAACAAGGTCACCGGTGGCCGCGTGCCGAGGGAATACATCCCTTCGGTCGACGCCGGTGCCCAGGACGCCATGCAGTACGGTGTGCTCGCTGGCTACCCGCTGGTCAACCTGAAGGTCACCCTGCTCGACGGTGCCTACCACGACGTCGACTCGTCGGAAATGGCATTCAAGATCGCCGGCGCGCAGGCTCTGAAGGAAGCGGCCCGTAAGGCCGGTCCGGTGATCCTCGAGCCGATGATGGCTGTCGAGGTCACCACGCCCGAGGATTACATGGGCGACGTGATCGGCGACCTGAACTCCCGCCGTGGCCAGATCCAGGCCATGGAGGAACGCAGTGGTGCCCGTGTCGTCAAGGCGCTGGTTCCGCTCTCGGAGATGTTCGGTTACATCGGTGACCTGCGGTCGAAGACCCAGGGCCGGGCGAACTACTCCATGGTGTTCGATTCGTACGCGGAGGTTCCGGCCAACGTGTCGAAGGAGATCATCGCCAAGGCGACCGGCGAGTAATCGAATCGGGGCGTGGTGTGAGCCGCGCCCCGGTCAACCGGGCGTCAGCACGACCCTGTAAGTAAAAACCCGCACTGCTGCAACTGCACGCACCAACAAGTCCAGGAGGACACCACAGTGGCGAAGGCGAAGTTCGAGCGGACGAAGCCGCACGTCAACATCGGCACCATCGGTCACGTCGACCACGGCAAGACCACGCTGACCGCGGCGATCACCAAGGTGCTGGCTGACAAGTTCCCGGATCTGAACGCGGCGTTCGCGTTCGACCAGATCGACAAGGCGCCGGAGGAGAAGGCTCGTGGTATCACGATCAACATCTCCCACGTCGAGTACCAGACGGACAAGCGCCACTACGCGCACGTCGACGCCCCGGGTCACGCCGACTACATCAAGAACATGATCACCGGTGCGGCGCAGATGGACGGCGCCATCCTGGTGGTCGCCGCCACCGACGGCCCGATGCCGCAGACCCGTGAGCACGTGCTGCTCGCCCGTCAGGTCGGCGTGCCCTACATCCTGGTCGCGCTGAACAAGTCGGACATGGTCGACGACGAGGAGATCCTCGAGCTCGTCGAGATGGAGGTCCGCGAGCTGCTGGCCGCCCAGGAGTTCGACGAGGACGCGCCGGTCGTGCGTGTCTCCGGCCTGAAGGCGCTCGAGGGTGACCCGAAGTGGGTCAAGGCCGTCGAGGATCTTATGGACGCGGTCGACGAGTCGATCCCGGAGCCGGTCCGTGAGACCGACAAGCCGTTCCTGATGCCGGTCGAGGACGTGTTCACCATCACCGGTCGTGGCACCGTCGTCACCGGTCGCGTCGAGCGTGGCGTGATCAACGTGAACGAGGAAGTCGAGATCGTCGGCATCCGTCCGGAGAAGACCAAGACCACGGTCACCGGTATCGAGATGTTCCGCAAGCTGCTCGACCAGGGCCAGGCGGGCGACAACGTCGGTCTGCTGGTTCGTGGTATCAAGCGCGAGGATGTCGAGCGCGGCCAGGTCATCGTGAAGCCGGGCACCACCACCCCGCACACCGATTTCGAGGGCCAGGCGTACATCCTGTCGAAGGACGAGGGTGGCCGCCACACCCCGTTCTTCAACAACTACCGCCCGCAGTTCTACTTCCGTACCACCGACGTGACCGGCGTCGTGACCCTCCCCGAGGGCACCGAGATGGTCATGCCGGGCGACAACACCGAGATGAGCGTCAAGCTCATCCAGCCGGTCGCCATGGAAGAGGGCCTGCGCTTCGCGATCCGCGAGGGTGGCCGCACCGTCGGCGCCGGCCGCGTCACCAAGATCATCAAGTGATTCCCTGAATCACCGATCTCCCAACGGCGCCGCTCCGCAAGGAGCGGCGCCGTTCGGCGTTTCGGGGGTAATTCGATGGACGGTGGGGTGGGTGGGGCGGTAGACAAGGGGCATGGTTACTTCGGGTCCGCGAGCGCGGGGGTAGGTCGGCGGCGTGTCTTGGGCGCCGGGCGGCGCCGCGCGACACGATGCTCGTGCCGTCACCGGAGCGCAACAACTAGGCGAGCGTCGAACTTTCGACGAAACTAGTTGATGGACTGGGGGATTCCCATGACGCGTGGGATACAGACCGATCTCGGCCGGGTACGCAATATCGGCATCATGGCGCACATCGATGCGGGCAAGACGACGACCACCGAGCGAATCCTGTTCTACACCGGCGTGACTCGCAAGATCGGCGAGGTGCACGACGGCAACGCGGCGATGGACCGCATGGTGCAGGAGCGCGAGCACGGCATCACGATCGCCGCGGCGGCGACGACCTGTTTCTGGCGACAGCACCAGATCAACATCATCGACACGCCCGGCCACGTCGACTTCACGGTCGAGGTGGAGCGTTCGCTGCGCGTACTCGACGGCGCCGTTGCGGTGTTCGATGCCAAAGAGGGCGTCGAGCCGCAGTCCGAGCAGGTGTGGCGTCAGGCCGACAAGTACGACGTGCCGCGGATCTGCTTCGTCAACAAGATGGACAAGCTCGGTGCGGATTTCGCATTCACCGTGCGGACCATCGCGGAGCGTCTCGGTGCGCGGCCGCTCGTCGTTCAGCTGCCTATCGGCGCGGAGGACGCCTTCGCGGGCGTCGTCGACCTGGTCGAGTGGCAAGCGATCGTGTGGCAGGACGATACGGATCTCGGTGCGCGCTACACCGTCACCGACATCCCGGCCGAGCTGCGCGAGCGAGCCGAAAGCGCCCGCGAGACAATGCTCGAAGCCCTCGCCGACACCGACGAGGAACTGCTCGAGCGGTATCTCGCCGGTTCACCGACGGCCGCGGAGATCAAGGCCGCCATCCGGCGGTCGACGGTCGGCTCGAAACTCTATCCGGTGCTGTGCGGTTCGGCCTTCAAGAACAAGGGCGTGCAGCCGATGCTGGACGCGATCGTCGACTATCTGCCCTCGCCCCTGGACGGCGGCGGCGTCGACGGTCACCTGCCCGGCGACGAGGCTGCCGTCGTGCACCGCGAGGCAAGCGAAGACGCGCCCTTCGCGGCGCTGGCGTTCAAGGTCGCGGCGCACCCGTACTTCGGCAAGCTCACCTATCTGCGGGTGTACTCGGGACGCGCCGAAACCGGTGCCGTCGTGCTGAATTCGACGAACGGAGGAAAGGAGCGGCTCGGCAAGCTCTTCCAGATGCACTCGAACATCGAGCGCCCGATCGCGGCGGCGTCGGCCGGTCACATCTGCGCGGTGATCGGACTGAAGGACACCGCGACCGGCGACACCCTGTGCGACCCGCACGACCAGATCGTGCTGGAGTCGATGACGTTTCCCGATCCGGTGCTTCAGGTCTCGATCGAGCCGCGAACCAGGGCTGACCAGGACAAGCTGAGCGAGGCGATTCAGCGTTTGGCGGAGGAGGATCCGACGTTCGCGGTGCGGGTCGATGCCGAGACCGGGCAGACCGTCATCGGCGGCATGGGCGAGCTGCACCTGGAGATTCTGCTCGACCGGATGCGGCGCGAGTTCGGGGTCGCGGCGAATATCGGTGCGCCACAAGTCGCCTACCGCGAAACCGTCACCGCCGCGGTGGACCGGCTCGAGTGCACCCACCGCAAACAGGTGGGCGGACGCGGCCAGTTCGCCAAGGTGGTGCTGGCGTTGGAGCCGTTCACGGCCGACGACGGCGCGAGCTACGAATTCGAGAGCCGGGTGAGCGGCGGGCGGGTGCCGAAGGAGTACCTGCCCGCGGTGGACGCCGGTGCGCAGGACGCGCTGCGCAACGGCGTGCTGGCCGGGTACCCGGTGTTCGGCGTGCGCGTGGTGCTGCTCGATGGTGCGGCGCACGTGCAGGATTCGTCCGAGCACGCGTTCCGCGTCGCCGCCGCACAGGCGGTGCGGGAGGCGCTGGTGCGAGCGAGGTCCGCGTTACTCGAGCCGGTCATGGCGGTCGAGGTCGTCACCCCTGACGAATACCTCGGCGAGGTCATCGGTGATCTGAACGCGCGACGCGGGCGGATCCAGGACGTGGCGCAGCGCGGCGGCGCGCGGGTGGTGCGGGCGCTGGCTCCGTTGACGGAGATGTTCGGCTACATCGGTGATCTGCGGTCGAGGACGCAGGGCCGGGCGAACTACGCCATGGTCCTGGATTCCTACGCCGAGGCGCCCGCTTCGGTCGCGAACGGGGTCATCGCGGGCCGAGGCCGGTAACTGGTGAACGGCGCCGTTCCGAGGAACGGCGCCGTTCACGTGTCGTAAGGGTGTGTCGCAACGATGGATTCGGTTCGCGCGATGCATCGACTATCGACCCGGAGTCGCCGAGGAGAGGATGCGGTTACCGATGAGCAACGACCGATGCACCGAGTGTGGACGTCACGGAATCCCTATCCTCTACGGCCTACCCTCGCCCCATGCCCGCGTCCTGGCGGCCGTGGGGCTGCTCCGGCTCGGCGGTTGCGTCGTCACCGACGACGATCCGAACTGGGTCTGCCGGTCCTGTGCGCACGTGTGGATCGATCCGGAAGGGGCGCTGCGCGAGCTGTCCCTGCTCTTCGGACGACCGCGCCGAGATATGCCGCGGTCGTCCTGAACGGAGAGACGACCGCCCGTCGGATACGCCTGGCCCTGCCGACGCGAGCTGGATGTTCGCGCTTCTGTCGGAGCGGACCGATACGGTCGACATGTCGAGCCGTCGCCGCATCGAGCCGTCGCAGCCCAATGGAGGGAAGCATGAGCAAGTCCGCACACATCGATCTCGATATCGTCGAGGGTGCGTTGGAGCACGGAATGCCCTATATCGCTTTGGGTTCCGGCCGTCCGCTGGTGTTCCTGCGCTGGTTCACCCCCGACCATGCCAATCCGACGGGGTGGATGCGCGAGTCCGAGATCAAGACGCTCATGCCGCTGGCCAGGCAGGCGCGGGTGTACGCGGTGAACAGGGCGCCCCGCATGAGCGAAGGCACCACGATGGCCGATATCGCGGCCCAGCACGCCGACGCACTGCGCGCCGAATTCGATACGCCCGTGGACATTCTCGGTATTTCCTCCGGTGGATCGCTGGCATTGCAATTGGCCGCCGACCATCCCGATGTCGTCCGGAAGCTGGTCGTGGGGGCCTCGGGCTTTCGTCTGGAGGAGAAGGCGCGCGCCGCGCAGCTGAACTACGCCGAGGCCGCCGCCGAGGGCCGCAGGGCGTTGCACTACATGATTCCCGCGCCGACCTCCATCACCGCTCACCTCACCAAAGGCGTCATGTGGCTGTTCGATCCGCTCGCGCGCCCGAAGAACCCATCCGACACCCTCGCCTTCGTCCGCGCCGAGGACGCCTTCGACCTCTCGGCCCGCCTCGGCGAAATCACCGCCCCGACACTCGTCGTCGGCGGCGAACACGACGAGTTCTACTCCACGGCAACCTTCCGGCGCACCGCCGACGGCATCCCCGATTCCCGCCTGATCATCTACCCCGGCGCCTCCCACATGGGCACTGTCAAACACCCCCGCTTCGCCCCCGACCTCCTCGAATTCCTCTCGGCCCCGACCGAATAGCTCCGTCGGGGCCGGCTCGAAGTGGAGCACACCGATCAGGGGAGGAGCTTGAAGCCTGGCGTGTGCCGGGGCGTCACAGCATGGAAGTGACGGTGATCCAGCGATGCGATCTCGACCGTGTCGAGGCGCTCGGCCACGGCGATGACCGAGGCATCGGCTACGCCGAGGGGCAATCCCCGGTACTGCGTCATCAATTCGGCCATCCGATGCAGATCGGCGTCTGTGATGTCGATCTGCGTCAGATCACCTGCCGCGATCGCCACAGCGCATCCTTGGCGCGTGCGCCGAGGTCTGTCCACGGACCGTCGAATGTCCGTAGCACCGAGAACCGCTCGGGGCGGGGGTGGACCAGTCGTAGCACGTGGCGGCGCACCTCGTCGGCCTGGCTGGGATTCAGCTGGTCGATGAGCGCGTGAAGCTCGGAGTAGTCGCGCGCGGCGGTCACGGTTCTATGCTCCGGCAGGTGCCGCGTTCGACCGGCCGTTGTGCTGTCGACTGCGGCGCACGGACGGCCGGAGTGCAAGTGGATCTCACTAACCGAGGTGGGTCATGCCCGCGGCGACGACCTGGGCGACGTTGAGGATTTCGTCGGCGGTGGGGAGGGGGATGCCGTCGAGGGCGTGCAGGCGGTCGGTGCTGGCGATGGCGAACATGGCCGAGACCCAGGCGGCGGCGCAGGCGCGGAGGGTGCCGGGGCGGACCGGAGTCGGCGCGCTGGCCTGGAGGACGCGGACGGTCACGTCGAGGAGTTGGCTACGCAGGTGGCGGAGCTGGCGGCGCACGTCGGGATGGGTGTCGGCCTCGCGCCACATGATCACGCGCAGCACCGAGGAATGGTGGTCGCGCAGATTCAGCGCGGCGTCGAGGTTGACCAGGCTGGCGGCCGGATCGCCGGGGGCGACCACGGCGCCGATGTCAGCGATCGGATGCGCGGGCATGCGCTCGGACATCAACGCGGAGAGGATCGAGTCCTTGGTGGGGAAGTAGTAGAAGACCAGACCTTTCGGCACGCCCGCGTCCGCGGCGATGGCCGCCGTCGCGGTAGCGTCGAATCCTTGTGCCGCGAAGAGACTTTCGGCGGCGTCCAGGATGAGTTGCCGGGCGTCGCCGTCGATCTTGGCGCTGCGGCGGCGCCCGGTCTTGGTCGAGCCCGGTCGTCGAGCCGCGCGACGACCGGGTGTCGGCATCTGCATCAGGGGTGCGTCCTCGTAGCCGTCCGGCCGCGGGCGGGATCGCGGTGCGGGATTCGCCCGTCATGCATCAGTGGTGCGGAGCCATTCCTCCGGTGGTCCGGTGCATGCGCGCCGTGACCACGGGCAGCGCCGCGACCGCGACGACCACCGTGACCACGCCGACGATCCATGCGGTCCAGGATGCACCGCTGTACTCGGTGAAGTCCATCGCCCACGGCGAGATGAACAGCAGCGCACCGAACAGGCCCATCGCGTAGTCGGCCATCGCCATGGCGGGCCGGGCCATCTGGGCCAGGCCGGTGAGCGCGATCAGGACGCCGAGGACGATCAGCGTCCACATGGCCCTGTCGTTCGTGTCCACCCACAAGGGGGACAGTGCGGTGAAGATTCCGAGTATGACGGCGAGCAGGTCCTGCGCGCGACTCTCGGTGAACATGGTGTGCCTCCTCGGCTCGATATATGTCCTGACCTCGGTATAGTCCTGATTGACCGCCCGATCAATAGCTGAACGGACACGATTGCGCGGCAATCATCGACCTGGCGAAAGTGACTGCCGCCACAGCAAAACTTGACCAAGCAGACGCTAGGGTGAGGGTCGTGTCAACGGAGGAAGGGGTTGTCGCATGACCGCGCCGATCGTGATCGTCGGGGCCGGACTCGCCGGGCTGCGCACCGCCGAGGAACTGCGTCGCGCCGGATACGCCGGCGGTCTGGTGCTGATCGGCGACGAGTCGCGCCTGCCGTACGATCGCCCGCCGCTGTCCAAGCAATTCGTCCGCGGCGAGACCGACGACACCACGCTGCGCCCCGCGGAATTCTTCGACGAGAAGCAGATCGATCTGCGCCTGTCCACCACGGTGACAGCGGTGGACACCGCCGCCCGCCGCATCACCCTGGCCGACGGCGGCGCCCTCGACTACGACCACCTCGTCATCGCGACGGGTCTGCGTCCGCGCCTGCTGCCCGGCCTACCCGAACTGAAAGGCGTGCACGTGCTCCGCGGGCACGCGGACGCCGCCGCGCTGCGCGCCGAATTGCGCGGCGCCACCGGGGCGCTCGTGGTCGGCGCGGGTTTCATCGGCTGTGAGCTCGCGGCCAGTTTCCGCGCGTGCGGCGTCGAGGTGGTGCTGGTCGAACCGCAGCCGACTCCGCTGGCCTCGGTGCTCGGCGAGCAGGTCGGCGCGCTGGTCGCCCGCATGCACCGCGACGAGGGCGTCGACCTGCGCTGCCACACCGGGCTGGACACCTTCCTCGGTGACGAGGCGGGCCGGGTGCGCGGCGCCCTGCTGTCCGACGGCGCGGAGGTGCTCGCCGATCTCGTGGTGGTCGGCATCGGCTCGCGCCCGGTCACCGAATGGCTGACCGACTCCGGCATCGCGCTCGCCGAACCCGCCGATGGCGGCGGCGTGCTCGCCGACGAGGTGGGCCGGACCTCCGCCGACCGGGTGTGGGCGGTCGGCGACGTGGCCGCGTGGCGGCACGAGACCGGCGAGCGCAAGCGGGTCGAACACTGGACCAACGCGGGCGAGCAGGCCAAGTTGCTGGCCTGCGCGCTGCTCGGCGCGGAACCGCCGACCGCGGCGCGGGTCCCGTACTTCTGGAGCGACCAGTACGACGTGAAGATCCAGGCACTCGGCACCCCGAGCGCCGCCGACGAGGTCACCGTCGTCGCCGACGACGGCCGCAAATTCCTCGCCTACTACGCCAAGGACGGCGTCCTGACCGGCGTCGTCGGCGCGGGAATGACGGCGCAGGTCATGAAGGCCCGTGCGAAGATCGCCGCGGCGGCGCCGGTCGCCGACCTGCTCGCCGCCACCTGAGACCGTGCGGAGCCGTTCGGGCCGGGAGGTACGCCTGTAATACGGTGGTCGATGTGATCGTCGCGCTCATCGACTCGGGGCTGGGATTGCTGCCAACGGCCGCATGGCTGCGCAAGCTGCGGCCGGACGTGGACCTGCTGCTGCAACTCGATCCGGACGGCGCTCCGTGGGGCCCCAAACCCGAGCGCTGGACCGTCGATCGGGTGGTCGGCGCGGCCCGCACGTCCATCGAGTCGGGCGCCGAGGTGATCGTGCTGCCCTGCAACACGGCCAGCGTGACCGCGCTCGAACAGGTGCGCGCCGACGTCGGCCCCGGCGTGCCGGTGATCGGCACCGTGCCCGCCATCAAGCCCGCGGCCGCGGCCTGCCGCTCGGTCGCGGTGTGGGCCACGGCGGCGACAACCGCGAGCAAGTACCAGGCCGACCTCATCGCGGCGTTCGGGGGCGACGCGAAGGTGGTCGGCGTGGCCTGCCACGGACTCGCCGACGCGATCGACCGCGGCGACCTGGTCGCCGCCCGCGACTCCATCGCCCGCGCCGCCGAGCAGACTCCCGACGACGTTGAAGGCGTGGTGCTCGGCTGTACGCACTATCCGCTGGTCATCGATGCCATCGTGGCGGCGCTGCCGATCGGTGTTCGCCTCTTCGACAGCGCGCAAGCCGTTGCCGCGCAGACCATTCGGCGGATGGACGCGCTCGGCAGGCCGACCACCGGCAACGGCGTGGTGCGGGTGTTGAACAGCGGACGGCCCGGTGCACTGCCCGCCAGCGCCGCGGCTTTCGAGTCGGGACGCATTCTCGGCGCACAGGTCTGATCGTCGCCGGCGTCTCCCCGGCCGCAAGCGCCCGCTCGTTGAACGGGCTGTGGTGATCTTCCGATCGGGTTGCCCGTGCACGAGCCGGAAGCGGCATCCGGCCGGACTGGAGCACGCGCCCGCGACGGCGAGCGCTCCGATGGTGAGGCGAGCGCGGTGGCGAAGCCTCGGCCTCGGCAGATGTCCGATCGTAGGTCGCTCGTGTTGAATGGGCGTGCGTCGGTCGACGGCGCTGTGCCGAGGGATGGGAGCAGTCGATGATCGCAACGGCGCCGACCGCGGCTGATGTCCGGCAGGCACTCGCGGAGGCGGCCGACCCCGCGGATGCGATCCATCTTCAGCGCTTCTTCAAGACCGGGCCCGGGGAGTACGGCGAGGGCGACGTGTTCATCGGGGTGCGTGTCCCGACGACGCGCACGATCGCCAAACGCTTTGCCGCTCTCGACCTCACCGAGATCGACGACCTGCTCGACAGCGCCGTGCACGAGGAGCGCCTTGCCGGTCTGGTCATCCTGAACGCCCGCTTCGCGAAGGCGGCCAAGCCGCGCACGCTCGACGTGGCGGAGCAAGAGAAGATGGTGCGTCTGTACTTGGACGCCCTGCGCCGCGGCCGGGTGAACAACTGGGACCTGGTCGACGCCTCCGCCGAGAACGTCCTCGGCCCGTGGCTGCTCGACCGGCCGCGTGATCTGCTCTTCGAGCTGGCCGCCGCGGACTCGCTGTGGGAGCGCCGCGTCGCCCTGCTGACCACCTTCGCGTTCATCAAGGCGGGTGATGCGAGCACAACGTTCCAGCTCTGCGAACAACTCCTGGCCGACCGCCGCGACCTCATCCAGAAGGCGGTCGGCTGGATGCTGCGCGAAGTCGGCAAGCGAATCGACCGCGCCCTGCTGACCGGCTTCCTGGACGAACACGCGGCACGGATGGGCCGCACCGCGCTCAGCTACGCCACCGAACACCTCGACGCCGCCGAGCGCAGCGCCTACCGTTCGGCGTGCTGAGCGCACACTCGGATCAGCGCGCAGGCCGCGGACCCGGACGCCGTCACGGTCGGCGCTCGGAGCGCAGATCGAACACCGCACGCACGATCGGCGCGCTGAGCCCAGGCCGAACACCGCACAGACGATCGGCGTGCTGAGCGCACACTCGGATCAGCGCGCAGGCCGCGGACCCGGACGCCGCCACGGTCGGCGCTCGGAGCGCAGATCGAACACCGCACGCACGGTCGGCGCGCTGAGCCCAGGTTGAACACCGCACAGACGATCGGCGTGCTGAGCGCACACTCGGATCAGCGCGCAGGCCGCAGACCCGGACGCCGCCGTGGTCAGCGCTGCGGAGCGCAGATCGAACACCGTATGCGCGATCGGCGCGCTGAGCCCAGGCCGGACCCGGTATGCACGGTCGGCGCTGAGACCGGGCCAAAGGCCGCGCACGGTCAGCGCTCGGAGCGTCGACCAGGCCCGCGTGCTGAGCCCGACTCAGAACTGGATGCGCAGCCGATCGGTGACCGGCCGGGCCTGGCAGCCCAGGATGTACCCGTTCTCGATGTCCTCCGGATCGAGGATCTCGGAGTTCTCCATCTCGACCTTGCCCTCCAGCACCGTGCAGGCGCAGGAGCCGCACTCGCCCTCCTGGCAGGAGTAGGGCACGTCGAGTCCCTTGGCGAGCATGATGTCGACCAGCGTCTGCTTGCGCGGCCAGCTCAGCTCGTGCACCTCGCCGTCGAGTTCCACCTCGACGGTCGCCGCGTCGGCGGCCTCCTCGTCGCTGACCTCGACCGGCGCCTGGTCGGCGAACGGGTCGCCGGCAAGGGAATTGAACACCTCGGCGTGCGTGCGCGAACGCGAGACGCCGAGCTGGCCGAGCGCGTCGTGCACCCGGTCCATGAACGGCTTCGGGCCGCACATGAATGCCTCGTAGCCGGTGTAGGGCGCGACCAGAGTGGCCAGCGTGTCGGCGGTCGGCAGGCCGAGCAGCGGTTCCAGCCAGTGGATCACGACGAGCCGCTGCTGGTGCTTGTCCACGAGTTCGCGCAGCTCGCTCGCGAAGATCACGTTCTCCGCGTCGCGGTTGGCGTAGACGAGCACGATCTTGCCGTTGCCGCGGGCCAGCGCGGATTTGAGGATGGACATCACCGGTGTGATGCCGCTGCCCGCGCCGAACAGCAGCAGGTTCTCGTCGAGGTTCTTCGGGGTGAAGACGCCGGAGGGCGGCAGCACCTCGAGCTGATCGCCCGCTTTCACGTTGTCGCACACCCAGTTCGAGCCGTAGCCGCCCTCGGTGCGCTTCACGGTGACCTTGGGCTGGTCGTCGGTGTGCGGCGAGCTCGCCAGCGAATAGCAGCGAGCCACCGAGCCGGTGCGGTCGCTGGGGATACGCAGCGTGAGGAACTGGCCCGGCTTGTACTCGAACTTCTCCCGCAGCTCTTCCGGGACGTCGAAGACCAGCGAGCTGGTGTCGGCCGTCTCGGTGATGACGGCGGCAACCCGCAGCACGACCGAGCGCGAGCCGTGGGGAACTTCGACGGTTGTCATGACGTCCTCTCGAATCCGGCATCGTCGGCGACCGTGCGAACAGCGGCCGGCGACAAAACTAGAACGTGTTTCAGTTTCATCGTACGTCGCGGTCCGGCTGGTGGACAAGCTGGGCCTCGAGACCGGCGATCAGCACCTCCATGCCGAAGTCGTAGGCGTACTTGCCGCGCAGGTCTGCGATGTACTTGGTGGCCCGCTCCACCGACTCGGGCAGCGTGACCTCCGACAGCGGAGCCCGGTCGCGCGGGTTCACCCGGCTGCGGCCGAACAGGTAGGTGTGGATCGTCGCGTAGGCGGCGAGCACATTGCGGTCGGAGAACCCGGCCTCGAACAGGATCTCCATGATGGCGGCGATCAGGTCGAGCTGTTTGCCCAGCATCTGCTCGATGAGCACATCGCCGAGCCCGGGGTGCTTGCGCAGTTTCTCATCGATCTGATCGATGAGATCGCGCAGGCGCTGCTGCCACGGCCCGGATTCCGGCGGTGGCTTGCGCACGCCGGCGAGCGCGGCGCTGGCGACGAGGTCGAGCAGCTCGCGTTTGTCGGCCACGTAGTAGTACGGCGCCATGGGGGAGACGCCGAGTTCGCGGGAAAGTCGCCGCATGGACAGCTTTTCCACGCCATCCGCGCGAACCACCCGCAGCGCGGCCTCCACGATCTCGGACTCCGACAGAGTGTTTCCGCCCCCGTTCGCCTGCATTCGTCCGACTCCCATGCCACCTCTACTGCCGCGGGCATGTGCCGCCCGTCACGTTCTGTTCAGCTGTGCTACACCCGAAGTCTAGAGCGCCACGGTAGGGGCGGGTGGCGGCGCGGGCGGTGGTCGCGTACCGCGGCGGTGCGGCGTGGTGATGCGGTGGAGCCCGGCGGCGAGGGAAGGAGGGGTCCCGTCGATTGGAACGTGTTTCACTTTTGCGGGGGTTGTCGCTAAGGTGTGACAGGGACTACACAGGTGGTCGCGTCCCGTCGTCAAACTCGGAGGTTCTCATGCCGCACAAGTTCATCGCGCCGAGCGACACCGACGAAGCCGAGCTCGTCGAGGAGACCCTCATCGAAGAGGTGTCCATCGACGGCATGTGCGGCGTCTACTGACGGGCGAGAACGGCATGCTCGATCTCGATACCCGATGGCAACTGCATCCGAGGGTGGCGCTGCGCCCCGAGCCCTTCGGCGCGTTGCTCTACCACTTCGGCACGCGCAAGCTCTCGTTCCTGAAGAGCAGGCGCATCGTCGAGATCGTGCGATCGCTGCCGGAACACGCGTCGGTGCGCTCGGCGCTGCGCGCGGCCGGTGTCGCCGACGAAGGCGCCGCGCCGTACGTGCGGGCGCTCGCGCAACTGGCCGAAGGTGACATGATCATCGGCGCGCCGGATATCGCATCCGGCGCCGCGGGAGCCAAGCCCGCGCTGGCGCAGGCCGTCCGGCCGGATGCGGGGGTGGTCCCGCGGTCGGGCGGCGCTGCGGTCACTACCGCTGCGTCCACCACCGTCGCCGGCGTATCGGAATCCGGTGCGCCACAGGCCGATCGCGCGGTGCGCCTGGTCGACCGTTTCGAGTCCGGCCTCGCCGCGCCGATCTGTCTCACCTGGGAACTCACCTACGCCTGCAATCTGTCCTGCGTGCACTGTCTTTCGTCGTCGGGCCGCCGCGATCCGCGCGAGCTCAGCACCGAGCAGTGCAAGACGCTGATCGACGAGTTCGAGCGCATGCAGGTGTTCTACGTGAACATCGGCGGCGGCGAACCCACTGTGCGCCCGGACTTCTGGGAGCTGGTCGATTACGCGACCGCGCACCATGTGGGAGTCAAGTTCTCCACCAACGGCGTTCGCATCACCCCGGACGTCGCCGCGCGGCTGGCCGCGAGCGACTATGTGGACGTACAGGTTTCGCTGGACGGCGCGGACGCGGCGGTCAACGACGCGGTGCGCGGACCCGGCTCCTACGACATGGCGATCCGCGCGCTGGAGAACCTGGCGGCCGCCGGTTTTCGCGACGCGAAGCTCTCGGTGGTGGCGACCAGGCACAACATCGCGCAGCTCGACGAGTTCCGCGCCATCGCCGAAAGGTACGGCGCGACATTGCGACTCACCCGGCTGCGGCCCTCCGGCCGCGGTGCGGACGTGTGGGACGAGCTGCATCCCACCCCTGATCAGCAGCGGGTGCTCTACGACTGGCTGCTGCGCAACGGCGAGGGCGTGCTGACCGGCGACTCGTTCTTCCACCTCTCGGCCTTCGGGCAGGCGCTGCCCGGCCTGAACATGTGCGGCGCGGGTCGCGTGGTCTGCCTGGTCGACCCGGTGGGCGATGTATACGCCTGCCCGTTCGCCATCCACGATCGCTTCCTGGCCGGAAACGTGTTGTCCGACGACGGTTTTCGCAATGTCTGGCAGACCTCGCAGCTGTTCTCCGAGCTGCGCGAACCCAGCGGCGGTGGCGCCTGCTCAGGATGCGCGCATTACGATGCCTGCCGGGGCGGTTGCATGGCGGCGAAGTTCTTCACCGGACTGCCCGCCGACGGGCCCGACCCGGAGTGCGTGCAGGGTTACGGCGAGGCCGCGCTGGCCGACGCGGGACGGACCATACCGCGCTCTTCGGTGGACCACTCGCGCCGCGCCGCGCCGCGGAGTGGCGCGGCGCGCAAGTCCGGGCCGATCCCGCTGACGTTAACGGCGCGACGGCCATCGCGCGCCTGCGACGAGAGTCCGCTGGCATGACCACCCGCCGGTTGCCAGCCGTGCGCTGCCAGCCGGCGAGCGCAGGTTATCGATGGGGCAGCGATGAATAGCTACTGCGTTGCCGGAACTCGCTATCGAATTGTCCGCAACCCCTCCGCAACACGCCGTGGTTCGAGTCGCACACGGTCACGGGCCTATTCGTGCGGAATTCCGTTCTTTTTTCGGGACCGATGATGCCCGCGCACGAATATCCGCCTAGCATGCCAGGAATGCGCCATGATCGATTGCCCGACGGCTTCGGGGTACGTATCGATCCACGGGTACGCGCATACTCCGGCGGACGCATCCTGATCGGGGGCTCACCCGCCAGGTTGCTACGACTTGCCCCGGAGGCCGCCGAGATGATCGGCGACGGGTACCTCGAGGTCACCGACCCCAAGTCGGCGGTTGTTGCCAGACGGCTGCTCGATTCCGGAGTCGCCAATCCGCGGCCGCAACTGCTGCCCTCGCCCGACGACGTGACCGTCATCGTGCCGCTGCACAACAACGCCGACGGCCTCGCCCGGCTGTTGGCGGCGCTGCGCGGGCACACGGTGATCGTCGTCGACGACGGTTCCGACCAACCGGTGCGGATCCCGGAGTCCCGTGGCACTCGCTGCCGGGTCACCGTATTGCGCCACGACGAGCGGCAGGGCCCGTCGGCTGCCCGCAATGCCGGCCTGCGGGCGGCGACAAGTGAATTCGTCGCGTTTCTGGATTCCGACGTGGTGCCGCGCAGCGGCTGGCTCGAGGTCATGCTCGGGCATTTCAGCGATCCGAAGGTCGCGCTCGTCGCGCCACGCATCGTCGCGCTGGATCCGGAGACCAACGCGCTGGCCCGCTACGAGCACACCCGCTCCTCGCTCGACCTGGGTAGGAGGGAGGCGGCCGTGCAATCGCGCGGCCTGGTCTCGTACGTGCCGAGCGCCGCGCTGCTGGTGCGGCGGCAGGCGCTGCTCGCCGAGGGCGGCTTCGACGAATCCATGCGGGTCGCCGAGGACGTCGACCTGTGCTGGCGGCTGGAGCAGGCGGGCTGGCGGCTGCGCTACGAGCCCGCCGCGCACGTGGCGCACGATCACCGTGTCTCGTTCCCGTCCTGGTTCGGGCGAAAGCTGTTCTACGGCACGGGCGCCGCGCCGCTCGGCGAGCGGCACGGCAAGGGCATGGTCTCGCCGCTGTCGGTGCCGTCCTGGACGGTGGTGGCAGCGGTGCTGTTCGCGACGATGTCGAAGTGGGGACTGCTCGGCGGCATCGTCACCCTCGTCACGGCGCTGGCCCGGCTGCGGCGAGTGTTCACCGCACTGGACAACCCCACGCGCATCGCGTCCATCTACCTCGCCCGCGGTTTCTTCTCCGGGCTGTGGCGGTTGGCGTCGGCGATGTGCAGGCACTACTGGCCGGTGACGCTGCTCGCGATGCTGGCCTCGCGGCGCATCCGGCGGATCGCGGTGACCATGGCGGTGGCCGACGGCCTCGCCGACTGGTTCACCCACCGCGACGCGGGCGGGCTCGACCCGTTCCGCTACCTGGCCTACAAGCGTCTCGACGACATCGCCTACGGCACCGGGCTCTGGCTCGGCGCCTTTCGGGCGCGCAGCGTCGAGGCGCTCAAACCCACGGCGCCAGCGCGGTGAAATCCACCGCGCCACCGCGCTGATCGTTGTTTGCCGGGCCGACGGCCCGCCCGTCGGATGAGCTGGTTCCTATGGTCGACACCCTGATCGTCGGTGGCGGCACCGCGGGGTGCGTGCTCGCGGCGAGGTTGAGCGAAGCGCCCGATCACACCGTACGCCTGCTGGAGGCGGGCACGGTGTGGTCCACCGCGGCCGAAATGCCCGCGGCGCTGCGCGATGCCACGCGGCTGCCGATCGGGCCGGAAGCGCGATGGTTGTGGCGGTATCCCGCGACGCTCGCGGCGAGTTCGGACGACGACCGTGCGGTCGAGGGGAACTTGGTACGCGGCAGGGTGATCGGCGGCTCCAGCACGGTCAACGGCAGCTATTTCGTGCGCGCACCCGCCGCCGACTTCGCGGCCTGGAGCGCGGCGCTCGGCGGCGCGCGCGACTGGTCCTTCGAGTCGGTGCTGCCCGCCTACAGCAGGCTCGAGGACGACCGCGACTACGGCGACCGGCCCGGACACGGCCGAGGCGGCCCGATCCCGGTGCGCCGCACGACCGATCCGACACCGGTGAGCCGCGCGTTCGCCACAGCCGCGCGCGACGCGGGTTTCGCCGAGGTGCCAGATCTCAACACGCTGCCCGATCTCAACGCGCTGCCGGACGCGGGCCCCGCGGAGGGCGTGGGACCGGTGCCGTGCAACGTCGACGGCGGTGCGCGCGTGGGCACGGCGTCGGCCTATCTGCTGCCCGCCCTGGCGCGCCCGAACTTATCCGTGCAAGGCGGAGTCCTGGTGTCGCGCATCCGTTTCCACGGTGATCGCGCGATCGGCGTCGACTACCGGCGCGGCGAGACGAGCGGCACGATCCGGGCCGATCGGATCGTGCTGTGCGCGGGCGCGGTGGAGTCGGCGGCGCTGCTGCTGCGCTCGGGGATCGGGCCGCCGGACGAGCTGGCGGCGCTCGGCATACCGGTGGTGCGTCCCGCGCCCGTGGGCGCCGGGTTCGACGACCACCCCGAGATCGGCCTCGAATATCTGCTCGACGTGCCGACTCCCGCGGCGGTGCCGCTGGAGTACGTGCTGACCCTGGACGACATCGAAATCCGGCCGTACACAGTGCCGTTCGCCTTGGATCGGCACCGGCTCGGCGTCGCGCTGATGCGTCCCGAGTCCGCGGGCTTGCTGCGGCTGCGCGGCGCCGATCCGCTCGCCGCGCCCCGGATCGAGCACCGCTATCTGGCGGGCGCCGCCGATCGAGCGCGGCTGCGGGACGCCGTCGCGCTGGCGGTCGAGGTGCTGCACCGGATACCGGGCGCCTACCCGTGTCACTCGCCGCCCGCGTCCGGTCACGATGCCTGGCTGCGCGCGAATCTTTCCACCTCGCAACATCTCTCGGGCACCTGCCGGATGGGCGCTGCCGAGCATGCGGTGGTCGACACGCGGTGCGCGGTGCACGGGGTGAGCGGATTGTCCGTGGTGGATCTGTCCGTCGTTCCGGTGCCGCTGAGCCGGGGACCGCAGGCCACGACGGTGATGCTCGCCGAACATGCTGCGGGCTGGCTCACATCGTGAAGTGAAAGACGGATGGGTCACAAAATGAGGAGGTTCGTCCCGGATGTGACCTGGCGGACAAACCAGAACATCCGCCCTTCCCTGTGAATACGCGCCGGTACAGTTTGGGGCGGAAAGAAAGGCAAATGGTCAGCAATCTTGCAGGTGGGCGGTCCCCACGGCACGGCGTCGAACCTGGCACGCAACTCGGCGCACTGGAAGCCTATGCCGCACAAGCACATGGATATCTTAGCGCGGGTGGCGAGCAGCTCGCGCAGCTAGCCGGTTTGCTGCGTCCGCTCGTGTTGGAATCCTGGTTGCGCAGCCTGCGTACCGGCGTCGATCCGATGGACGTGCTGAGCGAACGCGGCTTGCGCGGAGCCGATTTGCAACGTTATCGGGATGCTCATCCGATGGCGGGCCTGATGCCGCTGATCGATAAATTGCTCGTCGAAGACGCGGCTCGTACGGGTCTGATAGTCGCGATCGCCGATCAATTCGGGCGAGTACTTTCGGTGCACGGCAAACCCGAACAAGTCGCGGCCGCAGCGGAGATCGGACTGCGCGCGGGCGATGATCTGAGCGAGCGCCGGGTCGGCACCAATGCGGTGGGTTTGGTCGTCCGCACCGGCCGCGCCGCCTGGATCCATGGGCCAGAGCACTTTTTGCACCGCATGCACCAGATCACCGGCGCCGCAGCGCCGGTGCACGACCCGGACGGCAGGCTGGTGGGTGTCCTGGTGATAGCTGGGGGTGTGCGGGTGGCGAAGCCCGAGATCCTCGCGCTGGTGAAGGCGACGGCCACCGCCGCGGAGATGGATCTGGTGCTCAGTGCGATGCGCTCGGGTCGGCACGGCCTGCATGGGCGGGAACGGCCGGAACCCGTGGCGGCCGCCGAGTCGCGCGGTCTCGGCCTCGACGTGCTCGGTCTCGGGCAGCCGCAACTGACCATCGCGGGCGATCGGGTTCCGTTGTCGCAGCGGCACGCCGAGATCCTGCTGCTGCTGGCCGAGCATCCCGAGGGGCTCGGCGCCGACCACCTCGCACTGCTGCTCGACGACACCGATCTGGACAACGGCACGATCCGCGCCGCCATGTCCCGGCTGCGGTCGGTGGTCGGTCCGACCGTGTTCGGTTCGCGCCCATACAAGTTGCGCGTCCATGTCGCAACCGATGTGGAGGCGCTGCGGGCGGCACTCGACTCCGGTGATGTCGATTCCGCATTACGTCTCTATGCCGGTCCGGTGCTGCCGCGTTCCACCGCACCGGGAATTATCGATATTCGAGACGAACTGCGCGTGCGGTTGCGTACCGCGGTGCTCGGTTCGCGTGATGCCGCGGTGTTGCGGCGCTGGACCGCCGGCGCGGAAGGTCGCGACGACGCCGCGGCATGGGCCGTATACCGCGCGGCCGTAGATCGCGATTCTCCGCTGTATGCGCAGATCGAGGCCAAGATTCGGGTACTCGATCGCCGCCTCGGCGCCGATGCAACGCGGATGCAACGTTCCGGCTCATAGTCTGCACATCTGAAAGTGCGGTAGCTCACAAAGCGACACGGATTGTGGTCGCGCGCACAATTCTGCTCGGAGTTAGCTGTCGTCCGCGAGCGAGATGGACAACCGTCCAGGTTTTTTTATCGGAACTTGTTCCTTTTTATTTCCCGACCGCCTAATGTTCGCAATGCGCGGTGACATCCGTGTGACGTAGGAAACACCACCGGGGGCGTGGACCGAGTCCCCCGGCAGTGGAGTTGGAGGAACGATCAAGAGTTAGGCACGGCGGCTCCGGCCGCCGATCTCGTCTCACCAATTTGTTGGATCTCGCGCGGGTGACGTCGTCACCGTCGCGCTCTCGCCGAATCGCCTGTAGTGGCGCCGATGCCAGGCGTCGGGTCGGAGGACCCACCCGCCGGGGGTTTCTTCGTGCTGCCCAAAAGCCTTCGGCCAGCTGTTCTTTCGCTTAACGAGGAGGCTCTGGTGCACGGTACGGAGTTGGGTGGGTTCAGCGCGCGGCCGAACGGGAACGCGGCGAGCCATACACCGTCCCTCACATCGTTTCCGCTCGCTCCCGCGCAGCTCGGCCTCTGGTACGCGCAGCTGCTCGAGCCCCAGGTCCCGATCAATGTCGCGCAGTACGTCGACGTGCAGGGCGAGCTGGATGCGGCACTGCTGCAGGAGGTTTCGCGCGCGGCGGCGCTCGACTACGGGTCCACGCTGGTGCGGCTCGGCGAGGAGGGCGGCACGCCGTATCAGTGCGTCGACACCGAACTGTCCATCGACATCCCACTGATCGACTTTCGCTCGCACGCCGACCCGGTGGCCGCCGCCACGGAGTGGATGCGCGCCGATGCCTGCGCCCCGGTGGATCTGGTGCGCGACAGGCTGTTCGCGGGCGCGGTGCTGCGCATCGCCGATCGACGCTACTTCTGGTACCTGCGCGCCCACCACATCGTGCTCGACGGCTACGGCGCGCTGACCAACACCATACGGGTGGCCGAGCGGTACACCGCGCGGGTGCTCGGCGCGGAGCCGGAAGCCATCCGGCCGGGCAGCCTGGAGACGCTCGTTGAGGGCGAGATCGCCTACCGCGAGAGCGGGCGCTACGCGACCGACCGCGCCCACTGGGCCGAGCGGGTGGCCGGGCTCGACGGCGTGACCAGCCTGGACCCGCGCACCGCCCCGCGCGCGGCGAGCAACCTGATCGTCGGACGCGGCCTGCCCGACGAGCTGGTCGATCGAATGAACACCGTTGCCGAGAGCCAGGATTCGACGATCGCGGTGGTGCTTCTCGCGGCCTTCGCCGGATACCTCGGCCGCCTGACCGACCGCGACGACGTGGTGCTGAGTCTGCCGGTCACCGCGCGCACCACCGCCGTGATGCGGCGCTCGGCGGGCATGCTCTCCAACATCGTGCCGCTGCGGATGTCGCTGGGCGCGGCTACCTGGGGTGACCTGTTGCGCGCCACCCGCGTCGAGGTCGCCGGGGCGCTGCGGCACCAGCGGTACCGGCACGAGGACATTCGCCGCGACGCCGACCACGACGGCCGCCCGGCCCGGCGCGCGTTGTTCGGCCCGCTGGCCAACATCATGCTGTTCCGCAGCGACCTGACGCTCGGCACCACGACGGGCCGGTACCACGTGCTGTCCACCGGACCGGTGGAGGACCTGAGCCTGAACGTCTACTACGGCGAACGCGACCGCGTGCACGTCGATTTCGAGGCGAACCCGAACCTCTACGCGGCCGACGACCTGGCCCGCCATCACGCCCGTTTCGTGCAGTACCTGGAGCGGCTGGTCGCCGCGGACCTGGACGCGCCGATGGCCGCGATCGATGTGGCGACCGAGCTGGAGATCGAGGTCAGCACCCGAATATGGAACGCCACCGGCTGCGATGTCGAGGCGCTTGTCGCCACCCGTGCGCCGGGCGCGCACTCCGCCGCGACGCTGGTGGCGATGTTCGAGGCGCAGACGGCCCGAACCCCGGACGCGGTCGCGCTGCGCTGGGACGTTGCGCTGAGCGGGGACGTTGCGCTGCGCGGGGACGTTGCGCTGCGCGGGGCCGACGCACCGGACGCCACGCTGACCTACCGCCAACTGGCCGCCGAGGTGAACCGGCTGGCCAGGTGTCTGATCGAGCGCGGTGTCGGACCGGAGACCCGGGTCGCCCTGCACCTGCGCAGGTCGCCCGAGCTGGTCGTCGCCATGTACGCGGTACTCACGGCGGGCGCGGCCTACGTGCCGCTGGACCCGGACCACCCGGCCGATCGCACCGCGCACATCCTGGCCACCGCCCGGCCCGCCTGTGTCCTCACCGCCGAGGACCTCGCGGTCGACGTGCCGGTGGTGCGGCTGGATCGCCTGGAGCAGCGCGGATATCCGGACGGTCCGGTCTGGGAGCGCGAGCGCACCGCCGCGCTGCGGCAGGACCACCCCGCGTATGTGATCTTCACCTCCGGTTCCACCGGCAAGCCCAAGGGCGTGGTGGTGACCCACGAGGCCATCGTGAACCGATTGGTGTGGATGCAGGAGACCTATCGGCTGACCGCGGCCGACGTGGTGCTGCAAAAGACCCCCGCGACGTTCGACGTGTCGGTGTGGGAGTTCTTCTGGCCCTTGCAGATCGGTGCCACATTGGTGCTCGCGCAGCCCGACGGCCATCGCGACCCGGCCTACCTGCGCGAAGTCATCGCCGAATATGGCGTCACCACCGCGCATTTCGTGCCGTCGATGCTGGAAGTCTTTCTGGCGCATCAGGACATCGCGCGCGATTCCACGCTTCGCTCGGTCTTCGCTTCCGGTGAGGCGCTGCCCGCCGCGCTGGCCCAGCGGATGCGGGTGCTGACCGGCGCCCGGCTGCACAACCTGTACGGTCCCACCGAGGCTGCGGTGGACGTCACCTTTCACGAGGTGACCGATACCGATACCCTCTCGGTGCCGATCGGAGCGCCGGTGTTCAACACTCGGCTCTATGTGCTCGATTCCCGGCTGCGGCCGGTGCCGGTCGGGGCTCCGGGTGAGCTGTATCTGTCGGGGGTACAGCTCGCCCGGGGTTATGTCGCCAGGCCCGGCCTGACGGCCGCGCGTTTCCTCGCCGACCCGTTCGCGGGCCAGGACGGGCCCGCGTCGCCGGGCGACCGGATGTATCGCACCGGTGACCTGGTGCGCTGGACCACCAACGGCGAACTGGAATACCTGGGTCGCACCGATTTCCAGGTGAAGCTGCGCGGCCTGCGCATCGAGCTCGGCGAGATCGAGGCGGTGCTCGGCACGGTCGACTCGGTGGTGCGCGCCGTCGTCGTGGTGCGCGACGACGCGGGCGCCGGCGAACAGCTGGTGGCCTACGCGGTGGAGTCCGAGCCCGGCACCGTGCGGCCCGAACAGCTGCGGGCCGCGGCGGCGGGATCGCTGCCCGGCTACATGGTGCCCGCGGCCTACGTGGTTCTCGACGCCCTCCCGGTCAACGTGTCGGGCAAATTGGACCGCGCGGCCCTGCCCGCGCCGCCGCGGCGCAGCGCCGAATACCACGCGCCGGTCACCGAAGTCGAGCAGGCGGTCGCCCGCGTGTTCGGTGAGGTGCTCGGCCGCGCGTCGGTCGGCCGCGACGACGACTTCTTCGCACTCGGCGGCAACAGCCTGGTGGCCACGCAGGTGACCGCCCGGCTGGCCGCCGACCTGGGCTGCCCGCTCGGAGTCCGCGAATTGTTCACCGCCACCACGGTGTCCGATCTCGCGGAACTGATCGAGCGGGCGGGCGGAACCGGCGGCGCGTCCGCGCCCCGCAGGCTGCGGGTGGTACCGCGGCCGCCGCTGGTTCCGCTTTCTCTCGCGCAGCAGCGGATCTGGTTCCTGAACCGCTTCGAACGCTCCGCCGACTACAACATGCCGTTCGTGGCGCGGCTGCGCGGCGAGGTGGACGTGACCGCGCTGCGGCGGGCGATCGGCGACGTGGTGGCGCGGCACGAGGTGCTGCGCACCGTGTTCCCCGCCGTGCTCGACGAGCCGGACCACGATGTCCCTGCGCAGCAGATCGTGTTGTCCGCCGACGAGGTCGCGGTGCTCGGCGCGACCGAGCCGATCGGCGCGGCCGAGATGGACGCGGCGCTGGCCGGATTCGCCGCCACCGGCTTCGACCTGGAGTGCGAGATCCCGTTGCGCGCGCGGCTGTTCGCCGTCGACTCCGACGGCTACGCCCTGGCCCTCGTGCTGCATCACATCGCGGCGGACGGGCTTTCGCTGCGCGTGTTGGCCCGCGACGTGATGACGGCCTATGCCGCTCGCCGGGCGGGCGGGACGCCGGACTGGTCTCCGCTCGCGGTGCAGTACGCCGACTACGGCCTGTGGCAGCGGGAGGCGCTCGGCGCGGCATCCGACCCGGACGCGCCGCTGGCCCGTCAACTGGCCTATTGGACCGAGACGCTGGCAGGCGCACCGGATCTGCTGGAGCTGCCCGCCGATCGGCCGCGCCCCGCGATCGCTACCGGACGCGGCGCGGCGTACCGCTTCGAGGTGCCCACCGCGGTGGTCGCGCGCGTCACCGCGACCGCGCGGGCCACCGGGCTCTCCGAGTTCATGGTCCTGCACGCCGCGCTCGCGCTGCTGCTCGCACGACTGACCGGCGGCGACGACATCGTGGTCGGCACGCCGGTCGCCGGGCGCGGCGAACGCGAACTCGACGACATGATCGGCATGTTCGTCAACACCCTGGTGCTGCGCACCCGGATCGACGCCGCGGCGACCGGCGCGGAACTGCTCGCCGCGGTGCGCGCGACGGACCTCGCCGCCTTCGGGCACGCGCAGGTTCCGTTCGAGCAGGTGGTCGACGCGCTGAACCCGCCGCGCTCGCAGGCCAGGCATCCGCTCTTCCAGGTGTTGCTCTCGGTCGACAACGCCGCCGACATCCGATTCGAACTCCCCGGTATGTCGGTTCGCACCGGTACCCTGGACACCGGGGTGACCAAGTTCGATCTCCAGCTCACGGTCACCGCAGGCTTCGCCGGTGCCGGACTCGGGGAAGGTTCGGCACCGGCGGGGGTCCCGGCCGAATTCACCTACACCACAGATCTCTTCGACGAGGCCACCGTCGCCGACTTCGCGCGCTGGTATCTGCGCGTGCTCGAGGCGCTGACGAGCGACACGGACACGGCGGTCGGCGATCTGCCGCTGCTGGACACCGCCGAACTGGGTTGGGCGGTGGAGCTGGGCCGGGCGATCGAGCCGGGCTCGGCGGGAGAGTCGGCCGCAGCGGGGGAGCCGGTCGCGACGGGCACCGTGCTCGCGGCGTTCGAAGCGCAGGTCCGCCGCACCCCCGATGCCGTCGCGGTGATCGACGGCGACCACACGCTGACCTACGCGGCATTCGCGGCGGGGGTGCATCGGCTGGCTCGGCGTCTCATCGATGCCGGTGTCGGCCCGGAGACGCTGGTGGTGCTCGGGATGCGGCGCAGCGCCGACTTCGTGCTCGCCGCCTACGCGGCGCTGACAGCAGGCGGCGGATACGTTCCCGTCGATCCGGATCAGCCCGCGTCGCGGCTCGCCCACGTGCTGTCCTCCGCCCGTGCGGTGTGCGTGCTCACCCGGTCCTCCGACGGATGGGCGGTGACGTCGGAGGGCGCGCCGCCGGTCCTCGAGGTGGATGCGCTCGATCTGTCGGGCTACGCGGACGCCGCGGTGCTCGACGAGGAACGCCTGCGCCCGCTGCGCGCCGCCAACACCGCGTACGTGATCTTCACCTCCGGGTCGACCGGCCGCCCGAAAGGCGTGGCGGTGCAGCACGACTCGGTGGCGAACCAGGTGCGCTGGATCGTCGGCGAATACGGCGTCGGCCCCGCCGACGTCGTGCTGTTCAAGACTCCCGCGACCTTCGACGTCTCGGTCTGGGAACTGTTCGCGCCGTTGACGAGCGGCGCGCGCCTGGTGGTCGCCGCGCACGAGGGACACCGCGACAGCGCCTATCTCGCCGCGACCATCGCGGCGCACGGCGTCACGATGACGTCCTTCGTGCCCTCGATGCTCACGGTGTTCGCCGCCGCCGCGCCCGCCGCGTCGATCGCCACCCTGCACGCCGTCTTCGTCGCGGGCGAGGCGATGACCGGCGAAGCGGCCGCGGAATTCGCCGCCGTGAGCGGCGCCGAACTGCACAATCTCTACGGTCCGACCGAATTCACGGTGCACGCCACGCACGCGCCGGTGACCGCGACCCCGGGTCCGACGCCGATCGGGCGACCGGTGCGCGCCACCCGCGTGCTGGTGCTGGACAGCCGGCTGCGCCCGGTGCCGGAAACGGTGGTGGGCGAGCTGTACCTGTCCGGGGTGCAGCTCGCGCGCGGCTATCACCGCCGCCCTGAGCTCAGCGCCGAACGATTCGTCGCCGATCCCTACGGTCCTGCGGGCGCGCGCATGTACCGCACCGGCGATCTGGTTCGGCGGAACCGGGACGGACAACTGGAATACCTGGGACGCAGCGACTTCCAGGTGAAACTGCGCGGTCAGCGCATCGAGCTCGGCGAGATCGAGGCGGCGCTGCTCGCCCCCGATGTGCGCGCCGCCGCGGTGCGCGTCTTCGCCCATCCGGCCGGTGAGCTGCTGGTGGCGTACGTGGTGACCGACCTCCCCGAGACCGAGGTGGCCGCGGTGTTGGCAGGCAGGCTGCGCGCCACACTGCCTTCCTACATGGTGCCCTCCGCCTATGTCGCGCTGGCGGCCATGCCGCTGACCAGCTCGGGCAAGCTGGACCGCAAGGCGCTGCCCGATCCGGTGTTGGCGGTCAAGGAATTCCGCGCCCCGGTCACCGAGGCCGAGCGCGCGGTGGCCGAGGTGTTCGCCGAGGTGCTCGGACTCGACCGGGTCGGTCTCGACGACGACTTCTTCGCCGTCGGCGGAAACTCGTTGGTGGCCACCCGAATCGCGGCGCGGCTGGCCGCCCGGCTGCGGGCCGACGTGCCGGTGCGGCTGCTCTTCGAACACCCGACCGTGGTCGCGCTCGCCGCGGAGTTGGTGGGCGCGCCGACCACGTGTACTCGTCAGCCGCTGGTCGCCACTGAGCGTCCGGCGATCGTGCCGCTCTCCTACGCGCAGCAGCGGATGTGGTTCCTGAACCAGTTCGACGCGACATCCATGGCGAACAATCTGACCGCCGCGGTCCGGCTCACCGGTCCGCTGGACCGGACGGCGCTGGCCGCCGCCGTCACCGACGTCGTCGTCAGGCACGAGGCGCTGCGCACCCGGTACCCCGCCGTCGACGGATCGGCGCGCCAAGAGGTCCTTCCCGCGGACCGCGGCCCGGTCCTGGAGATCGTCGACGAGACCGACGAGGTGCTCGACCGGGTACGCGCGCTCGCCGCAATGCCTTTCGCCGTGACGCAGGCTCCGCCGGTGCGCCTGACGCTGCTGCGCCGCTCCGATGTCGAGCACGTGCTCGTCGTGTCGCTGCACCACATCGCCGCGGACGGCTGGTCCATCGCGCCGTTCACGCGGGACCTGCTGCGCGCCTACTTTTCTCGGCGCGCAGGAAACGCGCCGGACTGGTCGCCCCTTCCGGTGCAGTACGCCGACTACACGCTGTGGCAGCGCCGAATCCTCGGCTCCGAGGAAGATCCCGACTCGCTGATGGCCGAGCAGCTGCGGTTCTGGTCCGCCGAATTGGCCGACCTGCCGGACCTGCTCGCCCTGCCCGCCGACCGGCCCCGCCCCGCCGCCGCCTCGGGACGCGGAGCACGGCACGCCTTCCGAATTCCCGCCGCGACCCACCGACGGCTGCGCGAGATCGCCGAGTCCGCCAACGCGTCGCTGTTCATGGTGCTGCACGCGGCCGTCGCGGCGACGCTGGCGAAGCTCTCCGGTCAGCGGGACATCGCGATCGGCACCCCGGTCGCGGGCCGCGGCGAGCAGGCGCTCGACGACCTCGTCGGCATGTTCGTCAACACCCTGGTGCTGCGCGCCGACGTGCGACCCGAATGCACCTTCGCCGAGCTGGTCGCGGCCGTGCGCGACGGCGACCTGCGCGCGTTCGCCCACGGCGACGTGCCGTTCGAGCGGCTCGTCGAAGTGCTCGACCCCGAGCGATCGGCGGCAAGACACCCGCTGTTCCAGGTGATGCTGGACTTCCAGAACACCGCGAGCGCGACCGTCGAGCTGGCCGACCTGCACGTCGGCGAACTCGACATCGACACGCACACCGCGAAATTCGATCTCCAGCTCACGCTCGCCGAGACGGCGGACGGCATCGACGCCGTCTTCGAGTACGCGACCGACCTGTTCGACGCCGACACCGTCGCCTCGTTCGCGGCCCGGCTCGAGCGGGTGCTCGACGGGGTCTGCGCCGATCCCGCCGTGCTCGTCGGCGACATCGATACGCTGTCTGCCGCCGAACGCACCCAGTTGCTCGGCACGTGGAACGCCACCGCACGCGCCCTCGGCCCCGTGGCGACCTTGGTGTCGCTGTTCGAGGCGCAGGCACGGCGGACCCCCGACGCCATCGCGGTGACCTTCGAGGACGAGTCGGCGGCCCACCCGTCGCCCGACCACCACCCCACATCGAGTCGCTACGCGACGCTCACCTATGGCGAGTTCGCGGGCCGGGTCAACCGGTTGGCGCGGCTGCTGGTGTCCATCGGCGTGCGGCCGGAGAGCACCGTGGCGATCGGCATGCGGCGCTCGCTGGATCTGGTCGTCGCCATGTACGCGGTGATCACGGCGGGCGGCGCGTACGTCCCGGTGGATCCCGACCATCCCGCCGAGCGCATCGAGCACGTGTTGCGCGGTGCGCGGCCGGTGTGTGTGCTCAGCCGCACCGGCGACGGCCTGGATCTCGAGTCGTCCGAGGGCGGTGCGCGGGTGTGGGCGGTGCTGGATGTCGACCAGTTCGACACCTCCGACTATTCCGACGCCCCGCTCACCGACGCGGATCGGCTCGGTGCGCTCGGCCCGGGCAACGCGGCCTACGTCCTGTTCACCTCCGGGTCCACCGGTATGCCCAAGGGTGTCGCGGTGTCGCACGCGGCGATCGTGAACCGGCTGCTGTGGATGCAGTCCGAATACGGGCTCACCGCCGAGGACGTCGTGTTGCAGAAGACGCCCGCGACATTCGACGTGTCGGTGTGGGAGTTCTTCTGGCCGTTGCAGATCGGCGCCCGCCTGGCGGTGGCGCGCCCGGACGGGCACCGCGATCCGCGCTATCTCGCCGAGCTGATCATCCGGGAACGGGTGTCGGTGGCGCATTTCGTGCCCTCGATGCTGGCGGTGTTTGTCGCGGAACACGCGGTGGCGCAGTGCGATTCGCTGCGCATGGTGTTCGCCTCCGGCGAGGCGCTGGTGCCGGGACCCGCGCAGCGGCTGCGCGCGCTGACCGGAGCGCGGCTGCACAACCTGTACGGCCCGACCGAGGCGGCCGTCGACGTCACCTACCACGAGGTGGTCGACGCGGACACCGACAGCGTGCCGATCGGCGTCCCGGTGGCCAACACCCGGGTGTACGTGCTGGATTCGCGGCTGCGGCCGGTGCCGGTCGGCGTGCCGGGCGAGCTGTACCTCGCGGGCGCGCAGCTGGCGCGCGGGTATGCGCGGCGGCCGGATCTCACCGCGGATCGCTTCGTGGCCAATCCGTTCGCCAGCGCCGAGCGCATGTACCGCACCGGCGATCTCGTCCGATGGCTTCCCGCATCGCGAAGCGATTCGTTGGGTGGCCGGGCGACGGGTGAGCTGGAGTACCTGGGCCGCACCGATTTCCAGGTGAAGCTGCGCGGTCTGCGCATCGAGCTCGGCGAGATCGAGGCCGCCCTGATCGCGCTGCCGGAGATCGACCAGGCCGTCGTCGTGGTGCGAGACGGTACGCAGCTCGTCGCGTACCTGATCGCCGCGCCGGAGTCGGCCATCGACATAGATTCGGTGAAAGCAGCTCTGTCACAGCGCATACCGGCGTATATGGTGCCCTCGGCGTTCGTCTCGCTGGAGGAGTTCCCGCTCAACGCCTCCGGCAAGCTCGATCGTAAGGCCCTGCCCGCGCCGGTGCTCGAGGCGGCGGCGTTCCGCGCGCCGGTGACACCCGCACAGCAGCTCGTCGCGCGCGTATTCGCCGATGTGCTTGGCGTGCCGCGCGTCGGGCTCGACGACGACTTCTTCGCGCTCGGCGGCAATTCGCTCACCGCCACCAGGGTGGCGGCCCGGCTCGGCGCGGCGCTGGACACCCAGCTGCCGGTGCGGCTGCTCTTCGACGCGCCCAGGGTGCACGCTATGGCGACGCGGGCCGAAGCGTTGCGCGGCCGTGGCGGCAGGCCGGCGCCGACCCACCGCCCGCGGCCCGAGCGATTGCCGCTCTCGCCCGCGCAACAGCGCATCTGGTTCCTGAACCGTTTCCTCGCCGACGCCGATGGGCCGGGCGACGCGGTCGACAACATCCCGGTCGCGCTGCGGCTCGGCGGTGACCTCGACGTCCCGGCGCTGGAGGCCGCGCTCGGCGACGTCATCGCCAGGCACGAGTCGCTGCGCACCGTGTACCCGGCCGGACCCGACGGCGCCGAGCAAGTGGTCCTGCCGCGCCGGGCTCCGGTGCTGCGCCAGGAGCGGGTCGCGGAATCGGCGCTGACCGAACGCCTCGCCGCCTGCGCCGCGGTCACTTTCGATCTCACCGAAGAGACCCCGCTGCGCGCCCACCTGTTCGCGCTCACCGGCGCCGAATCGGTGGAGCACGTGCTCCTGCTCGTGTTGCACCACATCTCGGCCGACGGATTCTCGCTCGGTCCGCTGGCCGCCGACCTCATGACCGCCTACGCCGCCCGTCGCGACGGCGGCGCGCCGGACTGGACTCCGCTGCCCATCCAGTACGCCGACTACACCCTGTGGCAGGCCGAAATCCTCGGCGCCGCCGACGATCCCGAGTCGCGCGCGCACCGTCAGCTGGAGTTCTGGCGTCGCACGCTCGACGGCCTGCCCGAACAGCTGGAGCTGCCCGCCGACCGGCCGCGCCCGGCCGTGTCCACCCATCGCGGCGCGACCCACCGGCTGCGCATCGATTCCGACCTGCACAGCGAGCTGCGCGAACTCGCGCGCAAGCGGGAGACCACGCTGTTCAGCACCGTGCACGCCGCGCTGGCCGTACTGCTCGCGCGGTTGTCGGGGAGTGCGGACATCGCCATCGGCACCCCGGTGGCCGGACGCGGCGAGGCCGAACTCGACGGCTTGGTAGGCATGTTCGTCAACACCTTGGTGCTGCGCAGCCGGATCGACCCGCGGGCGCGGTTCGAGACCGTCCTCGACGACGTGCGTTCCCGCGACCTGGAGGCGCTCGCGCACGCCGACCTGCCCTTCGAGCGGCTGGTCGAGCTGCTCGCGCCGCACCGCGCGCGCAACCGCCACCCGCTCTTCCAGGTCGCACTCACCATGCAGAATTTCACCGTGCCCGTGCTCGAGCTGGCCGGGCTTCGGGTGCGGCCGGTCGAGCTGGACGCGGTCGGCGCCGAATTCGATCTACAGTTCACCGTGGTGGCTGCCGACGATTCGGACGGCCGCGCCGACGGCATCGACATCGAGATCACCTACGCCACAGATCTTTTCGACTGCGAAACGGTGGCGGTGCTGGCCCGCCGGTTCACCCAGGTGCTGGCGGCGGTCGCCGCGGACGCGACGGTCGCGGTCGGCGACATCCAGCTGCTCTCCGCGGAGGAACAGCGCCGCGCGCTGGTCGAATGGGCGAGCACCGGCCCGGACCTGGCCGCCGCCGACGAGACGCTGATAGACCGCTTCCGTTGCGCCGCAGCGCTCGATCCGACCGCCGTCGCGGTGCGCGCGGGCGAAGAGGTCGTGACCTACCGCGAGCTGACGGCCAGGGCCAACCGACTGGCCCGGCGGCTGATCGCCGCGGGCGTCGGGCCGGAAACCCTGGTGGCGGTGGCGCTGCCGCGATCGGTCGAGCTGATCGTCGCGCTGCTCGCCGTGCTCGAGGCGGGCGGCGGTTATCTGCCGATCGATCCCGACTACCCGGCCGATCGCATCGAGTACATGATCGACGATGCCCGGCCGGTCTGCGCCGTTAGTTCCGCCGCGACGGGCCTGCCGCGCGACTGGTTCGGCGGCCCGGTACTCGATGTGGCGGCCGACCTCGCGTCGGTGAGCGCCGAGCCGCTCACCGACGCCGACCGGCGGGCCCCGCTGCATCCGGCGCACACCGCGTACGTCATCTACACCTCCGGTTCCACCGGCAGGCCGAAAGGCGTTGCCGTACCGCACCGCAACGTGCTCAGGCTGCTCGACAACACCCGGCGCCGGTTCGAGTTCGGGCCCTCGGACGTGTGGACCATGTTCCACTCCTACGCCTTCGACTTCTCGGTGTGGGAGCTGTGGGGCGCGCTGCTGTTCGGCGGCGAACTCGTGGTGGTGGACTACTTCACGTCGCGATCGCCGGAGCAGTTCCGCCGTCTGCTCGTCGAGCGGGCGGTGACGGTGCTGAACCAGACGCCGTCGGCGTTCTATCAGCTCATGGCGGCCGACGCCGCGGTCGATCCCGCCGAATTTGCCCTGCGCCACGTGATTTTCGGCGGTGAGGCGCTGGAACCGCAGCGGCTGGCCGGGTGGTTCGCGCGCTATACCGACGGCCCGCGCCTGGTGAACATGTACGGCATCACCGAGACCACGGTGCATGTGTCGTACCGCCCGATCGAGCCGGGCACGGGGTCGGCGAGCGTGATCGGCGGCGCGATTCCCGGGCTCACGGTGCGGGTGCTCGACGCGCGGCTGCGGCCGGTGCCGGTCGGGGTGCCGGGCGAGATCTATGTCTCCGGCGGTCAGCTGGCTCGCGGCTACCTGGGCCGGGCGGCGCTCACCGCGAGCCGTTTCGTCGCCGATCCCTACGCGGCCGACGGTTCGCGCGCCTACCGCTCCGGCGATCTGGCGCGCTGGACCGCCGACGGCGAGCTGGAGTACCTCGGCCGCGCCGACCAGCAGGTGAACCTGCGCGGGTTCCGCATCGAGCTCGGCGAGATCGAGGCGGCCGTGCTCGACACCGGTGCGGTCACCGAGGCCGCGGTGGTGGTGCGGACCGATCTGGTGGACGAGGCGCGGATCGTCGCCTACGTCGTCGCGGACGGCTCGCTCGACGCGGCCGCGTTGCGCAGGGAGCTGGCGCGCACGCTGCCCGAGCACATGGTGCCCGCCGCTGTCGTCGCGCTGGATCGAATCCCGTTGACGGTCAACGGCAAACTCGATCGCGCCGCGCTGCCCGCCCCGGTCTTCGCGGCGACGACCTACCGCAAGCCCGGCACGGTCGTCGAGGAGATCGTCGCCGGTGTGTACGCCGAGGTGCTCGGTCTTTCGGCCGCGGGCCAGGTCGGGGCCGACGACGACTTCTTCGCGCTGGGCGGCAGCTCCCTGCTCGCCGCCAAGGCCGCCGCCCGGATCGGCGCGGCGCTCGGCAAGCCGGTCGGCGTGCGGGCGCTGTTCGAGTCGCCGCGAGTCGCGGAGCTGGCGGCGACCGTGAGCGCGGGGGAGGCCGGAGCCGCGCGGCCGCCGCTGGTGGCGGGCGCACGACCGCAGACGCTGCCGCTCTCGCCCGCCCAGCGGCGGATGTGGTTCCTGAACCGGTTCGACGGCGCGTCCGTCGCCTACAACATCCCGCTGGCGCTGCGGCTGACCGGCGACGTGGACGTACCCGCGCTCCAGTCCGCGCTGGCCGACGTGATCGGCAGGCACGAATCGCTGCGCACCACCTACCCCGAGCTGGACGGAGCGCCGACGCAGCGAATTCTGCCTGCGGCGCAGGCCGTTCCGGCACTGTACCCGGTGGATGTCACCGAAGACCGTCTGCCGCAGCGCGTTCGGGATCTCGCGGGCACCGCATTCGACGTCACCACCGAGATCCCGCTGCGAATGCGGTTGTTCCGCATCGGCTCCGACGATGTCGTGCTCGCGGGCGTGCTGCATCACATCGCCGCCGACGGGTCATCGGTCGCGCCGTTCGTGCGCGATCTGATGACGGCATACACCGCGCGCCTGGACGACCGCGCGCCGTGCTGGTCACCGCTGGCCGTGCAGTACGCCGATTACGCGCTGTGGCAGCGGGGGCTGCTCGGCGCCGAGGACGATCCGGACTCCCGCGCGTCCGAGCAGATCGCCTATTGGACCGAGGCGCTGGCCGGTCTGCCCGATCAGCTCGCGCTGCCCACCGATCGTCCCCGCCCGGTCTGGCAGAGCCTGCGCGGCGCGAAGACGGCTCGGCTGGTGCCGGCGCGGCTGCACGAGCAGCTTGTCGGTCTCGGCCGCGCGCACGGGGCGACGCTGTTCATGGTCGTGCACGCCGCCTTCGCCGCGTTGCTGGCCAGGCTGTCCGGCGTCGCCGACATCGCCGTCGGGACGCCCACGGCCGGGCGTGGGGAGGCCGAACTCGACGACGTGATCGGCATGTTCGTCAACACCCTGGTGCTGCGCACCCGCGTCGAGGGCGGTCAGTCCTTCGCCGAACTGCTCACCGAGGCTCGCGGCGCCGACATCGCCGCCTTCTCACACGCCGACGTGCCGTTCGAGCGACTGGTGGAGGTGCTGAATCCGGAGCGCTCCACCGCCCGACACCCGCTTTTCCAGGTGGGTTACTCGTTCCAGAATCACGAGCGCGGCGAACTGCGGTTGCCGGGACTAACCGTTCGCGAGCTCGAATTCGACAACGGCGTAGCGCAATTCGACCTGCACCTGTTCGCCGTCGACCGGTACGCCGCCGACGGCACGCCCGAGGGCATCCAGCTGACCCTCGGCTACGCCACCGACTTGTTCGAGCCGTCGACCGCCGAGCGGATCATCGACCTGCTCGAGAGCGTGCTGGAATCCGTTGTCGCACAGCCTGACGCACTGGTCGGCGACCTCGACCTGCTCGGCGACGAGCGTGCGCGTGTGCTGGGCGAATGGAACGCCACCGCCCATTCGGTCGAGCGGCTGACCCTCGCCGATCTTGTCGACCGGCAGGCGGCGCACACCCCGGCCGCTCCGGCGCTCGTCGACGCCGACACCGGAAAGTCTCTGAACTACGCCGAATTCGACGCTCGGGTGAACCGGCTGGCGCGCGCGTTGATCGGGCAGGGCGTCGGCCCGGAGCGCACCGTCGTGCTGGCCATGCGCCGGTCGGTCGAGCTGGTGATCGCCATGTACGCGGTGGTCCGCGCGGGCGGCGCCTACGTGCCGGTCGATCCGGACCACCCGGCCGACCGCATCGCCTACATCGTCGACACCGCCGCACCGGTCTGCGCTCTCACCACCGTGGCCGACGGCATGCCGATCGAGACCTCGGTGCGCGTCCTCGAGGTGGACCGGCTCGTGGCGGCGCACCTCTCGGCGGCCCCGGTCGCGGACAGCGAGCGGATCCGCCCGCTGCGCACGGAGCATCCGGCGTACGTCATCTTCACGTCCGGTTCGACCGGGCGGCCGAAGGGCGTCACCGTGCCGCACGCGGCGATCGTCAACCAGCTGGCCTGGCTGCGCGAGCGATTCACGCTCGGCGTGACCGACCGGACGCTGCTGAAAACGCCCGCCACCTTCGATCTCTCGGTGTGGGAGTTCTGGTCCCCGCTGGTCACCGGCGGCGCGCTGGTGGTGACCCGGCCCGGCGACGAGCGCGACCCGGATCGACTGCGCGCGCTGATGGCACGGCACGGCGTCACCGTGCTGTACGCGGTGCCGTCCCAGATCGGCATGCTGCTGGCGGCGTCGCCGGACGCACCGCTGCCCGCCGGGCTGCGGCGGGTACTTGCCATCGGTGAGGCGCTGCCGCCCGCGACCGCCGCCGAGTTCCTCGGTCGGGCGGCCGGTGGCGCGCGGCTCTACAACCTTTACGGACCGACCGAGGCCGCGGTGTCGATCACCGCGCACGAGGTGGCCGAGCGGCCGAGCCAGGCGGTGCCGATCGGCACGCCCGCCTGGAACAGCCGGGTGTACGTGGTGGACGACCGGCTACAGCCGGTCCCGGTCGGCGTCGCGGGCGAACTGTACCTGGCGGGTGCACAATTGGCGCGCGGCTACCAGCACAGGCCCGGCCTCACGGCGGACCGGTTCGTGGCCGATCCGTTCGCGGCCGAGTCGTCCGCGCGGATGTACCGCACCGGCGACATCGTCCGGTGGCGCGCCGACGGCAATCTCGAGTACCTGGAGCGGGCCGATTTCCAGGTCAAGATCGGCGGGTTCCGCATAGAGCTCGGCGAGGTGGAGACCGCGCTGCTGAAGCTGCCGGAGGTGCGGGCCGCGGTGGCCGTCGCCAAGGCGGACGAGCGGGCAGGCGCGCGCCTGGTCGCGTACGTCGTCCTGGCCGACGGCTGCGCCGAGTCCGCCGCGGACCTGCGCGCGAGCCTGGCGAAGCGGCTGCCGACCTACATGGTGCCCGCCGCCCTCGTCGCGCTGGACGCCCTGCCGCTCAACGCCAACGGGAAGGTCGACCGCGCGAAACTGCCCGAGCCGGTGTTCGAGGAGGCCGCCTTCCGCGCCCCGGCCACCGACCTGGAGCGCCTGGTCGCCGCCACCTTCGCCGCGGTGATCGACGGGGCAACGGCCGACCGCCGGATCGGCGCCGACACCGACTTCTTCGCGCTCGGCGGCAATTCGCTGCTCGCGACCAAGCTCGCGGCCCGTCTCGGCGCCGAACTCGGTGTGCGGGTTCCGGTCGCCATGGTGTTCGAGGAGCCGACCGTCGCGCGTCTGGCCCAGCGCCTGACCGACCAGGACGACGCCGAGGCACGACCGGCTCTGGTACGGCGCGACACCGCCCGCCCGGCCCGCCTCTCGCCCGCGCAGCAGCGCATGTGGGTGGTGAACCGCCTCGCGCAGGACTCGGCCGCCTACAACATCCCGGCCGCCATCCGGCTCACCGGCGCACTGGACCGAGCGGCGCTGGCGGCGGCCGCGCGGGACGTCCTGGAACGGCACGAGGCGCTGCGCACCCGCTATCCGGACACCGGAGAAGGCCCGGTGCAAGATGTGCTCGACGCCGCCGCGGTGCCGTTCGATCCGACGCCGATTCCAGTGCAGCCCAGCGAGATCGACGGTCGGATCGCGGAATTCGTTGCCGCCGGTTTCGATGTCACCGTCGCGCCGGCCGTCCGCGCCGCGCTGTTCGAACTCGCCGCCGACGAGCACGTGCTGGTCGTCGTGCTGCACCACATCTGCGCGGACGGCTACTCGATCGCGCCGCTGACCAGGGACCTGGTCCGCGCCTACGCCGACCGTGCGGCGGGCCGCGAACCGGGCTGGGCGCCGCTGCCCGTCCAGTACGGCGACTACAGCGAATGGCAGCGCGCGCTGCTCGGCTCCGCCGCCGATCCCGCGAGCTGGCACGCACGACAACTCGACTACTGGACAACGGAATTGGCGGGCGCGCCGGAAGTGCTCGCGTTGCCCACCGACCGCCCGCGTCCGGCGCACCGCGATATGCGCGGCGCCGCGATCGATTGCGCGGTCGACGCCGAGCTGACCCGCACGCTGGAGCGGATCGCGCGCGACCACGGGACCACGCTGTTCACCCTGATGCACAGCGCACTCGCTGTGCTGCTGGCCAAGCTGTCCGGCGCGGCCGACATCACCATCGGGGCCCCGGTGGCCGGGCGCGGCGCGGCCGAACTCGACGACCTGATCGGCATGTTCGTCAACACGGTGGTGCTGCGCACCGAGATCGAACCGCGCTCCGGCTTCGCCGATCTGCTTCGCCAGGCCAGGGATCGCGACCTCGCCGCGCTCTCGCACGCCGACCTGCCCTTCGAGCAAGTGGTGGAGGCCATGGGCCGCGCCAGGTCCGGCGCGTACTCTCCGCTGTTCCAGGTGATGTTCACCTTCCAGAACATGCCCGCGGGCCGCGTCGAACTGCCCGGCCTCGCTGTCGAAGTGCTCGATCCCGCGCCGGACGAGGCGAAGTTCGACCTGCAACTCACCGGCATCGAACGCTTCGACGCCGCGGGTGAACGGGACGGGCTCGCGCTTCGATTCGGCTACGCGACCGACATTTTCGACGCCGCGACGGTCCAGCGCTACGCCGACCGGCTGCTGCTGGTGCTCGCGGCGATCGCGGCGGACCCGGCGATCGCGATTTGCGCCATCGACATCCGCACCGAAGGTGAGCAGCGGCCCGCTGCCGCACCCGCGGTCACGATCGCCGAACTGCCCGAATTGATTTCCGCCGCAGCCGCTCTCGCGCCGGACGAACTCGCGTTCAGTCACGGTGCGCACCGGGTGTCCTATGCCGATCTCGCCGCGAAGCTGACGACCGTGGCCAAGGCCATGGGCGGAGCCGCGACACCGGAAGTCCTCATCAACGTCTCCCTCGCCGGGCTGGTGCCCGGCGTGCTCGCGGCGCTCGGCGGCGGCGGTCTCGCCGCCGCGCTGCACCGCCTCCTCACCGAGGCTCAGGCCGTGGTCTCCGAAAGGAATTAGCTGATGTCTCACGCAGAATCGGTCGCATCCAGCGGACTCGGCAACCGCACCTACCCACCCCGGCATGCGCTGCTGCGCCGCGCCTACGGTGTGGAGGACCTACCCGGCCTGCTCGACATCGTGGCCGAGCTGGCGCCCGAGCGCATCGCGCTGCGGCACGGCGACACCGCGGTCGGCTACGCGGCGCTGGCCACCGAGGTCGCGGCGCTCGGCGCGGCCATGGGCGGCGGACTGAGCCCGGATGCCCTGGTTTCGGTGGTGATCTCGGGCAGGCTTCCGGAGTTGCTCGAATCCGGTGACGGCGCGCTCGGCGAGGTGCTCGACCGGTTGCTCGACGACGTGCTGCTGATCGCCGCCGACGTGCTGCCGACCGCGTTCACCCCGGTCGAGACGCTGGTCAGCGAATTCAAGGAGCAGGTCAAGCGCACCCCGGAGGCTGTCGCACTGGTATTCGGCGACGCCACACTCACCTATGCCGAGTTCGACGCGCGCGTCACCGCCCTGGCTCGGCGCCTGCGGGAGCTGGGCGTCGGGCCGGACGCGCTGGTGGGGCTGGCCGTGCGGCGCTCGTTCGAACTGCTCGTCGGCATGTACGCGATCCTCGAGGCGGGCGGCGGGTACGTGCCGATCGATCCGGAGCATCCCGCCGAGCGCATCGCCTACGTGCTCCAGACCGCGGCGCCGACGCTGGTGCTCACCACCACCGCCGATCAGCCGGAGTCGATCGCCGACAGCCGGGTGCTGCGCATCGACGAATTCGAGGCCGCCCTCCGCAGCGCCGGACAGCTCACCGGCGCCGCGGGACAACCGCTGGACACGGAGCTGCCGTTGTTGCCCGCGGCGGACAACACCGCCTACGTCATCTTCACGTCGGGCTCGACGGGTCGGCCGAAAGGCGTTGCGGTCGAGCACCGTTCGATCCTGGCCAACCTGCGCTGGCGGCAGCGGCTGTACCGGCTGTCGGAGGCCGACGTGGTGTTGCAGAAGACACCGTTCACCTTCGACGTGTCGGTGTGGGAGTTCTTCTGGCCCTTGCAGATCGGCGCGCGGCTGGTGATCGCCGAGCCCGACGGCCATCGCGATCCGGCCTACCTGGCCCGCACGATCGCCGACTACGGCGTCACCGTGGCACATTTCGTGCCGTCGATGCTCGCGGTGTTCGTCGCCGAGCCGGAGATCGAAGCGGCCGCGGACACCCTGCGCCTGGTCTTCGCCTCCGGCGAGGCGCTGCCCGCGGCCACCGCGGCCGCCTTCCGCGACGTCAGCGGCGCGACCCTGCACAACCTGTACGGTCCGACCGAGGCGGCGGTCGACGTGACCGCGCACGAGGTGACCGCCGCCGACACCACGAGCGTGCCGATCGGCACGGCCGCCGACGACACCGAACTGCTGGTGCTCGACGCGAACCTACGTCCGGCTCCGGCGGGTGTGGTCGGCGAGCTGTACCTGTCCGGCGTACAGCTGGCCCGCGGCTACGTGGCCCGTCCGGGTCTCACCGCGGATCGGTTCGTGGCGAACCCCGAGGGCGCGCCGGGCGATCGGATGTACCGCACCGGCGATCTGGTCCGCTGGGTGTCCGGCGTGGACGGCGGTCCTGCCGAACTGGAATACCTGGGCCGCACCGACTTCCAGGTGAAGGTGCGCGGGTTGCGCATCGAACTGGGCGAGGTCGAGGCCGGGCTGCTGCGCGACGAGCAGGTGGCGCAAGCCGCGGTCACGCTGCACCGGCACGCGGGCGGCGATCACCTCGTCGGCTACGTGGTGGCGGCCGGTGGCGGCGCGGTCGACACCGCAGCTGTGCTCGTCACCGCGCGGGCGCACCTGCCGGAGTACATGGTGCCCTCGCTGGTGCAGGTGCTGGACGAGATGCCGGTCAACGCGAACGGCAAGCTGGACCGTCGGGCGTTGCCCGAACCCGACTTCGGCGCCGCCGCGGTCGAATACCGCGAACCCGCGACCGACGCCGAGCGTCGCGTCGCCGAGATCTTCGCCGACCTGCTCGACGCGCCGCGGGTCGGCGCGGACGACGACTTCTTCGCCCTCGGCGGCAACTCGCTGCTGGCGGCGCGCGCGATCGCCAGGGTCGCGGCGGCGCTCGGCGTCGCGATCGACGTCAGGGACTTCTTCGACCGGCCGACGGTGGCTGCGGTGGCCGCGCTGTCCGGCGCGGGGGCCCCGCGACCAGCGCTGGTGGCGGGGCCGCGCCCGGAGCACGTTCCGCTCTCGCCCGCGCAGCGGCGCATGTGGTTCCTCAACCGGCTGGGCGCGAATGCCGCGGTGGACAACATTCCGGTGGCGCTGCGCCTGCGCGGCGCGCTCGACGTGCCCGCGCTGTCGGCCGCGATCACCGATCTCGTCGCGCGCCACGAGATCCTGCGTACCGTCTACCCGCAGACCGAGGCGGGCCCGGTGCAGGTGGTGCGGCCGATGCACGCCGTCTTCGATCTGACGCCCTCCGAGATTCCTGGGGAGCGGCTGGCCGAGGCGGTGCGCGCCGTCGCGAGCCAGGGCTTCGATGTCGCCGAGGAGATCCCGGTGCGGGTGCGCCTGCTGCGCAGCGCCGCGCGGGACCACACCTTGGTGCTCGTGGTGCACCACATCGCCGCAGACGGCGTCTCGATGGGACCGCTGATGCGCGACCTGGTCACCGCCTACGCCGCGCGCCGGGCCGGCGCGGCGCCGGGCTGGCAGTCGCTCGCGGTGCAGTACACCGACTACGCGCTGTGGCAGCGCGCCGTGCTCGGCGACGAGGACGATCCGGAATCGGCGGCGGCGAGTCAGCTGGGATTCTGGCGGACCGAATTGGCCGAGCTCCCAGCGCAATTGGATCTTCCGTCGGACCGCCCGCGGCCGGCCGTGGCGTCCTACCGCGGCACCACCCACGAATTCGCACTGGACGCCGACCTGCGCGCCGCCGTCGGACGGGTCGCCGAGCGCTGCGGCGCGACGCCGTTCATGGTGCTGCACGCCGCGCTGGCCGCGCTGCTGGCCCGGCTCTCCGGCACCTCCGACATCGCTGTCGGCACCCCGGTCGCGGGCCGCGGCGAGCCCGCGCTGGACGACCTGGTCGGCATGTTCGTCAACACCCTCGTGTTGCGCACCGAGGTCGCGCCCGCCGCGACCTTCGCGCAGCTCGTCGGGCACGCGCGCGAACGCGACCTGCGTGCGTTCGCCCACGGCGACATTCCGTTCGAGCAGTTGGTCGAGGCGGTGAACCCGCCGCGTTCGCAGGGCAGGCACCCGCTGTTCCAGGTGGCGCTGTTCATGCAGAACATGGCGCCCGTCCCGCTCGCCATGCCCGAACTCGACACGCAGCTTGTCGACTTCGAATCCGGGTTCGCCAAGTTCGATCTCCAGCTGACGCTTTCCGAGCCTGCCGCCGCGGTGGGCGGATACCGGGCCGAATTCACCTACGCCACCGACCTGTTCGACGCCGCGACAGTCCGGGAGTTCGCCGCGAAGTTCGTTCGACTGCTGCGCGCCGCCGTCGGCACGCCGGACGCGCCCGTCGGCGATATCGAACTGCTCGACGCGGGTGAGTTCGACTACGTGACCGCGAGCTGGAACGCCAGCGGTCACCGGGTCGCCGACCGCTTCCTGCACGAGGGTTTCGACAACCAGGTCCGGCGCACCCCCGGCGCGGTCGCCCTCGTCGCCGACGACGACACAGCGCTCACCTACACCGAGCTCTCCGATCGCGCCAACCGGCTGGCGCGGATGCTGATCGATACCGGCGTCGGGCCGGAATCGCTTGTGGTGCTGGCTATGCCGCGTTCGGTCGAGCTGGGTGTCGCGATGTACGCCGTACTGCGCGCGGGCGGCGCGTACGTGCCGGTGGACCCGGCGCACCCCGCCGAGCGCATCGGTCACATCATCGACACGGCCGCGCCGCACACCATCCTGACCACCCGCGCTGCCGGATTCACGCCGCCCGGCACGGTGCCGTCGTCCGTGCGCGTGCACCATCTCGACGAGCTGGACCTCGCCGGCTACTCGGCGGCCAAGATCGCCGACGGCCAGCGGACCGCCGCGCTGCACCCCGAGCATCCCGCGTACGTCCTCTTCACCTCCGGTTCCACCGGTCGGCCCAAGGGCGTCTCGATCAGCCACCGCGCCATCGCCAATCAGCTGGCCTGGATGCACGACGAATACCGTGTGCGCGCGGGCGATGCGTACCTCCAGAAGACCGCGACCACCTTCGACGTCTCGCTGTGGGGCTACTTCCTGCCGCTGCGCGCGGGCGCGACGCTGGTGCTCGCCGCCCCGGACGGCCACCGCGATCCGCGCTACATCGCGGAAACCATTGCCCGCCACGGCGTCACGCTCACCGACTTCGTGCCGTCCATGCTGGCGGTCTTCGCCGCGCACGCCGAGGCCGACGAGCTGGCCTCGCTGCGCGATGTGTTCGTCATCGGCGAGGCGCTGCCGCCGGAGACCGTCGCGGCCTTTCGCGCGGTCTCCGACGCCGGGCTGCACAACCTGTACGGCCCCACCGAGGCGGCCGTGTCCATCACCTACCGCGAGGTCACCGTCGACGACACCCCGCAGGTGCCGATCGGTGAGCCGGAATGGAATTCGCAGGTCTACGTGCTGGATTCGCGGCTGCGTCCAGTGCCGATCGGCGTGCCGGGCGAGCTGTACCTGGCCGGAGATCAGCTGGCCCGCGGCTACCACGGCCGGGTCGACCTGACCTCGGATCGCTTCGTGGCCAACCCCTTCGGCGCGCCCGGCGCGCGCATGTACCGCACCGGCGACCTGGTGCGCTGGAGTCAGGACGGCGAACTGGTCTACCTCGGCCGCGTCGATTTCCAGGTGAAGTTCCGCGGTCAGCGCATCGAACTCGCCGAGATCGAGACCGCGCTGCTCGCCGCGCCCGAGGTCGGCCAGGCGGCCGTGCGGCTGATCACCGCCGAGACCGGCGACTATCTGGCGGGCTATGTCATCGCGGCCCCGGCGCGGCAAGACTCCGGCGCGGAACTGGACCTGGACGCGCTGAAGGCCGGTCTCGGCCGGGTGCTGCCCGCGTACATGGTGCCGACCGCGCTCGTGCAGCTGACCGAATTCCCGCGTAACACCAGCGGCAAGCTCGACCGTGCGGCCCTGCCGATTCCGGTGTTGCAGGCCAAGGGTTTTCGCTCTCCGGTCGACGCGGCGCAGCGGCTGGTCGGCGCCGTCTTCGCCGAGGTGCTCAGGGTCGAGCGGGCCGGGCTGGACGACGACTTCTTCGCGCTCGGCGGCAGCTCGCTGGACGCCACCCAGGTCACCGCCCGCGCGGGCGAGGCGGTCGGCGCGCGCATCCCGGTGCGCGCCCTCTTCGAGGCATCCACGGTCGAGGGCTTCGCCGCCGCGGTGGCCGAGCTGGCGACCGAGGGCCGCACGCGGCTGCCCTTGACTCGCCGGGACCGGCCGGAGCGCATTCCGCTCTCGCCCGCGCAGCAGCGGTTGTGGTTCCTCAATCGCCTGGAAAGCCAGGACGATGCACCCGGCGTCTACAACCTGCCCGTCGTGCTTCGCCTGACCGGCAGGCTCGACGTGCGCGCGGTGGAGCGGGCCGTGCTCGACGTGCTCGCCAGGCACGAATCGCTGCGGACCATCTATCCGGAGACCGAGGACGGTCCCTACCAGTCGATCCTGGACGCGGACGACATCGGTCTGAGCTTGCACCCCGTCGAGGTCGAGCGCGCCGAGCTCGCCGACGCCATCGCGGCGATCGCGGGCGGCGGTTTCGACGTCACCGCCGAGCTGCCCGCGCGGGTCGCGCTGCTCGCCGTCGACCACGTCGACGACGGGAGCGGCGTGCCCGCCGACGAATACGCGCTGGTGTTCGTGGTCCACCACATTGCCGCCGACGCGCTCTCGATGACCCCGCTCGTCACCGACCTGATCCGTGCCTACCAGGCCAGGCTGATCGGCAAACAGCCCGATTGGCCCGAATTGCCCGTCCAGTACGCCGATTACAGTCTGTGGCAGCGTGAGCTACTCGGGGCGGCGGAACGGCCCGGCGATCTGGCGCACCAGCAGCTGCGGTTCTGGCGCGACGCCCTCGGCGGACTGCCCGCCGAGCTGCCGCTGCCGACCGACCGGCCGCGTCCGGCGCGGCCCAGCCGGCGTGGCGCGGCCGTCGATTTCGCGATCGACGCCGAGGTCGCCGCCGGGCTGCGGGCACTGGCCGCCCGCTCCGGTGCCACGCTGTTCATGGCGCTGCACGCCGCCTTCGCCGCCACGCTGGCGCGGTGGGGCGGCGCGGACGACATCGTCGTCGGCACGCCGATCGGCGGGCGCGGCGAGCGCGATCTCGACGCCATGATCGGCATGTTCGTCAACACCCTCGCGCTGCGCACCCGGGTCGGCTGGGACGTACCGTTCGAGGACTTCCTCGCCGAGGTGCGCGACGCCGACCTGGCCGCGTTCGCCAACGCGGAGCTGCCGTTCGAGCAGCTGGTCGACGCCATGGAGGTCGATCGCGGCACCGGCGCGCACCCGCTGTTCCAGGTGCTGCTGAGCTTCGGCGCGGCCGGGCAGACGCCGTCGGCCGTTGAGGTCCCCTGGCTGACCGTCGAGCCGATCGACATCCCCGACGACGGCGCGAAATTCGACCTGCACCTGGTGCTCGGCGAACTCGCCGCGGACGCCGGGCTGTCCGGCCGCCTGCGCTACGCCACCGATCTGTTCGACGCCGCGACGGTGGACGCGTTCGTCACCGGACTGCGGCGGATGCTCGGCGCGGTGGCCGCCGACCCGGCGGCGCGCGTCGGCGAGATCGACCTGCTCGACGCCGACGAACGCGCGCTCGTGTTGGATCGCTTCAACGACACCGTGCACCCTGTGGACGAATCCGCCACGCTCGCTTCATTGTTCGCCGTGCAGGCGGCGCGCACCCCGGATCGCCCCGCGCTCACCTTCGACGGCGCGACGCTCACCTACGCCGAATTCGCCGCGCGGGTCAACCGGCTGGCGCGCTGGTTGATCGCGCAGGGCGTCGGCCCGGATTCGCTGGTGGCGCTCGGCATGCGGCGCTCCATCGATCTGGTTGTCGGCATGTACGCGATCACGGCCGCGGGTGGCGGCTACGTGCCGCTGGACCCCGACCATCCCGCTGAACGCACGGAACACATTCTCGCCACGGCGATTCCGGTGGCGGTGCTGACCTCCGGCGCCGATCTGGACCTCGCCGCGGCGCAGATCCGCATCGACCGGCTCGACCTGTCCGGATACTCCGACGCACCGATCACCGACGCCGAACGCCGCGGCACGCTGCGCGCCGCGAACACCGCGTACGTCATCTTCACCTCCGGCTCGACGGGCAGGCCCAAGGGCGTCGCGGTCGGTCACGGCGCGATCGTGAACCGGTTGCGCTGGATGCAGTCGGCGTACGTCGCGCTGGACCCGGACGACGTGCTGCTCCAGAAGACGCCCGTCGCCTTCGACGTGTCGGTGCCGGAGTTCTTCTGGCCGCTCCAGGTCGGCGCGCGGCTCGTGCTCGCCCGCCCCGACGGACACCGCGACCCGGCCTACCTCGCCGAGCTGATCCGCCGCGAGGGCGTCACCGCGGCGCATTTCGTGCCGTCCATGCTGGCGGCGTTCGTCGCCGAGGAGCCGGACGTCCCCACCCTGCGGCACGTCTTCTGCTCCGGCGAGGCACTGCCCGCCGCCACCGCGCAGCGGATGCGCGCGCTCACCTCGGCGCGGGTGCACAACATGTACGGGCCCACCGAGACGGCGGTCGAGGTGTCGGCGCACGAGGTGACCGACGCGGACACCGGTGCGCTGCCGATGGGCGGACCCGTGTGGAACACGCGGATGTACGTCCTCGACGCGCGTCTGCGTCCGGTCCCGGTCGGCGTGCCGGGCGAGTTGTATCTGGCCGGTGCGCAGCTGGCCCGCGGCTATCTGGGCCGGGCCGACCTGACCGGAGATCGCTTCCTGGCCGACCCCTTCGGCGCGCCGGGCGCACGGATGTACCGCACCGGCGACCTGGTGCGGTGGACGGCGGCGGGGGAGGTGCGGTTCCTCGGCCGCACCGACTTCCAGGTGAAGGTGCGCGGCCTGCGCATCGAACTCGGCGAGATCGAGACGGCGCTGCTCGCGGCGCCCGGGGTGGCGCAGGCCGCGGTGCTGGTCCGCGATGATCACGGCACCGGCGACCAGCTGGTCGCCTACCTGAGGTCGGAGACCGCGCTCGACCTCGACCTGGTGCGCGCGGAGGCCGCCCGCCGACTACCGGCGTACATGGTGCCCGCCGAGTTCGTGGTGCTCGACGCCTTCCCGGTGAACGCTTCCGGCAAGCTGGACCGCGGGGCCCTGCCCGCACCCGCGCGGCGCACCGTGGCATTCCGCGCGGCCGAAGGCACCGCGGAAACCCTTGTCGCCGATACCTTTCGCGCGCTGCTCGGCGCCGATCGGGTCGGCGCGGACGACGACTTCTTCGCGTTCGGCGGCAACTCGCTCGTCGCGACGCAGCTCGCCGCGCGGTTGTCCAGGGCCACCGGAACGCAGGTGCCCGTGCGCGCCGTGTTCGACGCGCCCACCGTGCGCGAGCTGGCCAGGCACGTGCGGTTCGACGGCCCGGCCGCGCCCGTGACGCTGCCGCCGCTGCGCGCAGGGGAGCGCGGCGAGACCATTCCACTCTCGATCGCGCAGCAGCGCATGTGGTTCCTGAACCGATTCGACAGCGCGAGCGGCGGTTACAACATCCCGTTCGCGCTGCGGCTGACGGGCGCGCTGAACGTGGCCGCCCTCGCCGCGGCCGTCGCCGACGTGATCGCCAGGCACGAGACGCTGCGCACCATCTATCCGGAACACGACGGCGCGGCGACCCAGGTGGTGTTGCCCCCTGGCACCCGGCTGGTCGATGTGACACCGCGCCCGGTGCGCGCCGCCGAACTGCCCCCGCTGATCGCGGCGGCGGCCGAAACCGGCTTCGACGTGACGTCCGAAGTGCCGCTGCGGGTTCGGCTGCTGCACGTCGAGGACGGCGGCGCCCAGCCGGTGCACGTGCTGCTGTTCGTGGTGCACCACATCGCGGCCGACGGCTGGTCCTTCGCGCCGCTGACCCGCGATCTGGCCGCCGCCTACGTCGCGCGCTGCGCGGGGTCCGCGCCCGCTTGGCGTCCGCTGCCCGTTCAGTACGCCGATTTCGCGCTCTGGCAGCGCGCGGCGCTGGGCCGCGCGGACGACCCGGACTCGGTGCTGGCCGGCCAGTTGCGCTACTGGACGCACCGCCTGGCGGGCCTGCCCGAGGTGCTGGCGCTGCCTTCGGATCGTCCGCGCCCTGCGGTCGCCTCGAACCGCGGCGGCGCCGTCACCGGACGACTCGACGCCGCCATGCACCGCGATATCCAGGAGCTCGCCGCGGCACACCGGGTCACCCCGTTCATGGTGCTGCACGCCGCGCTGGCCGCGCTGCTGAGCAGGCTGGCCGCCTCCGGCGACGTCGTCGTCGGCGCACCGGTGGCCGGGCGTGGCGACGAGGCGCTGGACGAGCTCGTCGGCATGTTCGTCAACACCCTCGTGCTGCGCACCGAGGTGCGCGCCGACGCCACCCTCGCCGACTTGCTCACGGTGGTCAGGACCGCCGACCTGGCCGCGTTCGAGCACGCCGCGGTGCCGTTCGAGCAGCTCGTCGATGCACTGAATCCAGTACGCTCGCAGGCGCATTCGCCGCTCTACCAGGTGGCGTTGACGCTCCAGAACCAGACGAAGCCCGACTTCCGTCTCCAGCGGCTCGCCATCGGCGCGCTCGACATCGGGCCCGCCCCGATCCAGCTCGACCTGGACTGGACCCTGACCGACCGCTACGACGCGGACGGCGAGCCCGACGGCATCGACGTGCACCTGCACTACGCGCTCGACCTGTTCGACGAGCACACGGTCACCGATTTACTCGCCGGATTCGAGCGGGTGCTGCGCGCCATGGCACGCGACACCAGGACCGCGGTCGGCGACGTCGAGCTGATGTCGGTCGCCGAGCGCGGCATGCTGCTGGCCGACCGGAACGCGACCGCGCGTTCGCTGCCCGCCGAGACACTCGACGACCTGCTGACCGCCCGCGCCGCCGCCGATCCGGACGGTCGCGCGGTGACCTACGAGAACGAGTCGCTTACCTACGCTGCGCTGGCCGACCGGGTGAACCGGCTGGCGCGGCTCCTGATCGCCGAGGGCGTCGGCCCGGACATCGTCGTCGGGCTCGCCGCGCTGCGTTCGCTGGACATGCTCGTGGCGATGTTCGCGATCGTGCGCGCCGGGGGCGCGTACCTTCCGCTCGACCCCACACATCCGGCCGACCGGCTCGCCCAGGTGATCGAAAGCGCCCACCCCGCACTTGTCTTGGTCGTCGGCGGCGCCGAACTGCCTGCGATGCCGCATGTGCGCGTGCTTCGCCCCGCCGACCTGGACCTCTCCGGGTACTCCGCCGAGCCGGTCGCCGATGCCGAGCGCCGCGCCGCGCTGCGCCGGGACAACCTCGCGTACGTGCTGTTCACGTCGGGCTCGACCGGACGGCCCAAGGGCGTCGCGGTCACCCACCGCGCCATCATGAACCAGCTGCGCTGGCTCGAGCACCGGTACGAGGTCACGGCGGCCGACCGCATCCTGCAGCGCGCGCCGCTGACCTTCGACGTCTCGGTGTGGGAATGCTTCCTGCCCGTCGCGGTCGGCGCGCCGCTGGTGATCGCCCGGCCCGGCGGACACCTCGATCTGGCCTACTTCGCCGGGCTGCTGCGCGAACACGGGATCACCATCGCCGAATACGTGCCCTCGGTGCTCGCCGCGCTCATCGGCGAGGGCATGGGCGACGCGCTGCGCTCGTTCCGGCATCTGCACTGCGGCGGCGAGGCGCTCACGCCCGATCTGCTCGCCGCGATTCGCGGCAGCTTCGACGGCGCGGTGCACAACGCCTACGGCCCGACCGAGGCCGCGATCTCAGCGGTGTATCACGAATTCACCGACGCCGAAGTGACTTCCGGCCGCGAGGTGGCGATCGGGCGACCCTGCTGGAACACCCGCGTCTATGTGCTCGACGCGCGGCTGCGCCCGGTGCCCGTCGGTGTGCCCGGCGAGCTCTACCTCGCGGGCGATCAGCTGGCCCGCGGCTACCAGGGCCGCTCCGGGCTGACCGCGGAACGGTTCGTCGCCGACCCGTTCGGCGTGCCGGGCGCGGTGATGTACCGCACCGGCGATCTGGTCCGCTGGAACCGCGCGGGCGACCTGATCTATCTGGGCCGCAACGATTTCCAGATCAAACTGCGCGGCCAGCGGATCGAGCTCGGCGAGATCGAGTCGGCGCTGGCCGGGGTGCCGGGCGTGACCAACGCGGCGGTCGTGGTGGCCGAGGACAGCACCGGGTACGAATGCCTGGTCGGCTACGTCAGCGGGGAGATCGATGCCGAAGCGGTCCTGGACGTGGTGCGCGACCGGCTGCCCGGCTACATGGTGCCCGCACACCTGGTGGCGCTGGACGATATGCCGCTGACCACGGTCGGCAAGCTGGATCGCTCGGCCCTGCCGAAGGTCGAATTCAGCGGCGGCGCAGCGGCATACCGCGCGCCGAGGGAGGGTGCGGAATCGGTGCTCGCGGCGCTGGTCACCGACCTGCTCGGCGGATCGGCGCGGATCGGCGCGGACGACGACTTCTTCACGCGCGGCGGGAATTCGCTGCTGGCCATGCGCCTGGTGGCGCGAGCCAACGCGGCGCTCGGCTGCGCGCTCACGGTGCGCGAGGTCTTCGAAGCGCCGACGGTGGCCGAACTCGCCGTGCGCGTGCGCCTTTCGGCCGAACTGGACGACGTGATCGCGCGGCCCGCGCTGGCCGCCGGTCCGCGCCCGGAGCGAATTCCGCTGTCGCTGGCGCAGACCCGGATGTGGCTGTTGCATCGCCTCGATCCGGAATCGGCGGTCTACCACATCCCGATCACCATCCGGCTGACCGGCGCGTTGGACACCGCCGCGCTGGCCGCCGCGCTAAACGACGTGGTCGCGCGGCACGAGTCGTTGCGTACGGTGTTCCCCTCCGACGGCGACGGCCCGTTCCAGTCGGTGCGCTCCCTCGCGGAAGTGCCCGCGCTGGACCTGGACCCGACCGTGGTCACCGAGGTCGAACTGCCGGAGTCCGTCGCCGCGTTCGCGGCCGAGCCGTTCGACTTGCGCAACCAGATCCCGGTGCGCGCCAGGCTGTTCCGTACCGCCTCCGAAGACCATGTGCTCGCCGTGGTGGTGCACCACATCGCCGCCGACGGCGTGTCCACCGCACCGCTGGCCCGCGATCTGATGGTGGCCTACACCGCCCGCGCGGCGGGCGAATCACCGCTGTGGCGTCCGCTGCCGGTGCAATACGCCGACTTCACGCTCTGGCAGCGCGAGACGCTCGGGGCGGCCTCGGACCCGGAATCGGTGCTGGCCAGGCAGATCGCACACTGGCGTGCCGAACTGGCCGGCCTCGCGCCGGTGCTGGAGCTGCCCGCCGATCGCCCGCGCCCGCCGCTCGCCAGCGGGCGCGGTGCGGCCGTGGAGTTCACGGTGTCCGCGGAACTGACCGCAGCCATTGCGGAACTGGCAAGGCGACACGGTGTTTCGTCGTTCATGGTGCTGCACGCCGCCTACGCCACCTTGCTCGGCCGCCTCGCCAGGACCGAAGACCTGGCGATCGGCACACCCGTCGCCGGACGCGCCGAACAGGCGCTCGACGAGCTCGTCGGCATGTTCGTCAACACCCTCGTGCTGCGCACCCCGGTGCGCGCGGGCGCGACCTTCGCCGATCTGCTCCGCGCGGTCCGTGAGGCCGACGTGCGCGCCTTCGCGCACGCCGATCTGCCGTTCGAGCGTCTCGTCGACGAGCTGAACCCGGTGCGCTCGCAGTCGCATTCGCCGATCGTGCAGACCCTGCTCACCCTCGAGCACCGCGACGACACGGTGCTCGAGCTGCCCGGGCTGGAGGTGTCGGCCTACCCGCTGGACAACCGCGTCGCTCAGTTCGACCTGGCGCTCGAACTGGTCGAACACCGGCAGGGGGCGGGCACGGCGCTGCGCGCGCTGCTGCGCTACGCGACCGACCTGTTCGACCGCGCCACGGTGCAATCCTTCGGGGCGCGATTCACCCGGATCCTGGAGACCGTGGTGGCCGACCCGGCGATCCGGGTCGGCGATATCGAACTGCTCGACCCCGCCGAACGGGCGCTCGTGCTTCAGCGATGGAACGACACCGCGCACCCGGTCGCCACGAGCCCGCACACCCTGGTCTCGCTGTTCGAAGCGCAGGTCGCGCGCACACCCGAGGCGATAGCGGTCGCCTTCGAGGGGACGGGTCCGGCCCACTCGTACGGCGAGTTCGCCACTCACGTGCACCGTTTGGCGCGCTGGTTGGTGACGCAGGGTGTCGGTCCGGGTTCCTGTGTGGCGCTGGGTATGCGGCGCTCGCTCGATCTGGTCACGGCGATGTACGCGGTGGCGGCGGCGGGCGGCGCGTACGTGCCGCTCGATCCCGATCATCCGGTCGATCGCACCGAATACGTGCTGACCACGGCGCGTCCGGTATGCGTGCTGACCTCGGGGATGGATCTGGAAGTCGCCGCGGCGCCGCAGGTTCGGATCGATCGCCTCGAGCTGTCCGGCTTCGCAGACGGACCGCTGACCGACGCCGACCGGCTCGGCGCGCTCGTCCCCGGCCACCCCGCGTACGTCATCTTCACCTCCGGCTCCACCGGTCGCCCCAAAGGCGTCGCCGTCTCGCACGCCGCCATCGTCAACCGGCTGGTGTGGATGCAGGACCGCTACGGGCTGCGCGCCGACGACGCGGTGCTCCAGAAGACGCCGGCCACCTTCGACGTGTCGGTGTGGGAGTTCTTCTGGCCCTTGCAGATCGGTGCGCGCTTGGTCGTCGCGCGGCACGACGGGCATCGCGATCCGGCCTACCTGGCCAGGCTCATCGCGGCGGAACGCATCACCACGGTGCATTTCGTGCCTTCGCTGCTCGCGGTGTTCCTCAACGAGCCGCTGGCCCGCGACTGCGCCGCGCTGCGCCGGGTCTTCGCGTCCGGCGAGGCGCTGCCCGCGCCCGTCGCGCAGCGGGCGCGACGCGTCCTGGGCGCGCGGGTGCACAATCTCTACGGCCCGACCGAGGCCGCGGTGGACGTGACCTATCACGAGGTCACCGACGCGGACACCGGCTCGGTGCCGATCGGCAGGCCGGTGTTCAACACCCGGCTGCTCGTGCTCGACGCCCGGCTGCGGCCGGTGCCGGTCGGCGTGCCGGGTGAGCTGTACCTGGCGGGCGGGCAGCTGGCGCTCGGCTACCTGGCGCGACCTGACCTGACCTCGGATCGGTTCGTGGCCGACCCGTTCGGCGCTCCCGGCGACCGCATGTACCGCACCGGCGATCTGGTGGTGTGGAACGCCAACGGTGAACTGGAGTATTTGGGCCGCACCGATTTCCAGGTGAAGCTGCGCGGTCTGCGGATCGAGCTCGGCGAGATCGAGGCCGCGCTCACGGGCTCGGACGCGGTCGGCCAGGCCGTCGTCGTCGTGCGCGGCGCAGGCCACGGCGATCAGCTGGTGGCCTACCTGACCGCCGCGGGCGGACCGATCGACATCGACGCCGTGCGCGCGCGGCTGGCCGCCGAACTTCCCGGCTACATGGTGCCGTCGGCCTTCGTGGTGCTCGATGAATTCCCGCTCAACTCCTCGGGCAAGCTGGACCGCGCGGCACTGCCCGCACCCGTGGTCGCGGCGGCGGTCTTCCGCGTGCCGGAGACCGACGCGGAGCGCACTGTCGCGGCCCTGTTCGGTGAGCTGCTGGGCGTCGAACAGGTCGGCGCCGACGACGACTTCTTCGCACTGGGCGGCAATTCGCTGATCGCCACCCAGGTGGCCGCGCGGCTCGGCGCCGAGCTCGGCGCCGACATCCCGGTGCGGATGCTGTTCGACGCGCCGACGGTCGCGGCCCTGGCCGAGCGCGCGGAGAGTGCGGGCGCCGCCCGCCGTCCCATCCTCACCGTCGGCCCGCGCCCGGAGATGATTCCGCTCTCGCCCGCGCAGCAGCGGATGTGGTTCCTGAACCGGTTCGATCCCGACGAGACCGTCAACAACATCCCGGTCGCCCTCCGCTTCGCGGGCGAGCTGGACACCGCGGCGCTGACCGCCGCGATCGCCGACGTCGTCGACAGGCACGAAACTCTCCGCACCGTCTACCCGGACCGCGACGGCACCGGCCACCAGCTGATCCTGGACGCCGCGGTGCCCGCGATCACCGAGTTGGACGCGACCGACCCGGCCGCCGCGCTCGCCGAATTCGTCGCCACCCCGTTCGACGTGACCGCCGAGGTTCCGCTGCGCATCGGGCTGGCCAGGCTCGCGGAGCACGAGCATCTGCTCGCCCTCGTCGTGCACCACATCGCCGCCGACGGCTTCTCGATGGGACCGCTGGCCCGCGATCTCGCCGCCGCGTACGCCGCGCGCGTCACCGGCGCCGCGCCGGACTGGGCGCCGCTGCCCGCGCAGTACGCCGACTACGCGCTGTGGAAGCACGAAATCCTCGGCGCAGAGGACGATCCGGACGCGATCGCCGCCCGTCAGCTGGCGTACTGGCGGCAGGCGCTGCGCGGTCTGCCCGCGCAGCTCGACCTGCCCGCCGACCGGCCGCGCCCCGCCGTCGCCTCGCACGCCGCCGCGAGCGTCACTCTGCTGCTCGACCCGGCGCTGCGCTCGGGCATCGCGACCTTGGCCGCGCGGCACGACGCGACGCCGTTCATGGTGGTGCACGCCGCGCTCGCGGTGCTGCTCGCCCGGCTCTCCGGCACCGCGGACATCGCCATCGGCGCGCCGATCGCCGGGCGCGGCGAACGCAGGCTCGACGACCTGGTCGGCATGTTCGTCAACACCCTGGTGCTGCGCACCGCGGTGCCGGGCGCGGACCCCTTCGCCGCCGTGCTGCGGCGGGTGCGCGAGGGCGATCTGGACGCGTTCGCCCACGCCGAGGTGCCCTTCGAGCGGCTGGTCGAGGTGCTCGACCCGCCGCGCTCGCAGGCGCGCCACCCGCTGTTCCAGGTCGCGCTGTTCTTCCAGAACCTGGCCCCCGTCGCGGTGCGGCTGCCGGGGGTCACCGTGGCCGAATACGAGTTCGACTACGAGACAACACGTTTCGATCTGCAACTGACGGTCTCCGACGACGCGGTGCGGTTCAGTTACGCCACCGACCTGTTCGACGCGGCGACCATCCGCACCTTGGGCGAGCGCTTCCGGCGGCTGCTGGCCGCGGTGATCGCGGACCCGAGCCTGCCGGTGGGCGACATCGACCTGTTCGGCGCGGGCGAACTGCACCGGGTGGTCACCGAGTGGAACGACTCCGCGCACACCGCGTTCGTGGCGGAGATGCTGCTCGACGAGTTCGAGGCGCAGGCCGCGGCCACCCCGAACGATCCGGCGCTGGTGTACGTCCCCGACGACGGCGCGCCCGCCTCGGTGCTCACCTATGGCGAACTCGATCAGCGCGCCAACCAGCTGGCGCGCCACCTGATCGAGGCGGGCGTGGGACCGGAATCGCTGGTGGCCCTGGCCATCCGACGCTCCATCGACCTCGTGATCGCCATGTACGCGGTGCTCAAGGCGGGTGGCGCCTACGTGCCGATCGATCCCGATCACCCCGCCCAGCGCATCGTCCATATCCTCGACACCGCGCGCCCCGCCGCTCTGCTCACCACCGAGCGCGACCGCGCCGAACTCGGCTACACCGGACACACGGTGTGCGTGGACACCGTCGTGCTCGACGGCTATGCCGACGACCCGATCGCGACCGAGGAGCGCGGCGCGCCCATCCACCCGGCGAACCCGGCGTATGTGATCTTCACGTCGGGCTCGACCGGAAAGCCCAAGGGCGTCAGCGTGTCCCACGCGGCGATCGTCAACCAGATGACCTGGATGCAGTCGGAATACCGAGTGCGCGCCGACGACGTGTACCTGCAGAAGACCGCGACCACCTTCGACGTCTCGCTGTGGGGCTACTTCCTGCCGCTGCGCGTCGGCGCGACGCTCGTGCTCGCGAGCCCGGACGGACACCGCGATCCCGGTTACCTCACCGAGGTGATGGGCCGTTACGGCGTCACCGTCACCGACTTCGTGCCCTCGATGCTCAGCGTTTTCGCCGGACACGTGCACGGCGCCGGGCAGCGCGCCGCCCTCGACGCGCTGCGCACGGTCTTCGTGATCGGGGAGGCGCTGCCCGCCGAGACCGTCCGCGCGTTCGGCACGGTGAGCGCCGCCCGGCTGCACAACCTGTACGGCCCCACCGAAGCCGCGGTGAGTATCACCTACCGCGACGTGACGGGCGAGACCGAGCGCACCGTGATGCCGATCGGCAACCCGGAGTGGAACAGCAGGGTGTACGTGCTGGATTCGCGGCTGCGGCCGACGCTGCCGGGAGTGGCGGGGGAGTTGTACCTGGCGGGCACACAACTCGCCCGCGGCTATCACGGCCGACCGGACCTGACCTCGGATCGGTTCGTGGCCAACCCGTTCGGCGCTCCCGGCGACCGCATGTACCGCACCGGCGATCTGGTGCGCTGGGAGACCGGCGACACCGCCGAGCTGGTGTACCTGGGGCGCACCGATTTCCAAGTGAAGTTCCGCGGCCAGCGCATCGAGCTCGGGGAGATCGAGGCGGTGCTCGCCGCGGTCGCGGGCGTGTCCCAGGCCGCGGCGCTGGTGGTCGGCGATCACTTGGTCGGCTATGTGGTGCCAACGCCGGAGAGCGCATCGGCCGCGCGCGAACTCCAAGGCGCGCTGCGCGCGGCGGCACGGGCGGCGCTGCCGTCCTACATGCTGCCTTCGGCCTTCGTGGTGCTCGACGCGTTCCCGCTCAACGCCTCGGGCAAGCTCGAGCGCACCGCGCTGCCGGAGCCGGTGTTCGACCGGGTGGCCTACACGGCCCCGGTCAGCCCGGCCGAGCGCCTGGTGGCCGCCGCTTTCGAGGCCGTGCTCGACCGCGGGCCGGTGGGTGCCGACGACAGCTTCTTCGATCTCGGCGGCAACTCGCTCAGCGCTACCAGGGTGCTGGCCCGGCTCGGTGAACGGCTCGGCAGACGGGTGCCGGTACGCCTGCTGTTCGCGGCGCCGACTGTTCGCGCGCTGGCGGACGGGATCGTCTCGGCCGCTGGTGATTCCGTCGTTCCGCTGGTCGCCGGTCCGCGGCCGGAGTCGGTTCCGCTGGCGCCCGTGCAGCGCGGCATGTGGTTCCTCAACCGCCTCGACCCGTCGTCCGCCGCGCACAACATCCCGGTCGCGCTGCGGATCCGCGGCGAACTGGACGAAGTGGCGCTCGCGGCGGCGTTCGCCGATGTGGTGGCGCGGCACGAGGCGCTGCGCACGGTCTACCCGGCGGCCGCCGACGGCACGGCGCACCAGGTGATCCTGCCCGCGGCCGCCGCGCCTGTGCGGCTGGCCGTCGAACCCCTCGATGCCGCTCCTATCGAGGACCGGATCGCCGAATTCCTCACCGCGGGTTTCGATGTCACCACCGAGGTCCCCGTGCGGGCGGTGCTGCTGCGCGAGAGCCCGGCCAGCCGGGTGCTCGTCGCGGTGTTGCACCACATCGCCGCCGACGGGTACTCGATGCGACCGATGTTGCGAGATCTGCTCTCCGCCTATCTGTCTCGGGTGCTCGGCACAGCGCCGACGTGGCCGGAGCTGGCCGCGCAGTACGCGGACTACGCACTGTGGCAGGCCGCCGCAGTGGAAAACGCGGCCGCCGAGGAGCTTTCGTTCTGGCGCGAGACGCTGCGCGACCTGCCGGAAGACCTGGCGCTGCCCACCGACCGCCCGCGTCCGCCGGTAGCCAGCAAGCGCGGCGGGAATGTGCGCGCCCGGATCGGCGGGGGCGTGGGCGCGCGGGTGCGCGACCTCGCCCGCGAGCACCACGCGACGCCGTTCATGGTGGTGCACACGGCGCTCTCCGTGCTGCTCGCCAGGCTCTCCGGTTCCGACGACATCGCGATCGGCACGCCCGTTGCCGGTCGCGGCGCGGCGGCGCTGGACGACCTGGTCGGCATGTTCGTGAACACGCTGGTGCTGCGCACCCGCCCGCGCGCCGAGCAGTCGTTCACCGATCTGCTCGCCGCGACGCGGTCCGCCGACTTGGCGGCGTTCGCGCACGCCACCGTGCCGTTCGAGCGGGTCGTCGACGAGCTCGGCGCGGCCACCACGCAGGCGCGGCATCCGCTGTTCACCGTCGCCATGAGCTACCTGAACACCGGCGACGACGCCTTCGCGGTGCCGGGACTAGAGCTCTCCGGCGTCGAATTCGACGAGCCCGTAGCGCGTTTCGACCTCCAGTTCACCGTCGCCGCGGACCCGGACGCCGACGGATATCTCGCCGTCGAGCTCAACTACGCGACCGATCTGTTCGACCACGGCACCGCCGCCGGGCTGCTGCGCCGCTTCGGCCGCGTCCTCGGCGCGCTGACCGCCGAGCCGGGACGCCCGATCGGCGCGGTGGATCTGCTCGCGCCCGCCGAGCGCGCCGAACTGCTCGCCCGGCGCGGCGGCGCGGCCGTACCGCCGCGGACCTTGGCCGAGACGATGGCGGCGGCGGTCGCCATGAACCCGGACGGCATCGCCGTGCGCTGCGGTGATCGGGAGCTGACCTACCGCGCGCTGGACGAGCAGTCCTCTCGCCTGGCCAGGATGCTCGCCGGGCACGGCATCGGCGCGGAGGACATCGTCGCGATCGCCGTTCCGCGCTCGGCCGAATCGCTGCTCGCGGTGTGGTCGGTGGCCAAGACCGGCGCGGCCTTCGTCCCGGTGGACCCGACCTATCCGGCCGACCGGATCGCCCACATGCTCACCGACTCGGGCGCGGTCATCGGCCTCACGATCGGCGACGCGCACACCGCGCTGCCCGGCGCCGTCGAGTGGCTGGTGCTCGACGCGCCGGCCACTGTGGCGCGGATGCGGCACACCAGCGCGGCCCCGCTCGGCCCGGACGAGCTGGTGCGTCCGGTGCGCACCGACCACGCGGCATGGATGATCTACACCTCGGGCTCGACCGGCGTGCCGAAGGGCGTGCTCGCCACGCACGCGGGCATCGCGGGAGTGGCGCGCGCGCAACGGGATCGGTATTCGGTGACGGCCGGTTCGCGGGTGCTGCACGTGTCCTCGCCGAGCTTCGACGCCTCGATGCTGGAGCTGTTGTTCGCGCTCGCGGCCGGCGCGACCTTGGTCGTGGCGCCGGCGGGCGTCTACGGCGGGGCCGAGCTGACCGCGTTCATCCGCGATCATCGGGTGACCCACGCGTTCCTCACGCCCGCGGTCCTGCAAACCCTCGATCCGGCGCAGCTGCCGGAGCTGGAGCGGCTGACCGTCGGCGGTGAGTCGTATGGGCCGGATGTGGTGCGGCGCTGGAGCGTCGGACGCGAGATGTACAACACCTACGGGCCGACCGAGACCACGATCATCACCACCATCAGCGCGCGGATGCACCCCGGCGAATCGCTCGACATGGGCACGCCGATCCACGGCATGTCCGCGCTGGTGCTCGACGACCGCCTGCGCCCGGTCCCGGTCGGCGTCGCGGGCGAACTGTACCTGCGCGGTCCCGGCCTGGCCCGCGGATACCATGCGCGGCCGGGACTTTCGGCGGATCGGTTCGTCGCGGACCCCTACGGTCCCGCGGGCGGACGGATCTACCGCACCGGTGACCTGGCGCGCTGGACAGCGTCCGGTGCGCTCCAGCACCTCGGCCGCACCGACCACCAGGTGAAGGTGCGCGGCCTGCGCATCGAACTCGGCGAGATCGACGCCGTGCTCGCCGCGCACGAATCCGTGGCGTACGTGGTGACCGTGGGGCATGCCGATGCCAACGGCGTGGTCGCGCTGGTCTCCTATGTGGTGGCCGCGCCGGGCCGCACCGTCGACGCGACGGAACTCACCGCCTTCGCGGGACGGTCGCTGGCCGCTTACATGGTGCCCGCCGCCATCATGGCGCTCGACGAGCTTCCGTTGACGCCGGTCGGGAAGCTGGATCGAAAGGCGCTGCCGGAGCCCGAATTCCGGGCCGCCACGTTCCGCGCACCGCGTACGGCGGCGGAACGGGCGGTGGCCGAGACCGTCGCCGGGGTCCTCGGTCTCGATGACAACGGCCGCGTCGGCTTGGACGACGACTTCTTCGTCCTCGGCGGAAACTCGCTCACCGCAACCCAGCTCGCCGCCCGACTCGGCGCCGCGTTCGGCGTCACCGTGGGCGTGCGCACCGTGTTCGAGCGCTCGACCGTGGCCGCGCTGGCGGACGAGCTGGGCGGCGCCGACGCGTCGGAGGCGCGGCCCGCGCTGATCGCGCGCACAGGCGACGAGCCGGTGCCGCTGTCGCTGGCGCAGCAGCGCATGTGGTTCCTGAACCGCCTCGACCATCAGTCCACCGCCTACAACATTCCGCTCGCGGTGCGGCTGAGTGGAACGCTCGATGTCGCCGCGCTCGATGCCGCCGTCGCCGACGTGGTGGCCAGGCACGAGGTGCTGCGTACCGTCTACCCGCAGCGGACGACCGGGCCGGTGCAGGTGGTGTTGCCGGTCGACGCGGCGGGCACGCCGGTGCTCACCCCGATCGATGTCCCGATCGACGACCTACCCGTCTCCGTCGCGGATTTCGTCGGAGCGGGGTTCGACGTGACGGACGCGGTTCCGCTGCGCGCCAGGCTCTTCCGCCCCGTCGCCGAGGACGGCGGCGAGACCGATTCCGCGGCAACGGAACACGTGCTCGTGGTGGTGGTACACCATATCGCCGCCGACGGCTCCTCCCTGGCGCCCTTGGCCAGGGACGTGATGCTGGCCTACGCCGCACGCAAACACGGTCGCGCGCCCGGTTGGGCGCCGCTGCCGGTGCAGTACGCCGACTACAGCCTCTGGCAGCGCGCACTGCTCGGCTCCGAGGACGATCCAGAATCCGTGGTGGCGCGCCAACTCCGGTTCTGGACCGAAACGCTCGACGAGCTGCCCGCGCAACTGCCGTTGCCCACGGACCGGCCGCGGCCCGCGGTCGTGTCCACCAGGGGCAGGCATGTCGATTTCACGGTCGACGCCGAATCCCATGCGGCGCTGGTCGAAGTGGGGCGCGCCGGCGGGGCGACGCTGTTCATGGTGGTCCACGCCGCCTTCGCGGCGCTGCTCGCGCGGCTGTCCGGCACCGGCGACATCGCCGTCGGCACGCCCGTGGCAGGCCGGGGCGCGGCCGAACTGGACGACGTGGTCGGCATGTTCGTCAACACCCTCGTGCTGCGCACCCGGGTGGACGCGGGCGAGGAGTTCACCGCACTGCTGGACCGGGTGCGGGCCGCCGACCTCGCGGCGTTCGCGCACGCCGACGTCCCCTTCGAGCGGTTGGTCGAGGTGCTCAACCCCGAACGATCCACCGCGCGGCACCCGCTGTTCCAGGTCGGCTTCTCCTTCCACAACCAGATCGAGGCCGATTTCACACTCGACGGCCTGACCGCCACCGCCGTCGACTTCGACTCCGAGGTCTCCCAGTTCGACCTGCACCTGGTGGTCACCGACCGCTACGACGCGCACGGCGCGCCCGCGGGTCTCGCGGCGACGATCACCTACGCCACGGTGCTGTTCGACGAGGCGACCGTCGCGGGTTTCGCGCGGCGGCTGCAACGGCTGCTCGCGGCCGTGTGCACCACGCCGCGGCTGCCCGTCGGTGACCTGCCGCTGCTGGACGGCGCCGAGGCCGAACGCATGCTCGTCGCCTGGAACGCCGCCGATCGGGAATTCGCGCCGGACACGCTGGTCACCGCGTTCGAGTCGCAGGTGGTGCGCACGCCCGACGCGGTCGCCGTCGTGGATGACGCACGCACCGTGACCTACGCCGAATTCGCCGCGCGAGTGAACCGGCTGGCCCGGGTGCTGATCGGACGCGGCATCGCACCGGAATCGCTGGTGGCGCTGGCCATTCCGCGCAGCGTCGACCTGCTGGTCGCGATGTACGCGGTGGTGACGGCGGGCGGCGCGTACGTGCCGCTCGACCCGGCGCACCCGCTCGACCGGACCACCGGCGTGCTGGCGGCGGCGAACCCGGAACTCGTGCTCACCTCGGGAAACAGGCCGATGCTGCCCGCCGAGGTCTCCGATCACGAGGTGCTGTTCGACATCACGACGGTCCCGGCGAACGTCGATGCCGCGCCGGTACGGGACGCCGAACGGGTGCGGGCGCTGTCGCCGGACAACACCGCGTACGTCATCTTCACCTCGGGCTCGACCGGCGTCCCCAAGGGCGTTGCCGTCCCGCATCGCGCGGTCGCGCACCAGCTGGACTGGATGCAGTCGGAATACGGGCTCGGCGCCGACGACGCAACGCTGCTGATGACCTCGGCCGCGTTCGACCTGTCGGTGTGGGAATTCTGGTGGGCGCTGCGCACCGGTGCGCGGGTCGTGCTCGCACCCATCGGCGCGCAGCGCGACCCGGAAGGCGTGCTCGACCTGGTCCGGCGGGCGTCGGTCACCACGGTCACACTCGTGCCCTCGCTGCTAGCCATGCTGGCCGAGGTGTCGGGCAGGCGCAGGCTGCCTCGTTCACTGCGCAGGCTGCTGGTGATCGGTGAGGCGCTGCCCGCCGCGACCGTCGCGCGGGTCGGCGCGCTCACCGACGCGCGCGTCGACAATCTGTACGGGCCGACTGAGGCGGCCGTCTCGGTGACCCGGTACCGGGCGACCGTCAGTGCGCCGTCAGGGGTGCCGATCGGCGCAGGGGCGGCCGGTGCGGGGACGGTGCCGATCGGCACAGCGACGTTCGAGCCGACCGGCGCTGCGGTGCTCGAGTCGACAGACGCCGGGACGACTTTGCCGACCGGCACGGCGGTCCCGGTGCCACTCAACGCTGCGGCGACGGTGGCAACCGGCACCGTGAGGGCGATGCCGACCGGCACGGTGCCGATCGGCACTCCGGAGGCGGGCACCCAGGTGTACGTCCTCGACGACCGGATGCACCCGGTGCCCGCGGGCGTCACCGGCGAGCTGTACCTGGGCGGCGCGCAGCTGGCCCGCGGATACCACGGCAGGCCGGAGTCGAGCGCGGAACGCTTCGTGGCCAATCCGTTCGGCGCGCCGGGCGGCAGGCTCTACCGCACCGGTGACATGGTCCGTTGGGGCTCCGACGGCAACCTCCACTACGTGGAACGGCGCGACTTCCAAGTGAAGGTGCGCGGCTATCGCATCGAACTGGCCGAGATCGAACACGCGCTGCGCGCCAGGCCCGGTGTGGCGGACGCCATCGTCGTCGCGTACCGCGCGGATGACGAGAACGCCATGCTGGTCGGCTATTTCACGGGATCGACGCCGCTCGACATCGATGCGCTGCGCGCCGCGCTGGGCGAGGCGCTGCCGAGCTACATGGTGCCCGCCGCGCTGGTTCGGCTGGACGCGCTGCCGCTCAACGCCAACGGCAAGGTGGATCGCGTCTCGCTGCCGCGACCCGCACTGTCCGTGCGCGAGTTTCGCGCTCCGGCGACCGAACTGGACCGCGTGGTGTGCGCCGTCTTCGCCGAGGTGCTGGACGCGCAGCGGGTCGGCTTGGACGACAACTTCTTCGAACGCGGCGGCAACTCGCTGCTCGCCACCCGCTTGGCCACCCGGCTGAGCGCGGAACTCGGCGAACCGGTCCCGGTCGTGTGGTTGTTCTCCGCGCCGACGCCGGCCGGGCTGGTCGCCCAGCTCGAGCTGACCAGGTCGGGACGCGGGCGGGTGGACGCGGCGGCGGCCTTCGACGTGCTGCTCCCGCTCCGGCCGGGCGGCGGCAAGGAGCCGCTGTTCTGCCTGCACCCGGTCGGCGGCGTGGCCTGGTCGTTCGCCGGTCTCGCCGCGCACGTCGACCCGGAGCGCGCGCTCTACGGCCTGCAATCTCCGGTGCTGAATTCGACGGAGCCGCTGCCGGATTCGATCGAAGACTGGGCGCGGCGCTACGTCGCGGAGATCCGCGTCGTGCAGCCGGAGGGTCCCTACCACCTGCTCGGCTGGTCGCTCGGCGGCGTGCTCGCGCACGCCGTCGCGATCCAGTTGCAGGACCAGGGACAGCACGTCGCGACGCTGGCCATGATGGACAGCCCGCGCACGGTCGCGGCGACCGACACCACCGTGCCGCTGGCCGACCTGCTCGGCGGGCTGCTCGGTGAACAAGCCGCCGACGCGGACACCGGACTCGGCCTCGCCGAACTCGCCGCTCGCATCGCCGAACTGCCGGAACCGTTCTCCTCCTTCGGCGCCGAACGGCTCGCACGGCTGTTGGACGCGGGAACTCGCTCCCTCGACCTGCTCCGTCGCTACCGGCCCCGCCGCTACAAGGGCAACCTGGTGTATTTCACCGCCGCCCTGGACGATCCGACCGGCGCCACCGGGGCCGCGAGCTGGTCCGAGGCCGTGGACGGCACCGTGCACAACCACGCCGTCGTGGCCACCCACTGGCGGATGACCTCCGAATCGGCCCTCGCCCGCATCGGCCACGTGCTGGCCGCGGGCTGGGCGGACACCGACCGCGCATGAACCGACCCGCCTGACGAAAGGTGAACCATGACAAACCCGTTCGACGACGATGACGCCCAGTTCTATGTCCTCGTCAACGCCGAGGGCGAGCACTCGCTGTGGCCCGTCTTCGCCGCCGTGCCGACCGGCTGGACCATCGCCTACGGCGCGGCTGCGCGCAGCACGTGCCTGGAATACGTCGAGACCCACTGGACCGATATGCGCCCCAAGTCGCTGATCGCCGCCATGATGCCGAAGACCAACTGAATGCCGGGGCGCGCCGGTCCACATCCCTGCCGACCGGCGCGCCCCCTTGGCCGAATCAGGGTGCGTACGGCGCCAGGGCGGTGGCGATTCGCTGGAGATCAGCGAGATTCGTTGTGCCGTTGCCGGCGGCAAGATGTGCCGCCGCATCTCGCAGTGAACAGCCCAACAGCTCGCGGATCACGACAAGCTGGACGATGACGGACCAACCGGAATCGGCCAGCGCGCGTTCGGCGGCGTGCATGCCGCCCTTTGCCAGCGCGTCCCGCGCGGCCGCCAGCTCGTGAACGCAATGGTCGAGGAGCCGTGGATACAGTGTGTCGGCGTCGTCGACCACCGGTGCGAGGGCGATCGCGAAGCGCCAGACGTATTCGTCGTGGGCGTTGATCAGGTGGATGGGCTGTGGCGAACAGAGGGGACCGACAACAACCGCCCCGTGACTAGACGTCCACGCGTTGCGAGTCGATCACCGTCCTGGCCTGCTGCCGCCACTCGGACACCGCGCGGCTGCTCCCGTGTCGCAGCGTCGAGTCGAATCGTCTGGCGCGCTTGGTGACCGTCAGGCCGACATAGGTGTGCGCGTCGGTGATGGCGGCGGTGGCGACCGCGCAGGCCTCGTCCACCTCGCCGGAAGCCAGCAGCGCCGTCGCGTGTTCGAAACGCACCAGCGCGGGTTCCATAGTCTCGTTCGGGTCGTACAGTGCGATGGCCTGCGCCGCCGCGGCGGCCGTCTCGTCGGGCTTGCCGAGCCTGGCGTATCCGATGGCGCGGTAGAAGGCGAGCTTCTCCGGCCGGAACGAGAAGATGCCGATCGGCAGCTCTTCGGTACCGACGCTGCCCAGCGCACGCGCGGATTTGTCTATGCAGTGGGCGAATTGGCTTTCGTCGCCGAGATCGGCGTGCGCCCGTGCCGCCATGCCCCAGAGCCAGGCGGCGGCCGCGCCGGTCGCCGGATCTTCCGCGAGACGCGGGTCGAGCAGGCGCAGCACTTCCCTCGGCTTGTCGCTGTAGGTGGGCAGGTAGGCCAGACCGGCGAGGGCGATGTCCTCCGAGTAGCGATCGCCGATGTCCTGTGCCGCGTGGATCGCGGTGGTGTACCAGAGGCGGGCCTGGCCGAAATGACCTTCGTTGAACAAGATCTCGCCGACCACATTGGCCAGCCGGCCTGCGGTGCGCACCAGCCTGATCTGATGGTGGGTGGCCTGGCGCTCGCCGAGACACGCACGGACCGTGCGGAACTGGTCGAGAGTGCTCTGCAGCAGCTCGTGCGGCGGCACCCGGACGACCTGCTTGCCGAGTACGGAGGTGGATTGCTCCAGGACGCCCAGCCTGCGCTCGCTGATCGACCCGGCGTCCAGGGCCGCGAGCATCTTCTCCGGTTCACTTGCCAAAAGGTCGACCGCATGGCCCGCCAGACCTGCGCCGATGCAGGCCAGCAGTTCCCGCCTTCTCACGTCGTCATCCTCGACTTCCTTGTCGAGCCCGATCGGCGCGGACCGAACCTCGGTTCCGCCCCGCGCTGTTTCCCTACCGAGCTTGATTGTCCGATCGAGCGCCGCGCTCGCATCGTCGGTTGCGCGGCCCGCGTCGCGGCCCGCCGTGATCGCCCGCTCGAATCGCGTGACGACGACTGAATCGGCCTCGGACAGCACTCGATCGAGTAGCCGACGGCTTGCGGCGTGCATCCGGGTTGTCCGGCCGTTCTCCCACAAGACCACGGTGCGCGGGGTGACGCCCACCAAACGTGCGAACTCGTAACGACTCCGCTTCATCGCCGAGCGAAGGGCAAGTACGTCTTCGCCCGTCCAGTCGACCTCAACCATATGACCCGCTTCCTCGCATCAGGCCGATTCACTCGGAAATTACTCGCATTTACTGCATTCCGGGCTGTTATGTACCCAATCGCAACGCGCACTCTGTATTTCGCACCCGGCGCCAAGGTTGTGCCCAGACCTTTGGGAGCGTCCGCTCTCCGGAACCCGGCGCACGGTCCCGACGCGGCCTCGATCCAGCCGCCTCGAGCGCGGTTCCGCCGGCGCTCCCGGCGCCGGGTGCACTGAACTTCGCGGAGGTGAACGATGAACGTCCCGCACTTCGACCAGCGTGAGCTGTGGCTGGTCCAAAGCCGTGACTGCACACAGGAACCGCAGGTCCTGGACTACGATCGCGCCCGATTCATCCTGTCGGTGCACGCCGGGCACGGCAGCGGATGCCGCCAATACCTAGCCGCCTCCGCCTACTGCTTCCGGCGCACCGCGGACACATGATCCGATGTACTCCACACTGTCCATGCTGACCGGATGCGGTCTGGTTCTCTCCCTCATCGGCATCATCGGAACCTACGTCGGAGACACCCGAGCCACCGACGGACACCGCGCTCCCCCAGCCCCTTTCACGGTCGCCGAAGCCCACCGCGCAATGCAGCAACACCGCGGTTGCCGCGCAGATGCTTGCGCCCGCAAAGGAGCCGCCTTCCGCACCCTGGTCGCGGAGGGGCGTATCGTTCCCGACACGCGCGCCGACGGTTATTCGACATAGTTTCCGGCGATTTCTGCGAAGTATCCACAGAATTCCGGTCCGCGCCCGCGTGCTCCGAAGGCTCGCCGCCGAATACAGGGCCGACATCACCGAGCCTGCGCTTGGGCCGTCGGCGTCGAAGCCTTTGATGCTCTGGCACATCGACACCACGATCGACCCGTGGGAGCATGACAACATCGTGCTCGACACGTGTTGCGATCGTGAGTGGCAGGGGAGGAACCGTGAGCGAATCGCCCTCGGGCGGTGAGCTATTCACCGTAACGCCGCCGGAACTAGTGCAAGCCGCGAAGGCCGTGAAGAATCTGTTGGACAGTCTGACGTCCGGATTCAGATCCCTCGATGCCGACGTGGAATCGCTGACCGCTACGTGGAAAGGTCGCCAAGGTGACCTGTTTGCGGAAGGCTACGACGAAGTCCGTCAAGGGTTGGCCGACCTGCTCGATGCCATAGGCGACACAACCGTGGCGTTGAACGCCAGCGCCGAGGCGTATCTGGCCCAGCAGCAGGCAAATGTGACCGCCATCGAATCGGTGGCCTCATCGCTGGATCTGCCCGATGCGTCATAGCGTGAATCTGGAGCTGCTCGACTCGGTGATCGCCCGGATGAAGGGCTTCGAAGGGTTTTTCGACGAGCAGATCACCGCCTTCGACAGCGCCGTCGCCAAGCTGCAGGGCGTGTGGGAGGGTGAGGCGGCCACCGCGCAGCAAGAAGCCCACCAGCGGATGATGGACGCCGCCAAGGACATCCACGATGGCATTCAGGACATGCGCCGGGCGGCACAGGCCGCACACGGCCGTTACAGTGCTGCGATCGCCGCGAACCTGGAGATGTGGCGGGGCTGAGCCGGCGTGTCGGAACTGGATGTCGATCCTGAACTGTTCTACGAGCTGGCCGGCGAGTACAGCCGGGCCAGCACCGCAGCCTCCGCGGCGCTGCGCAAGATGGACGCCGAGATACGTGTCGAGAACATGAGTGGGGGAGATCCCGGCGGCAAAGAATGGGGCGCAGACTATTTCAGGTCCGGCATCGAAGCGGTGGTCACCGCGAGCATGGCCACCGATGTGCTGGTGCGGATGGCCGCGCTGATTCGGCAGAGCGGGGTGAACCACGATCAGTCCGAGAACGCTGAGGAGTACAACAAACCCGGCGGCGCGCTGCCGGACGCCGACCCGGGCGGGCAATCGTTCACAGCCAAGCCTTTGAAGAACCCCGCAGGCGGTAACCGCGAAGAGCCGTTCGGCTGGCCGTTGGTCATGGGTTCGGTCGTGTGGATCAACGGCGACACCGTCAAACTGCAGCAGGTGGCCGCGAGCTGGCTGAACACCGCCAGCGTCTACAGTGCGCTGGATGCCGAGATCCGCGCGAAGATGAAGAAGCTGCTCGGCTCGACGGCGCCGGAGATTCCCGATATCGATCAGACGAACAAGACCGTTCTGGACGCGATCGATCTACTCGCTGATGCGTTGCGGCAGCAGAGTGGCGCCACCAGTGGCTACGCCGATCTGCTTGCTGCGGCGCAGGGAGGTATCGAGCGCGAGATGGCGTTGCAGACGGTCACGCAAGCGATCAACACCATCAACGCCGCCACCATCGGCAAGCCGATCGAACCAGCGATCCGGAAGGCCGCCGAGATCGAGCTCGACTACAGCCGCACCAGAATCCAGCAGATCCTCGATGGGCTGACCGAATCGCGCAAGCTGTCCCAAACCGTGTTCGCCTCGGTGTCGGCCACAGTGGTCAGCAGCGTGAACACCAAGTTCAAGCCTGTTCTCGACCGCCAACTGAAACGGCCGCCCGAACCGACTCAGGCTGACAGGGCTCGGGAGAACCGGCTCAAAGGGGCCAAAGCCGAGGCCCGTGTCGGTATCGACCCCACTGAGCCGAAGGAGTCGATCCCGTCCGCGTCTGGAACCGCGCGGCGTCGGATACCGGATGAACTCGACCACGCCAACATGCGTTTGACCGAGGTCAAGAACGTCCAACGCCAGGAATACACCGATCAGATCAAGGACTTTGTCGCCTACAGTCAATCCAGCGGCTATGAGTTCGTGCTGGTTACCGACACCAATACCCAGCTGGCGCCGGAGATCGAAGACTTGATCAGACAGGGGAAGATCAAACACGTGAAGATGGATTTCGAATGACTGCCAACGACGACGCCGCTGCGTCCAAGCTGCTCGAGGAGTACCGGCTGGCTGGAGGCTACGCACAAATCGTCCCCGAGATATCGAAGTCGGTCGACGTCTCCCCCCAGGTGATCGCTGTGCTGTCCCAGTGGCTGACCGAGCTGGAAACACGCTGGCCCGGCCTGGAAACCAAAGGCCGCGAGCTGACTCGGCTGACATTGGCGAATGCGCTGGGACGTAAGGAGGCGCGCAAGTCAGCTGCGGTCCCCGCGCTGATCTCGCAGTTCGACACCGCCAAGACCACCAGTTCGCGTGCGCGTTGGGCAGCTGGCAATGCGCTCTACGACATCCCTGCCGGGGTCGAGTACTTCGACCAGCTGGCGGCTATCGCAACGAATCGCGAATTCGGCGACGCCCGCCAGATGGTCGTCTCCTGGCTGGCCAAGTCGCGCCACCCCGACGCGGTGGCGGTTGCGCTGTCCCAACTCGATGACGAAGCCGTCCAGGGCCATGCTCTGGAAGTACTGTCGAAGCTACGCGCGCAAGGCGTTCGCGACCGAGTGGAGCCATTCTTGACCTCGAAGAACAAGTGGCACAAGCGCTCTGCCGAACGCATCCTGCGTTACGACGAGAGCTGACCTGCCCCGGCGCGGCCACCGCAACGGCTACTGCCAGATGCGCCGCTGAGCCGAGAACGCCTCCAGCCCAACGGCAATTACCTCACCGTGCTCGACCCGATACTGCTCCAACACGCTCAATGCGGTTCCTTCGGCGTGTTCGAGATGCACCTCGATCCCGTCACCTCCAGTTCCGGGCAACCGGACGTCCACGACCAAAGCCGCCGCACGGATCTCCGCACGCATCCCAACCACCGCCCGCACGTTGAGCTCCTGCGCATGGCGTGCAGACCCCGTCCCTGCCGCGACGATCTCGGTCCCACCCGAACGGTTCACCACCAGGGCAAACGGATAGAACTCGCCCCGCTCCGACAGCCGCTGCTCCGCCATGGTCAACGCCGTATCCAGCAGCCCGTCGAGATCGCCCTGAGCCGCCTCCGACGCGGTATCCCGCCACGAGACCAATCTGCTCCACTCCCCTCACAGCCATCCGACCGCCCGAAACGCTACCGCACTCCGAGCTTCGAGCCTCGCCCGTACACTCGCGGTGCGATGCCCACAGGACCGAGGGAGCACGGCAGTCACAAGAGCGCCACGTTCAGACGCCCGTTCCCGCTGCTGCGCCCGGCGTCGACATCGCCAGCCGACGCTATTCGCGACAATGACTGGACGGCACTGCTGGCCAGACACGCGGACCACGGGCCGCGCTGCAAGCAGTATCTGGCTGCGCTGGCACGCGTCTCGACGGTCCTCGGCGAATGACCGTGTCGGGGAACTGCGTTCGAGCTGCCGGGTAGGGCGACCGGCCAACGCTTCCACTGTGGCGGGAACTGTCCACGGCGTTTCGCGGTGCGACCGGACATCGACCGGGTGATCATCTTGTCTTGCACTGGGCGCATGCGCTGGCAGAACCTCATCGCACGCGAATCATCGACCTATCCGTGTGCGTTCACATCGATGCGCGCCGCGCCGAGCTGCGAGTGCTGATCGACCAGTGGGTGATGGTTCAACTCCAACCGCGGTCGTTGGTCCGTCGCGACTAGCCGATCGACACCTATTTGCCGGGCTGCTGCGCGGCGCGGTGTCACATCGACACCGCGATCGACCTGGCGAGCGGGGCATAGCGGATCTGTCGATACTATTGCCACTATCGTCAAAAATATCATAGCAGTTGTCATTTATAGGCAGAGACGTATAGAAGCGCCGAGTCGTATGCTATTTTCGATGTATGAGCAGGGAGGAACGACTCCTAGATCTGGCTGACCTAGCTGGGTCGCAGTGGGGTCTGTTCACCTCCATGCAGGCTGGTGACCTGGGCTTCAGTGCTCAGCAGCTCAAGCGTCTCGCTGATGCGGAACTGATCACCCGGCTCCGGCAAGGGGTGTATCGGCTGACCGGCGCGCCAGAGGCTCCGCAGGACCCCATTCGGGCTGAGTGGCTGGCACTGGAACCCAAGCGGCTGGCCGCCGACCGCTTGGCCGATGCGGTGCCTGTAGGGGTGGTGTCCCACCGTTCGGCGGCACGCTTGCAGGACCTCGGCGACATCGACGCCGACTTTCACGAATTCACCGTGCCGAAGCGGCGGAGTACCCGCAGCCCGGATGTGAAGTTCCATGTCCGGGAACTGGGGCACGAAGACTGGCACTTGGTGGCCGGCCTACCGGTGACCCGACCATTGCGCACCACCGTGGATCTCGCCGCAGCACGAACCGACGGCGGGCATCTGGCCTCGATCGTCCGCGACGCCATCCTCACCGAAGACACCACCCGTGACGAACTCGCCGCCGCGCTGCGCCCGTACGCCCACTACTACGGCATGCCGATCGGCGCTGGGGACGAGCTCGTCCGCAACTTCATCGGTCAAGCGGGCGTCCCCGAATCAGCCAAGGCCCTGACGCGAAGCGACCGCGGCGTGGACTGGGTGCTTGTCAACCCCGAGACAAATCGGCCAATTGCCATGCAATCCAAGTTCTTCGAGCGTCGACCGTTCAAGTTCGCTCTGAATGAGCTCGAGCGTCGGCTCGATGATCCCGCCCTCGCCGAGGCGTTGCTCACCGCCCTACGCGGCTCTGCGGTCGACGCGAGCCGTATGTCGGCCGCCCTCGGTAATGTCGTCGCGCACAACAGGTGGACAGCGGACAACGAGTCCGTCGTCCGTGCGCTACTGGAGACGATTGCTCGGTCGGTTCGAGCCGAGCGCAACAACGACGAGGGCGGGGGCGGGGATGACGGTGACACGGAAGTACCCGAGCGACCGGGGGTTTCAAGCCGCGATCAATCAGCGGATCAGTGAGCGGGCACGCAGTATCAAGCGTCCCACCGAGGAGTTGCGGCGCGAGTTCTACATGCAGCGGATGCTGGCCAGAGTGTTCGCCGATCCCGCCGCGCCCTGGATCCTCAAAGGCGGAACATCGCTGCTGGTTCGTATTCCAGGCGCCCGTCACAGTCAGGACGTCGACTTATTGCACCTGAAAGCCGATCTGGACCAGGCATTCGGCGAACTCCGCGACCTCGTAGTCGCACCCAGTCCGCTGGACCGGCTGACCTTCGACCTGAAGGTCAAGAAGCAGAACGTGAACGAGGGCGGCACCTCGGTGTGGCAACTCCAGGCAACGCCTCGCCTCGGCACGACAGAGCTCCAGCACTTCCCCATCGATCTGACCGCGGGCAAGCAGCTCATCGGTCGGATCGACCGGATCGCTCCGACGCCGACCATCGAGATCCCCGACGTCCTGCCGCCGCCGGAATTCGCCTGCTACCCGCTGGTCGACCAGATCGCCGACAAACTCGCCGCCATGTACGAGTACCACGGCGAAGAGCGTCAGCCCTCGACGAGATGGCGCGATCTGGCCGACCTGCTGCTGATCATCGGCACCTCCAGCTTCGACGCCACTTCGATCCAGCTCGCCCTGCAACACCAACGACAGCACCGGCCCGCGCTGGAACTGCCCACCGCGATCCATTCGCCCGGCCCGCGTTGGAAGGCTTCCTACCGCGACATCGCGGTGAAGATCAGCCGACTCCCGGCGGAACTGCACCACCTGGATGCCGCGCTGGACTTCCTCGGGCAGTGCATGAACCCAATCCTGGACGGCACCATGGCGATCGGGACCTGGAACCCCTCGGCCCTCCGCTGGGATGAAGGCACGTAACAGTGTCGTTGGGTCCGTTCGCTCTCCAGCGAGTGCGATAGCCGGGGTTGGTCGGGGAGCCTCCGCCGTCGCACATGCGGAAGGCCCACCGGGCGATGGGTCACTTCATACACCCGCGGAGTCGGCAGTCAGGCACGAAAACCGCCCCCGGCTCGGGGGAATATCGGGGTCGTCCCGGATGTGCGGGAACCCCTCCCTGCCTACCGTCGAGGTATGCGCCTGACACCGATCCTCGCGGCCGTTTCCGCGGTGGCCCTGCTCGCCGCGGGCTGCGCGAACGACACCGAGACCGGGTCGCAGGGGTGTCTCGGATGCTCGGCTGCACGCCGTGCAGGAGGACATCGATAGGGCGGTCGGGGCGGGCGTCACGGGGGCGATCGCCACGGTCACCGAGAACGGTGCGACCGAGGTCCGCACCGCTGGAGTGGCCGACCTCCGAACCTCCGCGCCGATTCCCGCGCAACCTCCGCAGCGCACCCGTGTCGGCAGTGTCACCAAGTCGTTCACCAGCGCGCTGGTGCTGCAACTGGTCGCGGAGGGGAAGGTCCGTCTCGACGAGCCGATCGCCGACACCTACCTGCCCGCCCCCGGCGAACGCGATATCCGCGGGCCGCACCCGGCGGGCTACGCCACTTCGGACGGTGTCGTCACGGACGTCTCGCGCATCGAACCGTCCATCCCGTGGGCGGCGGGCGCACTGGTGTCCTCGGGCGCGGATCTGAATCACTTCTACGGCGCGCTGCTGGCGGGTCGGGTGCTGGCCGCCGCCGAGCTCGAGCAGATTCGCGCCGGGGTGCCCATCGATCCGGAGTCCGGAATGGTCTACGGCCTAGGGCTCGGCTCGATGCGACTGTCGTGCGGCGCGGAGTACGTCGGGCACAACGGCGCAATTCACGGCTATTACACGCTGTCCGGCGCGACCGTCGACGGCCGCGCGGTCACCGTCGCGATGACGAAGGCGCCCGAGACCGAACCCGACCTGATCGGCATGCTGGAACACGCGCTGTGCCCGTGACACTGGCTCAACGGAGTCCGAGCAGCTCGCGCTCCGCGCAGTTCAGCGTCTTCTGGAACCCACCGGCCACCACGGGAACCATGGCGAGCGTGCACAGCCCGGCCAGGATCGGCGAAGCCACCTCGAACCGCGAAAACCACCGCACCCGGGTGCCTTCGGGCACCGAACGGAATGCCATGAACCCCTCGTCGTGCCGCAGCGGCGGCGTGGACCTGGTGATCCGGTACCGCATCAGCGTCGGCGGGCGGTACTCGACGATCTCCTCGGTCAATCGCAGCAGCGGCGTGACGACCACCCGGACAGCGCCGCGGCCGTGGCAGTGCACATCGCCGGGGCGCACCAGGGTGACCCGCCGGACCAGCGAGATCCGGCGGTAATTCGTTGCGTCGGTGAGCCATTCGAAGACGTCGGCGACCGGCGCCGGAATGGTCCGCTCGATGTCGACGGTGCGCACGCAGGCACCTCAGACGAGGTTCTTCTCTGTGCGGATCCTGCGGCGCAGGTCGGCCATCAGCGCGAGGCTGCCGCCGTGCCGCAGGAACCGGGGAATGAACCGGTTGACGAACCCGACGAATACGAACAGGTGCTCGAAGCGGCGCTGATCGGCCGCGGTCCACTCCAGCCGCATCTGGTCGCGGAAATACGGCGCGAGGAAGCCGATCGTCAAGAACTTCAACAAGTTCCGGAACGGCAGCCGCAGATACCAGTGGATCATGCGCAGGTTCAGTAGATCGTCGATGTAGGAGCGCACGTAGTCGTCGAGGACGGCTTGGTGGCACGCCTCGTTCCAGTAGACGTCGAACTCGGCGCGCGTCTTGGGCCACATGTCCTCGGTGACCTGCAACGTGGTGCCGAGCGTCGAGGACGAGGCGTAGAAGGCCTCGGCCTGCTCGTCGTTCATCCTGCCTTGCAGCAGCTGGTAGGTGTCCTCGAAACCGATGTACAGGCATGCGGCGACCCACAATTGGAGATTGCGGTCGAAGGCGTTGTACTTCACCGCGGCGCCTGGCTCGGACCGCACGTGGCGGTGCACCGCGTTCACCGCCTCGCGGTAGGCCATGCGCTCCTCGTCGGTGCCGAGGATGGCCACCGCCAGATACTGGGTGGTGGTGCGGGCCCGCTTCCACGGGTGCTTCATGAGCGCGCCGCTTTCCACCTTGCTCTCCGCGACGCCGTAACCGACACCGGGCCTGGCCATTTGCATCGCGACGTTGGCCGCGGCGCCCGCGAAGGACCAGAAGTCCAGGGCGTCGGACAGTTTGATCGGCCGCTTGGTGATCGGGCGGTGCGCGGAGCTGATGGGGATGCGCGTCTGCTCCTTGGTCAGTGGCGCCGGTTCGTTCTCGTAGGAGGGCTGAGCGACCGCGGTCATGGGAGTCCTTCCGTTGTCTTCCTGAGGGGCCGGGCCAGGCGCGCGAGCAGCGCCACCGTGAATTGCCCGGCGCCGAACAGGAATCCGGCGAGGAACAGCCAGCCGAGGAACTCGAAAACTGTCATCTCCACGCTGAGAATCCTGTTGAGTGCTTTCATCGTTCGACCTCCCGGAGGTCGATGCGGAGCCGGTGCGCCCGCGCTCGCCTGCGGCGAGATCCGCTGCCACCGTGGCGCGCTGTGCGCGGGCGGCCGGGCAGGGGGAAACGAGGAACCGAGAGTCGTCACCGCGACCGGGTTGCTCGTCATCGAACGTCTCCTGCTCCGGGGCGAGATCACCCCTCCGTCGATTATGTTACCGATAATTCTGCATGGCAAGTGCAGCTGATGTCCTGGTTTTCCCCTGTTTCCTTCGGTATCCATCTAGAAAAGTGTGGCGGGGTTCTAGAGGGGATTGCGAGCCTGACGGGCATACCGCAGCCGCGGCGGGCGCAGTGCGGAGCCGATCCGGACCGCGCGGGCGTAGACCGCGAAGGCGGCCGCGTCGCCGGGGCGAAGCGGCGCGTCGAGTAGTTCTCTGGCGCGCTCGTGCAGCAGCGCGCGAACGGCGAAGCCGGGCAGCCTGCGCGGCGTCCACGCGTCGGGGCGCAGCACCTGATCGCGCAGCGCCAGCGTGTCGGCTCCCGGCGGCGGCAGGGCCGCGCACGCGTCGGCGAAATACCGGGTGAACTCGGTCCAGGTGGCCGGCGCGTGCCGGTCCGAGATGCCGTAGCGGCCATACCATGCGTGGCACTCCGCGTAGAGCTGCTCGCGCCGCGCGGGCGTCAGCCCGCCGGAGAAGGTGTCGATGCTCGTCATGAGCGTGTCGACGTAGGTGGCGTGCTGGAAGAAGAAGAGCTCGGGATGGAGGGCGTGATAGCGACGGCCGAGGGCATCGGCGCCCTTGACGTGCTCGTGTCCGAAGCGGATGACCGAGCGCAGATCTCGGTCGCTGTAGGCGATGTTGATCATCCCGCCCACGGTGCGCCGCTTGTGCTCCCAGAGCCGGTTCGGCGCGTGGTCGCGGAGCGCGGCGGCGATCGCCGGGTGCAGCACCTGGAGTGCGACGGCGCGCGGCAGCGTCAGGGCGAAGCGTCGATCGCCGAGGTGGCGCCGCAGTACGTTGCTTGTGTCGAGCACCTGCGCCTCCCCTGTCTGCCGGGCGAGGCCATCGCCGTCGCTCATGAGAACGCTCGATAACTTATTCGCGCATCACCGGTCCGTCAATCGGTGCTTCATGGGACTACTCCCAGAGCAAGTTCCTGGGAATCTGTCCAAAATGCTTCCGCAATCCTGTGAATCGTGCGTAACATACGGGTCATGCCGGACCGGATGTACACGGTTGGGCGCCCCCGCGACGTCGCGATCTCCTTCGCTCTGCGCGGGTGCCGTCAGCGGGTTCGGCCGGTGCAGGAAAGGATGCGACGTACATGCTCAAGAAGCTGGATCGACTATTCAGCTACGAGATGAAGGTCTCCGAGTTCCTCGGAACTCTGATCATTCTCGGAATCCCCTACGGGCTCGTGGGAGTCGTCTGGACGCTGACCCATACGAGTCATCTACGCGATATGCACGGCATCGACGTGGTCATCTCGTTCCTCGGGTCGATCGTGTGCTGGCCGGTGCTCACCTTCTCGAATGTGTGCATGACCTGATGATGATCCTGGTGTGGCTCATCGACATCGTGGTGATCGGCGTCAAGATCCTCGGTGGGCGAATGAAAGTCAATCCGATCCTGCGTTACGGGCTGTGGCTCGCCGTGCTGAGCGCCGTCGTGGCCGGCGTCGCAGCGCTCGGCTACGGATTGGTGGCGTTGCAGCACTTCCTCAGCGAACCGGCCTGACCGGTCGGTGCGCGGACAGGTGCCCGGGAAATATGTGACTTCGTGGAAACTTGTTCGAGTTGGAAGTGTCTGATATAGGTGCGATAGGCGCCGATGAGCTCGGTATATTTGCAGGTCGACTGCTCGTTCAATGGTTCGGGCCACCCTCCACTATGAGACACATCGATCTAGTTGTGTCGAGAATTCCTATTCACATGTGACTTGTGTCGCGCGCCCGGGCTGTGCGACACTTCACACGCTCCGCGCCCTCGAGGGGGTCACCGTTACCGGTCGGCGAAGTGAGCGAGAAGAAGGCCGAGAAAGGACTCGGGCAGCGTGACAACCATCGAACGACCTCCGGGTCGGATCGAACCGGAGCAGCCTCCGGAGCGCACCGACCTGGAGCGAGCCGTCGACGATCTGAAGGGTCTGTGGCGGCGTCATCCGCAGCGATCGCTGGAAACCCTTGGCAGGCAAGTGATGCTGGGCCGCGACGCGGTGATCGAACTGTTCCGGGCGATCGCCGCCCGGCGTTTCCCGTATCACGAATTCATCAGGCAGTGCGCGTTCATGTCGAGCGTCTCCGCGGCGCCGACCGTGCTGGTCGCGATTCCGATCGCCGTCGTGGTCTCCCTTCAGGTGGGCGCGCTGGTCAACCAGGTCGGCGCGACGACGTTCATCGGCGCGGTCGCCGGACTCGGCATCATCCGCCAGGGTGCGCCGCTGGTCACCTCGCTGATGATCGCGGGCGCGGTCGGCTCGGCGATCTGCGCAGACCTCGGCTCGCGCACGATCCGCGAGGAGATCGACGCCATGATGGTGATGGGCGTGAATCCGGTGCGCCGCCTTGTCGCGCCACGCCTGGTGGCCGCGGTCCTGGTGAGCATGCTGCTGTGCGGGTTCATCGTGTTCGTCGGCTTCGCGACGGCCTACATGTTCAACGTCTACGCCCAGTCCGGGACTCCGGGTTCGTTCATCGGCTCGTTCGCGTCCTTCGCGGTGGCCAACGACCTCATCGTCGCGCTGGTGAAGGCGGCCATCTTCGGCGCGCTCACCGCGATCATCGCCTGTGACATCGGGCTGCACGCCAAGGGCGGCCCCGGCGGCGTGGCGAACGCGGTGAACTCGGCGGTCGTCACCTCGGCGCTGATGCTCTTCGCCACCAACATCATTCTCACCCAGCTGTACAACACGCTGTTCCCGACGAAGGTGATCTGAGGTGGGCACGAAGTACACCCCGCCCGCCCTGAGACCATTCCGGGCGGTCGGTACCGTCGCCGCCGTGCCCTATCGGGCGAATCAGCGGCTCGGCCACCAGGCCATCACGTTCTTCGAGGCGCTGGCCGCGATTCCCTTCGTGCTCAAGCACTATCGCAAGGAAGTGCTGCGACTGACGGCCGACGTCGGATGGGGCAACGGCTCGCTGGTCGTCGGCGGCGGCACCGTCGGCGTGGTGATCATCCTCTGCGCGTTCGGCGGCATCACCGTCGGCATGGAGTCGTTCACCGCGCTGAACCTGCTCACCATGGGCCCGCTGACCGGTGCGATCTCCGGCTTCGCCACCACGCGCGAGCTGGCGCCGATCCTGGCGACGCTGGCGTTCGCCATCCAGGCCGGGTGCCGGTTCACCGCGCAATTGGGTTCCATGCGGATCTCCGAGGAGATCGACGCGCTGGAATCCATTGCCATCCGCCCTCTTCCGTACCTGGTGAGCACCAGGATGATCGCCGCGACGCTGACCATCATCCCGCTGTACACAGTGGGTCTGGCCACGGCGTACCTGGCCACCAAGCTCTCGGTGCTCTTCCTCGGCGGCACCTCCGCGGGCACCTACGACCACTACTTCTTCCAATTCCTCATCGGGACCGATGTCTTCTTCTCGCTGCTCAAGGTCGTGGTCTTCGTGCTGCTCGCGACGTTCATCCAGTGCTACTACGGCTATGTCGCCTCGGGCGGGCCGGAGGGTGTCGGCGTCGCTGCCGGACAGGCCATCAAGATGGTGATCGTCGTGATGGTCTTCGCGAATCTGGTTCTGACGCTGGCTATCTGGGGCATCGACCCCGGTTTCCGGATCTCGGGATAGGGGCGGGCATGCTTCTCGATCCCAGTGGCCGCGGGCCGACCGCGCGTCAGCTCTCCCTGGCCGGCCTGGCAATGGTGACGGCCACCGCGCTGCTGCTCGGCCTGCTGATGCTGCGCTACAACGGCTATTTCGAAGACAAGGTCCGGGTGACCGCCGAGCTGACCAGCACCGGCGACGGTCTGCCCGAACGTGCCGACGTGAAGTTCCGCGGCATGGTGGTCGGCACCGTCGCGGGTGTCGAGGTGGTCGCCAAGGGAGAACGGCAGCGCGCCGAGATTCACCTGAAGCCCGCCGTCGCGCCGACGATTCCGGCGGCCGTCACGGCGAGGGTGGTGCCGAACAATCTGTTCGGCGTCACCGCGATCGAGCTGGTGGACAACGGCTCGGCGGGCGCGAAACTCGTCGCCGGAGCGGTGATTCCGGAGGACACCAGCACCTCGACCATGCAGTTGCAGACCACTCTGACCGTGCTGCGCGACGTGCTCGACAACATCCAGCCCGAAAAGCTCGGCCGGGTGCTGGCGACGCTTGCGGCGGCGCTCGATCCCAGTGCGCGCGTGCCGGGTTCGACGATCGAGCGGCTCGACCTCTGGGTCACCCAGATGCGCACCGTCCCCGGTGTCGGTGAACTGCTCGGTGATCTCGGCCGGGCGACCACGGAACTGAGCAAGTCGGCACCGGATCTGGTCGGCGTGCTGGCCGAGTCGGTGACGGCGGCCCGCACCTTCACCGAGCGCCGCGACAACCTCGTCGCGCTGCTCGCCAACGCGAGCAACACCATCGACTCCGTCAACTCGCTGTTCGCTCGAAACCCCGATGCGGCAAAGGACCTCGTCCCCGGACTAGACCAGCTGTTCGGCAGCCTGGCGCAGGACACACAGGCCATCCCGGACACCGCGCGCAACCTCAACGCGTCGCTGGAGAGGCTGGCCACGGTGTTCCACTTCGGGCCGAGCCGCCAGATGGTGTGGAAGATGGACGTCACCTTCACGCCCTTCCAGCAGTACACGGCCGAGGACTGCCCGGCCTACGGTTCGCTCACCGGTCCTCGCTGCGGTGGCCCGACGGTGCCGGAAGTCGCACCGGACCAGGAGTTTCCGGATCGGCTGCAACCGCGCTGGTTGGATGCCGCCGGTCCCCAGCCGACGCTCACGCTGCCGGGACTCCAAGCGGCGCCCGCCATCCCGGGCATTCCGGGTTTGCCCGCGATCCCGGGCCTGCCCGCCATTCCAGGAATCACCGCCCCCGGTGTGGCCACCCCGGCGGCGCGTCCGATCGCAGGCGGACGCGGGCACGCCGGTGTCGCCGCGATCGTCGGTGGGCAACCGACCGCCGCGCAGCTCCTGCTGCTGACGCCGCTGCTGGCAGGCGGGACGGTGACCGTGTACGACACCGCACCGGCGGAAGGGGGCAACTGAGATGAAATCCGGAAAGGCCCTCGCGGGCTTCAGTCTTTTCGCGGTGCTTGCCATCGCGCTGACCTACACGATCTGGTCGACCTTGCAGCGCTCGGTGCCCGGCGACACGCACACCTACTCCGCGACTTTCTCCGACGTGATGGGCGTGCGGGTCGGCGACGACGTCCGCATGGCGGGCGTGCGGGTCGGCCGGGTCGATCGGATCGATTTCGACGACGACTACAAGGCCGTCATCGATTTCCGCATCCAGGACAGGCAGCGGCTGACCACAACGACCAAAGCCCTTGTGCGATATCAGAATCTCATCGGCCAGCGCTATATCGCGCTCGTACCGGGCAAGGAGGAGGGCGACCCGCTGCGTCCGGGCGGTCACATCTCGTTGGCGAACACCGAGCCGTCCTTCGACGTCTCGGCGCTGCTCTCCGGTTTCGAGCCGCTGTTCAGCGTGTTGCAGCCCGATCAGGTGAACTCGCTGTCGGAGACGCTGATTCAGGCGTTGCAGGGCGACGGCGTCTCGCTGAGCACGCTGATCACCCAGGCCGCCGATCTGGCAGGCACCTTCGGCCAGCGCGACCGCATCCTCGGCGACGTGATCACCAACCTGAGCAGCGTGATCAGCGGATTGGCGCACCGCTCGAGCGAATTGGAGACCCTCATCGTCCAGTCGAGGGCCCTGGTCGAGGCGCTCTACGCGGAAGGCGAGTCGCTGAAGCAGTCCGTCGATCTGGTGGCCGAGTCCACCGATTCGCTGGTCTCGCTGATCGTTCAGGTGCAGCCCGACCTGGCCAGGGCGCAGTACGACGCGACCACCGGCATCGCCATGCTGCTGCTCAACGGCGCCGCGCTGGACAAGGCCGCAGTGCAGTTCCCCAACTTGCTCAACGCGCTGGCTCGCTTCACCAGCTACGGCACGTACGGCAACGCCTACATCTGCCGGTTGGACGTCTCGCTGTGGGGCGTGCTGCTCCCGCCGGGGCTGTTCTCGCAGGTCGGCGGTAATTCTCAGTCGGAGGTGTGCCGGTGATGACGCGGATTCGGTTGCCGAGGTATTCGAAGAACCGCTACCTCTGGCTCGGCGTGATCGCGGCGGGCTTCGTGGCGTTGCTGCTGGTCGGTTCGAGCGTGGTGTCCGAGGCGCGGCTGGCGGACAAGACGATCAAGGCCGAGTTCGCCCAGGCGGCGGGGCTGCGGCCGGGGGCGACTGTCGACGTCTCCGGCATCGAGGTCGGCCAGGTCCGCGCGGTCCGGCTGGCGGGCGACAAGGTGGTGGTGGATCTGCGGGTGCGCCGCGACCTGCGGCTCGGGCCGAACGCGCGGGCAGCCATCAAGATGTCGACGATCCTGGGCAGGCTGCACGTCGAGCTCACACCCGGGGATGGAAAGGGCCTGCCGGACAATGTCATCCGGCTGTCGAACACTTCGGTGCCGTACAACCTCGGCAAGGTGATCCAGGACCCGCAGTACAAGTCGTCCTTCGAACGGATCGAGCGCATCGACCCAGGCAAGCTGCGCCAGGCGCTGGACGTGCTCGACCAGCAGATGGGCGACTCGCCGCAGCTGACCGTCGCCGCGCTGGACAGCATCGGCGCGCTGGCCAAGGTGATCAACGATCGTCGCGACGAGGTCGACACGCTGCTGAAGAGCATGGATCAGGTGTCGCAGCTGGTCGCGGACAACCAGAACAGCGTGCTGCTGCTGCTCACCCGCGGCGAGGCGATCGGCAACGCGGTGGCGTTGCGGCAGGACCTGCTGCGGCAACTGCTCGACAACGTCGCGGCGCTGTCGGCCCTGTTGCAGGAGATGGGCGTCGAGAACAACGACCAGCTCGGCCCGCTCATCCAGAACCTGAACACCATGACCGAGGGTCTGGAGAAGAACCGGGAGAACCTGGACCGGCTGTACGAGATCATGCCGGTCGCCATGCGGCAGTTCAACAACGCGCTCGGCAACGGGCCGTACGGCGAGGTCTGGGCGCCGTGGATCTTCCCGGACAACTGGCTTTGTTTCGCACAAGCGGTACCGGGGTGCAACTGATGAGGATTCGTGCGGTCTTGAAACTGGTCTCGGTGTGCGTCGCCGCGGCCGTGGGCAGCGGCTGTTCGCTGCTGCCCGAGAGCGTGAGTTCGCTGCCCGACCAGTATCTCGGCGAACATCTGCGGATCAGCGCCGATTTCGAGAACGTCGCCGGGCTCTACGCGGGCAACGAGGTGGCCGTCCTCGGCGTTCCGGTCGGCCGGGTCGACACGGTCACCGCGCGCGGCAGCTACGTCGAGGTCACCATGTCCATCGACAAGAGCGTGAAGGTGCCCGCCGACGCCATCGCGGCGCTGGTCTCGCCGCAGCTGATCACGAATCGGCACGTGGAGCTGGCCCCCGCCTACACCGGTGACGGACCGACGCTCGCCGACGGTGCGCACATCCCGCTCGCCCGCACCAGGACGCCGGTCGAATTGGACCGGATCCTGGAGAATTTCGACCAGCTGGGCGCGGCGTTGAAGGGCGACAGCGAGAACGGGCCGATGGCAAGCCGGGTACTGTTCCCGCTGCTCGACGGCAACGGCGACCGGCTGCGGGAGACGCTGGACGCGCTCTCCTCGGCCTTCGAGGTGACCTTCGCCAACGGGGACCAGATCGCCAACACCATCATCAAGCTGAACGAGATCACCCAGGTGATCGCGTCCAACGACCAGACGGTGCGCGACTTCAGCGGCAGGCTCACCGAATTGGTGCAGCTGATGGGCGAGCAGTCGCCCGGCCTGCACGCGGTGCTCACCCAGCTCAACGATTTCGTGAACAACACCGCGACGGTGGTCGGCCAGAATCGGGATCAGCTGGCGGGCGCGCTGACCCGCTTCGTGGCGATCACCGAGCAGATGCGCGTCAACGCGCGTCAGCTCACCGAAATCGTCGACGTCACACCGCTGTTCTTCCAGAACATCACCAACTCGATGAGCCGCGAGCACGGCGCCGTACGACTGCACGGCCTGCTGGACAAGATCGTGCTGGACGGCGAGGCGCTCGCGCTGTTCTGCGAGCGGATTCAGCTGCGGCTCGACGGTTGCCGGACCGGGAAGATTCAGGACATGGGACCGGATTTCGGTCTCACCGCCGCACTGCTGGGGATCGCGAAATGAGGACGAAGGCGGTGCTGCGACGCACCCTCGCGGCCGGGCTGGTGGCCGCGAGCATCGGCACGGCGACCGGATGCGCGGTGACCGTGGACAACGTCCCGCTGCCCCAGCCGGGCATCGGCGCACCCGGCTACAAGATCCACGCCGCGTTCCGCGACGCGCTCAATCTGCCCGATCGCGCGCACGTGAAGATCGGCGGCACCGACATCGGCGTTGTCACCGGCATCAGCACAACGAACTTCATCGCCGACGTGGAAATGGAGATCCGCGAGGACATCCGGCTGCCCCGCGGTACCACCGCGGAGCTGCGGCAGGCCACCCCGCTCGGCGACATCTTCGTCGCCATGACGCTGCCCGCCGCGCAGGACGGCGCGCAGATGCTGCGGCCAGGTGACACCATCGGCGCCGAGCACACCTCGGCGGGCGCCTCGGTGGAGCAGTTGATGGTCTCGATCTCCATGCTGCTCAACGGCGGCGGCCTCAATCAGGCCGCCAAGATCACCTCCGAGATGAATTCGATGTTCGTCGGGCGAGCACCGCAGCTCGCGCATCTGCTGACCGAATTGAGCAGCGCCATCGAGGCGCTCAACCGCAGGACCGCGGACATCGACAGCGTGCTGTCCGGCGTCAACGTGCTCACCGGCGAATTGGCCGCGCGCAAAGCCGAACTCGGCGAGGCCGCCGACACCTTCCCCGCGCTGCTCGGCCTGTTCGCCGAGAACAACAGGGACATCTCGGCATTGATCGGCAAGGTGTCGGTGACCATGTCCGCGCTCGGCGATTTCACCGAGACCACCGGCCCCGAGTTCGTGAGCCTGTTCGACAGCATCCAGCGCCTGATGTCCGGATTCACCCAGATGGGCGACGAACTCGGCCAAGCGTTGGAGCGCTTCGATCAGCTGTACCCGTCGATCATGGCCTCCTTCGACGGTCCGAATCTGTCGGTCGCGGCGACGGTTTCCTACCTGAGCGTGGGCGCGCTGACCGATCCGCGGGGCAGCCGTTGGCCGGAGGTCGGTGACGTGCCCGCCTTCATCGGCAGCCTCGCGCAGGTCATCGAGAAGGTGATCGGCAGGCTGACCAGCCCGCCGCGCACGGAGGGCGGCCGATGAACATCCCACTCTGGAATTACCTGGTCCGCAAGCGGATCGCGGTCGCCAACATCGGCCTCGTGCTCGTGCTGATCCTCGGCTCGGCGTATCTGGGCGCGCAGGTGCTGCGCTTCAACCCGCTGCCGAACACCTACCTCGTCACCGTGGAATTGCAGACCTCGGGCGGATTGCTGGCCAACAACGACGTCACCTTCCGCGGCACCAGGGTCGGGCGGGTGCGCGAGGTGAGGGTCGCCGACATCGGGATCGCGGCCGTCGCCGAAATCCATTCCGCAGCACGCATTCCCGTGGGCGGTACCGTCGCCGTCGGTCGCCTGTCCGCGGCGGGGGAGCAATACTTGGATTTCCGGCCCGACTCCGACACCGGCCCGTACCTCGCCGATGGCGATGTGGTGGCGATGTCCCAGACCAAGGCCCCGGTCTCGGTGCAGTCCGTGCTCGCGAACGTGAGCGGCATGATCGGCGGCATGAACCCGCAGCGGCTCACCGTCATCATCGACGAGCTGGACAAGGCGCTCGCGGGCGGCCCGGATCGGTTGCGCAACATGATCTCCGGCATCAGCAGGGCCATGGCGGGCCTCACCGATCTGCTGCCGCAGACCAGGCAGTTGATCGAGAACCTCGAGATCATCGCGGAGACCACCTCGCACGCCCAGCCCGATCTGACGACACTGACCACCGGCGCGGGCGCGCTGTTCGAGCAGCTGACCGCCGCCGATCAGGAGGTCAGGCGCTTCCTCGACCTCGCACCGGGTCAGCTGGCGACGCTGGGCGGCTTCGTCACCGAGACCGAGGACCCCGTGACCAATCTGGTGACGAACTTCGTGGCCATCACCAAATCAGCGAAGCTGCGCCAGCCCGCCATCGCGGCGCTGTTCCCCGCGCTGCGCGAAGGCACCGAGGCGATCGGCATCCCCGCGCACGACGGCGCCTTCCACACCCTCGTAGACCCGTGGCCGCGGCCGACCTGCGACTACGAGACCATCCCCGTCGTCCCGACGCTGGCCACCACCGACACCAGGGTGCGGCTCTACAACTACTGCGTCACGAACAACCCGGCACTCCAGGTGCGCGGTTCGGCGAACGCGCCGCGGCCCAATGTGCCCGACAACGGGTCCGGCCCGCCGCCTGGCGTGACCGGCAACGAATTGTCCCGTCCCGTTCCCGGGCGATAGGAAGGAAATGCCATGAGTGACAACGATGTCGATAGCGGCGCCGCGTCCGTCGCGGGGGACAACACGGCGAAGGCAGCCGATGAGACGGCTGCGGATGTGAAAGCTGCTGCGGCGCAGAGCGATGCGAAACCGGCTGCGTCCTTGGATATGTCCGCCGTCGCCGCCGCGAAACCGGCTGCGTCGGAGGGCGAGGTGAAGGCAGTGGTGTCCACCGATGCGAAACCAGCTGTGGCGGACGGCGAGGTGAAAGCGGCGGATTCCACCGCCGCAGGCGCCACGGTGGACGCGAAACCAGCTGCGGCGGAGACAAGTTGGCGCGATCGTCTGCGCATTCCAGGCGGCGCCAATGGCGTCGTTGCGGCACGTGCCGCGGTGGCCGTGCTGCTGGGCGCCGCGGTCGCTTCGACCGGCTGGTTCTTCGTACAGAACCGGAACAACGAGGCGCTGCTGGAAGCCCATGAGGAGGCCAAGGCGGCCGCCTGCGCGTACGCGCCGGTGCTCGCGAACTACGACGCCAAGAACCTCGACGCCTATTTCGCCGCGGTGCTCGACGGCGCGACGGGCGACTGGAAGAAGCAGTTCGACGACACCAGCCGCGAGCTGAAAGAGGTGCTGACCCAGGGTGAGGTGGTTTCCAAGACCAACGACGTGCAGTGCGCGGTGAAGAGCGGTGACGAGACCTCCGCGGAGGCGATCGTGGTGATCGGCCAGACCATCACCAGTGTCGGCACCCAGGGCAAGCCCGCGCCGGGTCAGCTGTCCATGGTGATGCGGATGGCGAAGGTGGACGGCAAGTGGCTGGTGAACAAGGTGAATTCACCGCTGGTCCCCTCGCCGCAGCAGTAGCGCTTCGTCTTTCGTCTCTGATCACCGAGTCGTCGCGGCGGGCCGCCCGAACAGGATGACCTGCATCAGGTGGATCACCCGCGCCTGCGAGCAGATCGGGTTGTCGGGGCCCAGCCACTGGCCGAGGTCGACGACGAGTGCGAAGGCGGCGTGCACCAGCACCCGCGACTCGGCGGCGGACAGTTCCGGGCGCACCCCGACGACGAGCTTGGCCCACTCTTCGACGTTGAGCCGCTGGATGTTCCGCAGCACGGTGCGGTCCTCCTGCGGCACGTTGCTGATCTCGGCGTAGTAGACGAAGGTCAGTTCCCGCTCGGCGAAGGAACCGGCGACGTACAGCTCGATCAGCCGGGTCAGGGCGCGCTCGGGGTCACCCGCGGAGGCGGCGATCGCGGGGCCGATGGCGGCCGAAACCCGGTCCGCCGCACGGCGGAACGCGGCGGCCAGGATGTCGCCCTTGCTCCGGTAGAAGCGGTAGACGGCCGAGGACGCGGGCAGTTCCGCGGCATTGGCGATGTCCTCGACGCTCACGTTGGGATAGCCGCGTTCGTGGAACAGTTCGATGGCGCGCCGCAGCAACAGCTCGTGCTTGAAGCGCAGCGGCACCTCGGTGGCGCCGTCGGCGACCGGCGCCTCGCCGACCGGCGGCAGGTCGGAACGCACGACATCCAGGCACGCCGTGCGCAGCAGCCTGGTCAGCGAACGCACCGGAATCGACACGTGGTGATCGGAGATGCTGCCGATGACGCTGAGCGCGGCAGTGGCCAGGACGATGCTGTCCGCGCCCGCCTGCTCGGGCCGCGCCTCCGCGAGCAACCCGCCGACCACCCGGTACGCCTCGATCAGCTGCTCGATCAGGACCCGGTAGTCCTCCTGCCCGAGGTAGCGGCTCTGCCACCGCAGCAGAGCCGCGCCGCGGCGGTTGGCGATGGACTTCTCGATGAGCGTGTCGAGAATGTGCTCGAGCCGCAGGCTCGCCGGGGCGTCGGCCAGGTCGTCGGGCAGCTGCACGGCTTCGGCGCAGAGCGCGCTCAGTCGCAATGCCTCCTCGCGGAACAACGCGTATTTGCTCGGGTAGTGGCGGTACAGCGCGGTGGAGCTGATGTCGAGCCGGGATGCGATCTCCTCCATGCTGACGCCGTGGTACCCCAGTGCGCCGAAGGCTTCGGCGGAGGTCGCCGCGATCTGCGCTCGCCGGTTTCGCGGCCGTCGTCGGATCACCTTTGGCGCGGCGTTCTCACCGCTCGCGCTCTCACGCGGGGCGCGGCCTTTGTGCGCATCCATGCGGCGATGCTAACCCAAACGGATGCTCGGTAAAGCCGCCTTTCTGATGCCGGAATCAAACTGAATGAAAGATCACAAACTAGTGGTAACACATGTGTTATGCCGGACGATCATAACGATGGGGATCAGAATATTCGGTAACATCAACGGTGCGAGCGAGACCCACGCGGCATCCCGGGGGAGTGCTCCTAGACCTGAGCGGGGCGGCCGAACAACACGATCCGCATCAGCAGCCGGACCCGATCCTGCGCCGCGAGCGGTTCGCTGCCGAACGAGCGGCCGAGATCGATGACGAGCGCGAAGGCCGCGTGGATGAGGAAGCGCGCCTCGGCGGGCGAGAGCTCGGGTCGCACCTCGCGCAGCAGCTTGGCCCATTCCTCGACGCTCAGTCTTTGGATATTGCGCAGTACCGAGCGCTCCTCGGCCGGAACATGCTGGAACTCGGTGAAATACACGAACGTGAGGGCGCGCTCGGCGAACGAGCCGGCGACGTAGTTTTCGATCAGCGCGGTGAGCGCGGCTTCCGGTCCGTCGGAGGTGGCGACGGCCGGACCGATCGCCGCCGAGACGCGGTCGGCGGCCCTGCGGAACGCTGCGGCCAGCAGATCGCTCTTGCCGCGATAGAAGCGGTAGACCGCCGACGCGGCGGAAAGCCCTGCGGCGCTGGCGATCTCCTCGACGCTCACGTTGGGATAGCCACGCTCGTGGAAGAGCTCGACCGCCTTGTGCAGCAACAGCTCGTGCTTGAACGACTCCGGGATCTCGATCGGCGTCGCGGGTTCCGCGGTCGCGGCCGCGGGCGGCAGCTCCGCGCGCGCCAACGCCGAGCAAGCCGAGTCGAGCAGCCGGGCAAGGGATTTCGCGGGCAGCGCGGCGTGGTGGTCGGCGATGCTGGTGATGGCGCTGAGCAGCGCGGCGCGCAGCACCCGGACGTCGTTGTCGTCCAGTTCGGGGCGCAGTCCGCGCAATTCGGTGCCGAGTGCGTCGAGCACGGTGGCCTGCTGCTCGGCCAGGATCCGCTGATCCTCCGGCTCCAGGTAGCGGCCCTCCCAGCGCACCAGCGTGACGCTCGGACGGTTCTCGATGGTCGCGCCGATCAGTGCGTCGAGCACCCGGTGCAGCCGCTGCTCTGGGGTGAGCTCGGCGGTGTCGTCGGGCAGCTCGACCGACTCCGTCATCGCGCGGCCCACCCGCAGCAGCTCCTCCCGGAACAGCGCGTACTTGCTCGGATAGTGCCGGTACAGCGCGGCCGAGCTGATCCCGAGTCCGGAGGCGATGTCCTCCATGCTCACGCCGTGGTAGCCGAGCGCGCCGAAGGCGGCGGCGGACGCCGCGGCGATCTGGGCTCGCCGATTCTTGGGCCTGCGCTTGATCTCCCGTGGTGCCGAGTCGCCGCTGACTGCCTTTCGCGCCGTACGGCGATTGTCGACACTCATGCCGGACATCGTAACGACTCCGCTCGCACTGTGATTTGCCCAGGTCGCGGTACGTCGAACGGGCCGGGTCCGCGCCGAGGGCTCGTCGTGGCGGTCGTTTCCGTGTGGTCCCGAGGCTTGGTCCGCTCCGGGACCACACGGTCCGCCGTTCGGCTCGGCGTGACGACGAGGCGGGATGCGCCGCGCCGTGCCGTTCGGAGCTCGGCGACCGAATCATCCGCACCGAGGGCACCAGCAGTCGGCGTGAATCGCTCACCGAACAGATATAAACATACAGGAGCAGTAGGCCAGGTAGACATCAAAATTGAGTCAAGAATCGATAGTCACTAAATGTGCGCGACTCGAGGCGGTGGTGTTACCGTTGCGCCGGGGCCGTCGCGCAGACGGATCATCGAGAGAAGTGGGGGTTGCCGTGTCGGCATTTCAAATCGCGGTGGTGTTGTACCCGGGCATGACGGCGCTCGACGCCATCGGCCCGTACGAGGTGCTGCGCTTCGCGCCGGGCGCGGAGATCCGCTTCGTCGGTCACGAGGTCGGTCCGGTCGTCACGGACAGCGGTGCGCTCGCGCTCGGCGTGACCCACACCTTCGACGAGACGCCCGCTCCTCGGCTGGTCGTCGTGCCCGGCGGCCCGGCCGCGACCGCCGTCGCCGCGGACAAGAAGGTACTGGACTGGGTACGCGCCGTGCACCGGACCAGCGAATGGACCACCTCGGTGTGCACGGGTGCGTTAGTGCTCGCCGCGGCGGGTCTGCTGGACGGCAGACCCGCCACGACGCATTGGGCGGCACAGCGCCCCCTCGGTCTGCTCGGAGCGGTGCCGAAGCCCGGCGAGCGGTTCGTGATCGGCGACCGCATCGCCACGGCCGCGGGCGTCTCGGCGGGCATCGACCTCGCGCTGTGGCTGGTCGGTGAGATCTTCGGCAGGGAACGCGCCGAGGTCATTCAGCTCGGCATCGAATACGATCCGCGGCCGCCCTTCGACGCGGGCCACCCCGACAAGGTCGATGCCAAGGTGCGTCGTACGGCGCTGGCCGGCCAGGTGCGGCTGCTCGGGCAGTTGCGCCACAGCGGAACTCTGCTGCGCACCCTCACCGGTGCGCAGGAGGCGTTGTGGCGCAGCGCCATTCGACGGATCCGAGCCTGACGGCCGCGGTCGCCCGCACATCGGAGCCCGCGCCTGGCCGGAGCGAACCGGCGGTATCCCTCAGCGCTCGGCAGGCCGGATCTTCGCGTACCAGTCCAGCAGGTCGGGGTCGTCGACGGCGCTGCGCTCCACCACGCGTGCGGCCTCGGCGCCCTGGAACAGCTTCTTGATCGGCACCTCGAGCTTCTTGCCGGTGCGGGTGTGCGGGATGCCCGGCGCGACCAGGATTTCGTCAGGCACGTGCCGCGGCGAGACCTCGGTGCGAATGGTCGAATTGATGCGTTCGCGCAGTTCGTCGGTCAGCTCCGCGCCCGGCGCGAGGACCACGAACAGCGGCATCCAGTAGCCGCCGTCGGGCTGTTCCGCGCCGATCACCAGCGCCTCGGTGATCTCCGTCAGCCGCTCGACGGACTGGTAGATGTCGGCGCTGCCCATCCGGATGCCGTGCCGGTTCAAGGTGGAATCCGAACGGCCGTGCACGACGATGCTGCCGTGGTCGGTGACGGTGATCCAGTCGCCGTGCCGCCAGACGCCGGGGAACATGTCGAAATAGGCGTCGTGGTAACGCGTTCCGTCCGGGTCGCGCCAGAAACTCACCGGCATGGACGGCATGGGCGCGGTGATCACGAGTTCGCCGACCTCGCCGCGCACCGGCTTGCCCTCCGTGTCGAACGAGTCGAGCGCTACGCCGAGGTAGGGCGCCGACAGCTCGCCGGGCCAGACCGGCACCGTGCGAACGCCGCCGATGAAGGCCGAGACCACGTCGGTGCCGCCGCTGATCGAATTGACCGGTACGTGCTCGCCGACGTTGTCGCGCAACCACAGTGCGGAGGAGGGCGGCAGCGCCGATCCGGTGATGCCGACCGTGCGCAGCGCCGCGAGATCGTGCTCGTCGCGCGGGACGACGCCCGCCTTGATGCACGCCAGCACGTAACCGGGACTGGTGCCGAGCACGGTCGCCCGCGTCTCGGCGGCGATCCGCCACAGCGCGTCCGGCGCGGGATAGGTCGGGCTGCCGTCGTAGCAGACGATCGTGGCGCCGATCAGCAGGCCCGCGATCTGGAAGTTCCACATCATCCAGCTCGGGCTGGTGTACCAGAAGAATGTGTCGTCTTCCCCGATATCGGATTGCAGCGCAATCGCTTTCAGGTGCTCCAGCAGCACGCCGCCGTGGCCGTGCACGATGCCTTTCGGCAGGCCGGTGGTGCCGGAGGAGAAGACGATCCACAGCGGGTGATCGAAGTCGACCGTCTCGGTCTCGATGATCGCCGCGACATTGTCGGTGTCGACCGCCTCGGCCCACGGCACGGCGCCGGGGACCTCGAGGCCGAGCCGGGAGACGGCGACCGTCGCGCGCAGGGTGCCGAAACCCTCTTGTAGCGCGGCGATGTCGGCGCGCTTGTCGTGCGCCTTGCCGCCGAATCGGTAGCCGTCGGCGGTCACGAGCACGGTCGGTTCGAGCTGGCCGAGGCGGTCGAGGGCGGCCTTCGGCGAGTAGTCCTGCCCGCACGCGCTCCAGACCGCACCCAGGCTCGCGGTCGCCAGGAACGCGATCACCGCCTCGGGGATGTTCGGCAGGTAGCCGACCACCCGATCACCGGGCCGCACGCCCAGTTCGCGCAGGGTACGCGCGAACGCGGCGGTGGCGTCGATCAACTCGACCCAGGACACTTCGCGGGTAGGCGTGTCCTCGCCGACGGCCAGGATGGCGGGCCGGTCGGTGCGGGCCTGGCGCACGATCTGATCGACATAGTTGAGCCGAGTGCCCGGAAACCATCGGGCTCCGGGCATCTCCGTGCTCGCCAGCACCTCGCCGTCGATGTCGCCGAGCTCGAAGTACTCCCACACCGCCCGCCAGAAACCGGCCAGGTCGTCCACCGACCACTGCCACAGCGAGTGATAGTCCGACGTCGCGACGCCGGTGCGCGCGGCGACGAACCGTGCGAAATCGGTCACCTTGGCGTCGGCGATGTCCCGCTCGGTGGGCACCCACTGTGGTTGCACCGCAATACCTCCTGGCTCGTGGATCAGTTGTCAGGCGTGCGCGCGTCGCACGATCTGTTCGGCGTGCCGGAGCACGGGGGCGTCGACCATCCGGCCTTCGAAGGCGAAGACACCGCGGTGCTTCGGCACCTCGTCGAGTACCCGCCTTGCCCAAGCGATTTCGTCGTCTGCGGGTGCGTAGGCCGCGCGGATCACCGGCACCTGACTCGGGTGGATCGCGACCTTCGCGTCGAAGCCGACAGCCACCGCGTCGTCGGTCTCGCCGCGCAGGCCGTCGAGATCGCGGAAGTTCAGATACACCGAGTCGAGGGCGAATTTGCCGTACGCCTTGGCGGCCAGCAACGCGCTGGAGCGGACGTGCCGCGCCACATCGCGATAGCTGCCGTCGGCGTGCCTGCTCGCGGTGCCGCCCAGACCCGCGATCAGGTCCTCCGCGCCCCACATGACGCCGATCGCGTTGCGCGCCGAGACCGCTCGCTCGATCGCCAGCGCGCCGAGCGGCGATTCCACCAGCGCGATCACCTCGTAGTCCGCCAGCGCCGTGATCTGTTCGGCGGATTCGGTTTTCGGCAGCATGACGCGGCGGTATCCGGTCTCGGCCAGTGCGGCGAGATCGAGCGCGTGCTCCTCGGTGTCCGCCGCGTTGACCCGCACCACGGTGGTCTCGGGATCGAGCGGGGTGGCCAGCAGGGCTGTCCGGGCCGCGGCCTTGTCCGCCGCCGCCACAGCGTCCTCCAGGTCGAGGATCACCACATCGGCGGCCGCGGCCGCCTTCTCGTAGCGCTCTGGTCGGTCGGCGGGGCAGAACAACCAGCCCGGCCCCGCCATCTGCCACGTCATGCCTGCTCCGGCGCCTTGCGGACCAGCGTCTTGCGAGTGGCCGTCGCCACCACCTCGCCGTGCTGGTTGCGGGCGGTGTGGGCGAAGGTCACGATGCCCTCGCCCGACCGCGACTTGGACTCGCGCTTGTCGACGATCACGGTCTCGGCATACATAGTGTCGCCGTGGAACAGCGGCTTCGGGAAGGCGATCTCGGAGAAGCCGAGGTTCGCGACGATGGTGCCCTGCGTCAGCTGCGCCACCGAGAGCCCGACCAGCGTGGACAGCGTGAACATCGAGTTCACCAGCCGCTTGTTGAACGGCGGCAGCGCGTCGCTGAAGGCCGCGTCCAGGTGCAGCGCCTGGGTGTTCATGGTCAGCGTGGTGAACAGGACGTTGTCGGCCTCGGTGATGGTGCGACCGGGCCGGTGCTCGTAGACGACGTCGGTCTCGAACTCCTCGAACCACAAGCCGCGCTGGACGATTCGACGTTTGTCGATGGTTCGCTCGCTGCGCTCGTTCACAGGCCCAGCTCCCGTCCGATCAGCATCAGCTGCACCTCCGTCGTGCCCTCGCCGATTTCCAGGATCTTGCTGTCGCGGTAATGCCTGGCCACAGCGTATTCGTTCATGAAGCCGTTGCCGCCGAAGATCTGGGTGGCGTCGCGGGCGTTGTCCATCGCGGCCTCGCTGGCCACCAGCTTGGCGATGGACGCCTGCTTCTTGAAGGACTTGCCAGCGAGCATCAGCGCGGCGGCGTCGTAGTAGGCGGTGCGCGCGGCGTGCGCACGCGCTTCCATGCGGGCGATCTTGAAGGTGATGGCCTGGTTGCGGCCGATGGGCTGGCCGAAGGCGAGCCGCTCCTTGGCGTAGCGCACGCTCTCGTCGACGCAGCCCTGGGCCGCGCCCACCGACAGCGCGGCGATCGCGATGCGTCCCTCGTCCAGGATGCGCAGGAAGTTGGCGTAGCCGCGGCCGCGCTCGCCGAGCAGGTTCTCCGCCGGGACGCGCACGTCGGTGAGGCTCAGCGGGTGGGTGTCCGAGGCGTTCCAGCCGACCTTGTTGTAGGCGGGCTCCGCGACGAAGCCGGGGGTGTCGGTCGGCACCAGGATGGTGGAGATCTCCTTCGTGCCGCCGGTCGTTCCGGTCACCGCGGTCACCGTGACCAGCTTGGTGATGTCGGTGCCGGAGTTGGTGATGAACTGCTTGCGGCCGTTGATGATCCACGTGCCGTCGTCCAGCACGGCCTTGGTGGTGGTGCCGCCCGCGTCGCTGCCCGCGTCCGGTTCGGTGAGGCCGAAGGCGGCCAGCGCGCGGCCGCTGGTCAGCTGCGGCAGCCACTCCTGCTTCTGCTTGTCGTCGCCGAAGCGGTAGACCGGCATGGCGCCGAGCGAGACGCCCGCCTCCAGGGTGATGGCCACGCTCTGGTCGACCTTGCCGAGTTCCTCGAGCGCGAGGCACAGCGCGAAGTAGTCGCCGCCCATGCCGCCGTACTCCTCGGGGAAGGGCAGGCCGAACAGGCCCATATCGGCCATGCCCGCGACGACCTCGTACGGGAAAGTGTGGTTCGCGTCGTGCTCGGCGGCCACCGGGGCCACCACCTGCTTGGCGAAATCGCGGACCGTCAGCGCCAGGTCGCGGTAGTCCTCTGGCAGCGTGCCGGTGGACAGAAAGTCGGTCATACGAGGGTTCCTTCTCGTTCGGAGGTATTCGTTTCGTCCGCGGCCACGATGCGGGCGAGGGGCTGGTCGAGGCGTACCTGGGCGCCCGGTGCGACCAGCACTTCGACGGTGCCCGCCACCGGCGCGGTGAGCGTGTGCTCCATCTTCATGGCCTCCACCACGACGACGGGCGCGCCCGCCGCCACCGTCGCGCCGGATGCCACCGGGACGGCGATCACCGAACCCGGCATGGGGCTGCGTATCTCGGCGTCGCCGACGTGTTCGCCGCCGCCGCGCACGTTCACCTCGGCGACCTCGCGGAGCACCGCGACGCCCACGGGCCCTGCCACCCAGAGCTGTCCGTCGTGTTCGGCCACCCGGTAGTCGCGACGCACGTCGTCGACGGTCAGCGTGAGCACACCGCTTTCCGCGGTACGCGCGGCGAAAGTCGCTTTCAGCGTGAGGGATTCGCCCTCGCCGACGCGGACCTGCGCCGCGTCGGGGCGGCCGCCGAGGTAGACGTGCTCGGTGCGGTCGCCGCCGGCCAGCCGGATCGGGGTCGGCGCGGGAACGCCGATTCGCCAGCCCGACGGGATGTCCCACGGGTCGGACGGCTCGGCGGGCCAGCGGCGCAGCCAGTGGTAGGCCGCCGCGACCACGAATTCCTCGTCGCGTACCGGTTGGGGATGGAAGTCGCCGACCCTGCGGTCGAGCAGACCGGTGTCGAGTCGTCCCGCGGCCACGTCCGGGTCGGCAAGCAGGAAGCGCAGGAATTCGATATTGCTGGTCACCCCGAGCAGCACGGTGTCGGCCAGCGCCCGGTCGAGCGCGGCGAGCGCCGCGGCGCGGTCGGGGCCGTGCGCGATGACCTTGGACAGCATCGGGTCGTAGTCGCTGCCGACCACGGTGCCCACGCGCAGTCCCGAATCCACCCGCACACCAGGCCTTTCCGGTTCCACCAGGTCCAGCACCGCGCCGCCGGTGGGCAGGAACCCGCGGCCGGGGTCCTCGGCGTAGACGCGCGCCTCGACGGCGTGCCCGGTGAGCCGGATCTCCTCCTGGCGGGCGCCGATCTTCTGGCCCGCCGCGACCCGGACCTGGCATTCCACCAGATCCACACCGGTCACCAGTTCGGTGACCGGATGCTCCACCTGGAGGCGGGTGTTCATCTCCATGAAGAAGAACTCGTCCGGCCGGTCGGCGGAGACGATGAATTCGACCGTGCCCGCGCCGACGTAGTTCACGCTGCGCGCGGTATTGCACGCCGCGGCCCCGATGCGCTCCCTGGTGGCCGCGTCCAGCAGCGGCGAGGGTGCCTCCTCGATGACCTTCTGGTGCCTGCGCTGCAAGCTGCATTCGCGCTCGCCCAGGTGCAGCACGTTGCCGTACTGGTCGGCGAGGATCTGCACCTCGATATGGCGGGGCCGGGTGACGAACCGCTCCAGGAACAGGGTGTCGTCGCCGAACGCGGCGCCCGCTTCGCGCCGCGCGCTGACCAGCGCATCGGGCAGCAGCGCCGGGTCCTCGACCATGCGCATGCCCTTGCCTCCGCCGCCCGCCGACGGCTTGACCAGCACCGGGTAGCCGATCTCGGCGGCCGCGGCGATCAGCTCGTCGTCGGTCAGGCCCGGCTTGGCGATGCCGGGCACCACCGGCACGTCGAAGGCCGCGACGGTGTTCTTGGCGGCGATCTTGTCGCCCATGATCTCGATGGCGCGGGCGGGCGGGCCGAGGAAGACGATGCCCGCGTCGGCCAGTGCCGCGGCGAAAGCGGCGTTCTCGGAGAGGAATCCGTAACCGGGGTGCACGGCCTGCGCGCCGGTGCGCACGGCGGCCGCCACGACTTTGCCTATGTCCAGGTAACTTTCGCGGGCGGGCGCGGGGCCGAGGCGCACGGCGGTGTCCGCCTCGATGACGTGCCTGGCCCCGGCGTCGGCGTCGCTGTAGACAGCGACGGAGCGAATGCCCATGGCGCGCAAGGTACGGATGACACGCACCGCGATCTCGCCGCGGTTGGCGACGAGTACGGTGTCGAAATCGACGGGGTGGGACTTGTTCAGCATCGCGATCACATCCGGAAGACGCCGTAGGAGACGGGTTCGAGCGGCGCCTGGGCGCATACCGAAAGGGCAAGGCCGAGGACAGTTCTGGTGTCGAGGGGATCGATGACGCCGTCGTCCCAGAGGCGGGCCGTCGAGTAGTACGGGTTGCCCTGGTGCTCGTACTGCTCGCGGATCGGCGCCTTGAACGCCTCCTGGTCGTCCTCCGACCAGGGCTGCCCGCTGCTGTCCAGCTGATCGCCGCGGACGGTGGCCAGCACCGAGGCGGCCTGTTCGCCGCCCATCACCGAGATACGTGCGTTCGGCCACATCCACAGGAAGCGAGGAGAATACGCGCGCCCGCACATCGAGTAATTGCCCGCGCCGTAGGAGCCGCCGATGACGACGGTGAGCTTCGGTACCCGCGCACACGCCACCGCGGTCACCATCTTCGCGCCGTGCTTGGCGATGCCGCCCGCCTCGTAGTCGCGCCCGACCATGAAGCCGGTGATGTTCTGCAGGAACAGCAGCGGGATCTTGCGCTTGTCGCACAGCTCGATGAAATGCGCGCCCTTCATGGCGGATTCGGCGAACAGCACGCCGTTGTTGGCGACGATGCCCACCGGATGGCCGTGGATCCGCGCGAAGCCGGTGACCAGCGTCTTGCCGTACTCGGCCTTGAACTCGTGGAATCCGCTCTCGCCGTGCTCGCCGCCGTCCACGATGCGGTGGATGACCTCGCGCACGTCGTAGGGCGTGCGCAGGTCGACGGGCACCACGTCGTACAGCTCGGACTCCGCTAGCGCGGGCGGCCTGGAAGCCGTTACCTCCCATGGGCTTTCCTGCCGCGGGCCGAAGGTGGACACGATGCGGCGCACGATGCGCAGCGCGTCCTGGTCGTCCTCGGCCAGGTGGTCGGTGACGCCCGACGTGCGCGAGTGCAGCTCACCGCCGCCGAGTTCCTCGGCCGTGACCACCTCGCCGGTGGCGGCCTTCACCAGCGGCGGGCCGCCGAGGAAGATCGTGCCCTGGTTTCGCACGATCACCGCCTCGTCGCTCATCGCGGGCACGTACGCGCCGCCCGCGGTGCACGAGCCGAGCACGGCCGCGATCTGCGGGATGCCCTTGGCGCTCATGGTGGCCTGGTTGTAGAAGATGCGGCCGAAGTGCTCTCGGTCGGGGAACACCTCGTCCTGGCGCGGCAGGAACGCGCCGCCCGAATCGACCAGGTACAGGCAGGGCAGCCGGTTCTGCAGCGCCACCTCCTGCGCGCGCAGATGCTTCTTCACCGAGAGGGGGTAGTAGGTGCCGCCCTTGACCGTGGCGTCGTTGGCCACGATCACACACTCGCGTCCCGACACCCGCCCGATCCCGCCGATCACGCCCGCGCCCGGGCACTCGTCGCCGTACATCCCGTTCGCCGCGAGCGGGGAGAGCTCGAGGAACGGGCTGCCGGGATCGAGCAGCTGGTCCACCCGCTCCCGGGGTAGCAGTTTGCCGCGCGCGATATGCCGCTCCCGCGCCTTGGCGGGCCCGCCGAGCGCGGCCGCCGCCAATCGTGCGCGCAGGTCGCTGGTGAGCGCCTCGTGCGCCGCGCGGTTGCCGACCTCTTGGGTAACCGTCATCACGTCCGCCGTCCAGTTAGTCGCCGATAACTGAGATTCAGGTTAATATCGATTAACCGAGTTGTCCAGATCGGGTGAAAGGAGCGGGTGTGACCGGCGCGGAAGCTGTGACACTCACCCGCCGCGAGCAGCTGAAGGCGGAGCGGCGCAAGCAATTGCTGGAGGCAGGAGCCCGGCTCATCGCGGATCGGGGCTTCCTCGGCGTGCGGCTCGACGACCTCGGCGCGGCCGTCGGCATCAGCGGGCCCGCGGTCTACCGGCACTTTCCCAACAAGGAGGCGCTGCTCGTCGAGCTGTTGGTCGGGGTCAGTCAGCGGCTGCTCGCGGGCGGCCGGGCCGTCGTGGTCGGCGCGAACTCCGCCGAGGCGGCGCTGGAAGGGCTGGTCGACTTCCACCTGGACTTCGCGTTCGGCGAGCCCGAGCTCATCCGCATCCAGGACCGGGACCTGGACAACGTGCCCGCCGGACCGCGGCGCGAGCTGCGGCGCACCCAGCGCCAGTACGTCGAGGTCTGGGTGGAGGTGCTGCGCAAACTGCATCCCCGGCTGCCCGAGGAGGGGGCGCGGGTGCAGGCGCACGCCGCGTTCGGCCTGCTCAACTCGACCCCGCACAGCGCGCCCCCCGCGACCGCGAACAAGGCGAGGCCGATCCTGCGCGAGATGGCGCTGGCCGCGCTGGCCCGGACCACCTGATCGCGCGCTGATCGGCCGCCGCACGCTCATCGAGCGCTCCAGCCCCCGTCCATCGTGTAGGAGGCGCCGGTGACCATGCCCGCGTGCGGGCCGGTCAGCCAGCCGACCAGGGCGGCGACCTCGTCGGGTTCGACGAGACGCTTGACGGCGCTCTCGGTGAGCATGATCTTCTCGATCACCTGCTGTTCCGGGATGCCGTGCGTCCTGGCCTGATCGGCGATCTGCCTGTCCACCAGCGGGGTCCGGACATAGCCGGGGTCGACGCAGTTGCTGGTCACGCCGTGCGCGCCGCCCTCCAGCGCGGTCACCTTGGACAGCCCTTCCAGCGCGTGCTTGGCCGTCACGTACGCGGCCTTGTACGGCGAGGCGCGCAGCCCGTGCACCGACGAGATGTTGACGATGCGCCCGAACCCGTTGCGGTACATGTGCGGCAGCACCGCGCGGATGAGCAGGAACGGCGCTTCGACCATCAGGGCGAGGATGTCGCGGAACTGCGCGGGCGGGAAGTCCTCGATCGGGTGAATGCGCTGCACGCCCGCGTTGTTCACCAGCACATCCACCTCCAGCCGCAGGCCTTCCAAGGCCGTGACGTCGAGAAGGTCTACGGCCCAGGCCTCCCCGCCGATCTCGTTCGCCAGTTTCAGCGCGCCGTCGCCGTCGATGTCGGCCACGGTGACCTCGGCGCCGCGCGCCGCGAGCTCCCGCGCGCAGGCCGCGCCGATGCCGCTCGCGCCGCCGGTAACCAGGGCGCGCCGTCCGAACAGGTCGGTCATCGAGCGCTCACCTCGGCGTCGGCCCGGTCGACGGCCTGCAAGTCGAGACCTTTTGTCTCCCTCGCGAAGAACACGGCCACCGCGGTGACCGCCGCGGCCCCCGCCAGGTACCAGGCGATCGGGACCGAGGAGCCGAAGCTGTCCAGCAGCCGGACGGCGATGATCGGCGCGAGCGAACCGGCCACGATGGAGGTGACCTGATAACCCAGCGATACACCGGAATACCGCATCCGGGTGGGGAACATCTCCGCCATGATCGCGGGCTGTGCCGCGTACATCAGCGCGTGGAAGACCAGTCCGATGATGATGGCCGACATGATGACCGCGTGGTTTCCGCTGTCCATCATCGGGAAAGCGAAGAAACCCCAGCTGCCCGCGGTGAGTGCGCCCGCGAAATACACCGGCCGCCTGCCGAATCGGTCGGACAGGTTACCGGCCAGCGGGATGGCCACGAAGTGCACCGCGTGCGCCGCGAGCAACCACCACAGGATGGTTTTCGTGTCCGCGCCGACGTGCACCTTCAGGTAGGTGATGGAGAACGTGACCACCAGGTAGTACATGATGTTCTCGCCGAAGCGCAGACCCATCGCGGTGAAAACGCCTCGGGGATAACGCTTCAGCACTTCCACCACGCTGAACGAGGTCGCTTTGATCTGCTCGGCTTCACGCTGGGCCGCCAAGAAGATCGGCGCGTCGGTGACCTTGGTGCGAATGTAATAGCCGACCAGCACCACCACCGCCGACAACCAGAACGCGACCCGCCAGCCCCAGGACAGGAACGCCGCGTCCGACAGCGTCGAGGTCAGCGCGAGCAGCACGACGGTGGCGAGCAGATTGCCCGCGGGCACACCCGCCTGCGGCCAGCTCGCCCAGAAGCCGCGGCTGCGGTCGGGGCTGTGTTCGGCGACGAGCAGCACCGCGCCGCCCCATTCGCCGCCCACCGCGAAGCCCTGGACGAAGCGCAACGTGACCAGCAGCGCGGGCGCCCAGTAGCCGATCTGCCCGTAGGTCGGCAGGCAGCCCATCAGGAACGTCGCGCTGCCGACCAGCAGCAGGCTGAACTGCAACAGCGTCTTGCGGCCGTAGCGATCGCCGAAGTGGCCGAAGACGATGCCGCCGAGCGGTCGCGCGGCGAAACCGACCGCGTAGGTGATGAAGGCGGCGAGAATCGCGTCCAGATCGCTGGTGCCCTTGGCGAAGAACACCTTGCTGAAGACCAGCGTGGCGGCGGTGCCGTAGAGGAAGAACTCGTACCACTCGACGACCGTGCCCGCCATCGACGCGGCGACCACCCGCCGTAGTCCGGCCGGTGTCGGGCCGGGATCGCTGTCGGTCGCCCGCAGGGTATCGCGCACGCTCATCGCACTCTCCTTCATGACCGGGACCGCATCACCCCTCATCTGTGATGCGGCCCACATATTGTGCCGAGAACGAGTATTCGTGCAGATCTGTATCGGCCGCAATGGCCAGATGTGCAGGACCAATCTGCGAAGATGCAGATATGAGTCCGGTTTCTCCCGGATTCGGCCGCCGTCCCAGCGCCGATGACCTCCTGGTGCTGCTCGCGGTGGGCCGGTCCGGTCGTTTCGTGTCCGCCGCCGACGAGCTCGGCATCAACCACACCACCATCTCGCGCCGCATCGCCGCGCTGGAGGAAACGCTCGGCGGGCGCGTGCTGACCCGGGTGACCGGCGGGTGGGAACTCACCGATCTCGGACGCGACGCGCTGGCGGCGGCCGAAGCCGTCGAATCGGCGGTCAAGTCGCTCACCGCGGACCCGGCGGGCAATCGCACGCTCGAGGGCGTCGTGCGGATCTCGGCCACCGACGGTTTCAGCGCCTATCTCGCCGCGCCCGCCGTGGCGCAGGTGCAGCGCAGGCATCCGAAGATCGCCGTCGAGATCGTGACCGCCACCCGCCGCGCGTCGCAGCAGCGCTCGGGATTGGACATCGAAGTCGTCGTCGGCGAGCCACAAGTGCACCGGGCCAAGGCGATTCGACTCGCCGACTATCGGCTGGGTCTGTATGCATCACGACAGTACTTGCGCGAGAACGGGATACCCGGCGGCATCGAGGACCTCGCCCGATACCCGCTCGTCTACTTCATCGACTCCATGCTCCAGGTCGACGACCTCGACCTGGCCTCCAGCTTCGCCCCCGCGATGCGCGAATCCGTCTCCTCCACCAACGTTTTCGTGCACGTCGAAGCGACGCGAGCCGCCGCGGGCCTCGGCCTGCTGCCGTGCTTCATGGCCGACCGGCACGACGACCTGGTGCGAATTCTGCGGGAGGAGGTTTCGGTGCAGCTGGCGTACTGGCTCGTGACACGAACGGAGACGCTGCGCAGGCCGGAGGTGGCGGCGGTGGTGGACGCGATTCAGGAGCGGGTTCGCGAGCAGAAGGGGATGTTGTTGGGGGAGGACGGGTAGGGAGGGGTTCTCCATGAATTGTCGAGCCGCCATGACAGCACCGCGGCTTCGGGTGACGATCTACCCGGCGCCGCGTTATCGGTCCAGAACCTCGCCCAAGCTTTTCGCCGTCGCGGCGCGCTCGACCCAGCTGTTCAGCAAGTCGGCGTCGGTGCACTCGCGGATCCGGGCTTCGGCCTCGTCCGGCACCCGTATGTGCCGCGCACGCAGCATTGTCAGCAGCGCCCGAGCCTCTCCTCTGGCCTCTCCGCGTTCCTCACCGCGCGCGTAGTACCGCCGGGCGAACTCGCTCTTGTACTCGTATGTGCCGGTCGTCATGAGGCTGTCCAAGCTTCGTGCAGGACGGTGGGCATGCGCAGAGGCTATAGCCGCCCACCGACAGGTTTCGGTCCGCACTATCCGTGGGACTCTCGTTGCGCCGGAGAACATTTCGCGAAGAGCGCGAGGGTGGGGTGAAGCATCGACAATTCACACAGATGTCTCACCTCGTTGGGTGGCCGCTGGGCGCGTCCGGTGAACACGCGTTTCCTTCGGCGAACCTGTCGGGGTCAGCGCCTAGGGTGTGGGCATGGCCTCATTGTCGGATCCCACGGTGCGCGAATTTCTCAGCCATGGCACGCGGACGGGCAAGGTCGCCTTCGTGGCGTCCGATGGGCGTCCGGTCGTCACGCCGGTGTGGTTCCTCGTCGAAGGCGACGAGATCGTGTTCAACACCGGTAGGGAGACCGCCAAGGGCAAGGCGTTCGTTCGTGACGGCCGGGTCGCCCTGTGCGTCGATCTGGAGGGGCCGCCGTATGCCTCGGTCCAGATCCAAGGTGTCGTGACGATGTCGGAGGATCCGGACGAACTGTTGCGCACCGCCACGGCCCTCGGCGGCCGCTACATGGGTGAAGACCGAGCCGAGGAGTTCGGCAAGCGCAACGGCGTTCCCGGCGAACTCGTGGTGCGGCTGCGTCCCACGAAAGTGATCGCCCAGTTCGACGCCACGGCCTGATCGACCGCAGCCCGCGCACGGCTGCAGTGGACGTGGCGGCGCGCCCTAGACTCACCCGCATGACCGTGCACTTCATCGGGGCCGGGCCGGGCGCCGCGGACCTGCTGACCGTGCGAGCGGTCACCCTCCTGCGCACCTCCCTGGTGTGCCTCTACGCGGGCACCTATCTCGACCTCGAGGTGCTGTCCCACTGCGCGCCCGACACCGAACTGATCGACACGCAGCGGCTCGACATCGACCAGATCACCGCCCACCTCGTCCGCGCCCACGAATCCGGCCGCGACGTGGCCCGCCTCTGCTCCGGCGACCCATCCCTCTACTCGGCCCTCACCGAACAGACCCGCCGCCTCGACGCCCACGGCATCCCCTGGGACGTCACCCCCGGCGTCCCCGCCTACGCCGCCGCGGCCGCGCTCCTCGGCACGGAACTCACCGTCCCCGAACTCGTGCAGTCGGTCGTGCTCACCCGCACCCAGGCCCGCTCTACCGCCATGCCGGAATCCGAGGCGCTGGCCAACTTCGCCCACACCGGCGCGACCCTCGTCCTGCACCTGGCCATCACCCGCATCCGGACCCTGGCCGCCGAACTCGTCGCCGATTACGGAGCCGACTGCCCCGTCGCGGTCGTCTACCGGGCCAGCCAACCCGACCAGCTGATCCTGCGCGGCACCCTCACCGACATCGCCGACCAGGTCGAAGCCGCCGATTTGCGGCAAGCTGCCGTCATCCTCGTCGGCCGCGCCCTGACCCCCGCCCTGTCGTGCGCCGGCTCCCACCTCTACGACCCGGGCCGCGACCGTCACTCGGTGCAGGCGGACGAACCGGGGCGTCGCTGATCAGCGAAGTCGGAAGAGGCATCCAGGGTGGCGCGGGGTGGACACACATCTGCCGTGCGCGTCACAGCGCTGTCGCCCTTGTGAAGCGTGTGAAACCTCTGCGCGGAAGGACAGCGGTCAGAAGTAGGACAGCACTTCGGCGTCGAACTCGTCGCTGTCCGGCACCTCGGTCGGCGGTTGGTAGTTCGCTGCTCGTCGGGTCCGGTGTGTTGCCCTGGCCGGTTGCCGGTCGGGGTGCTCGAGTTATCGGCCGTCGAACTAGTCGGGTTCGGGGTGGTCGGCTGCGAGTCGTTGCGCTGGGCAGGCGTTGGCTCGGTGTTCAAAGGCGGGTCTTGCTGCGCGCCCTGGCCGGGCTGCGTCGACTGGCCGCCCGTCGGGGATTGCGAGTTCTCACCCGGGGGATTGGAGGGCTGCGACTGCTGGCCGGTGGGCTGGTCAGAAGGTTGCGTCTGCTGCCCTGGCGGCTGGTGCTGCTGACCGGACGGCTGAGTGGGCTGCTCCGACGACTGCGACTGTTGCCCCGACGGCTGACCAGCCTGACCCGACGGTTGCGACTGCTGACTCCCCGCAGGCTGGGTCTGCTGCCCATTCTCGTTGTGCGCCCCGACGGCTGTGTCCGCCCCGGATGCCCTTGATCCTGGTTCCGCTGATTCTGATCGCCACCTGCGTCGCCGCCCGCGTCGCCGCCCCCGCAGGCGCACCCACCCCCGTCGCCATCGACGCCAACGCCGCCGCCATCTCCACCGCGAAGATCACCAACGACGCGATGATCACCAACTTGGTGTGCTCGATATCAGCCGCACCATCCCCGATCTGATCAGCCAACGTCTCCCCATGCTTGACCAGCCCATCGAAAGCCCCCGCACCCCCACCCAGCTTCTCCCAATGCTGGGTCAACGCCTGCCCGTCTCACCATCCAACGCCGAGATCGCGGCCTTTACCACATACGTCGCCTCGGAGTCCAACCCGCGCAACGTCTCTGCCGAACCCGTCCACGCCGCCTCCACCCGACGCATCGCCGTCTCATTACCCTCAGGCCAATCCCCAGCCCCCACAAAATATTTCGCAGCCCACTGCAACGGCTCCGGAATCTCGATACCCACGATCGACCCCTCCGCTACTCCACCCGAACCGTCTTGGCCCAAGAACATACCGACAACCCACCAGACGCTCCCCGATCGTCAACGGTTCCCTCTGAAATGGCGAAAACCCGGCGCGGGCCTCGACGATGCTGGTAGAGAAGGCGAAGCGGACTGTGCGCCACGGCGTGTCCAGGCCGCGGCGCGGAACGAGCCTCCCGCCGATCGGGTCTCGTGCTGGGAAGGGCCCTGGACGAATCCGTCCGAGGTTCGCACCGTGAGCAGCGTCGCTGTGAGAACCGCTACAGCGGATCCAGCAAACCCGGCCCGAAGGCCCTGCCAGGGGTGATGTTCCGGTGCTATGGATCTTGGTTGGTCGCTCGGGGTAGGCGCGGGTAGATTGTTCCGGTGATCAGCGAGAAACATCCCGGCTCTGCCGGTCGGTGGGTAGTGGGCGCGGTCGGGCCCATGTAACAAGATCGGCCATCTGGACAGATAGTGCCAGTGAACATTTTTGCCTGATTGATATGAGAACTGAACCCGGGAACGCAGGCGCCACGCTGTAAAAGGTGAGCGTCCTGTCCGGGTGTCGTCGGGGAGCGCTTGCGTGGTGTTCCGGAAGCGAGGTTACGGTTGGACCGGCTGGATTTCGGCGGGAACGGCGAAGCTGGTGGCGAATTCTTCCCGCTGTCGCCCGCTCAGCTGGGCATCTGGTATGCCCAGCACGTCGATCCGCAGGTGCCGATCAATATCGCGCAGTACGTCGACCTGCGCGGTGACCTCGACGTCGCCGCGCTGGAACGTGCCAGCCGCGAGGCCGCGCTGGAGCTCGGCTCGGGCTTCCTGAAGATCGTCGAGCGCGATGGTCAGCCGTTCCAGACCGTCGACTCCGCGCAGGACTCCACCCTGGAGTACATCGACCTGCGCGACGCCGTGGACCCGGAGGCCGCCGCCGTCGAGTGGATGCGCGCCGAGTACAGCCGTCCGCTGAACATCGTCGGTGATCGCCTGATCCGTGCCGCGGCCCTGCGGCTCGAGGATTCCCGCTGGTTCTGGTACTCGCGGGCGCACCACATCGCGCTGGACGGCTTCGGCGCGATGACCTTCCTCACCAGGATCGCGGAGCGCTACACGGCCGCGGTGAACGGCGTCGAGCCGGGCCCGGCGAAGGCCGCCGATCTGAAGTCGCTGCTCGAGTCGGAGTTCGCCTACCGCGACAGCGCCCGCTTCCAGTCGGACAAGGAGCACTGGGCCGAGCGGGTCGCGGGTCTGGAGGAAGGCTCCAGCCTGGCCGGTCGCTCCGCGCCGCCCGCCCCGGTCAACGGGATCTCCAGCGCCGCGCTGTCGGCCGAGCAGGACGCGCTGCTCGCCGAGGCCGTCGCCCGGCACGACAACTCGCCCGCCGGCCTGCTCATCGCCGGTTTCGCGACCTACCTCGCGCAGCTCACCGGCACCGAGGACGTGATCCTCAGCCTCCCGGTGACCGCGCGCACCACCGCGACCATGCGCCGCTCCGGTGGCGTGGTCTCCAACATCGTGCCGTTGCGGTTGCGGGTCGGGCACGACACGACCGTCACCGAGCTGCTGAAGTCGGTGCAGGTCGAGGTGTCCGGCGCGCTGCGCCACCAGCGCTACCGGCACGAGGACATCCGCCGCGACGCGGCGGGCGACGGCATGGTGACCACGGAGTTCTTCGGCCCGTGGGTGAACATCATGCTGTTCGCCAGCGAGATGAACCTCGGCCCGATGGCGGGCCAGCTGAACGTGCTGTCCACCGGCAGCATCGAGGACCTGGGCGTCAACTTCTACCAGTTCGCCGCGGGCACCCGGTCGCACATCGACTTCGAGACCAACCCGAACCTCTACACCGCCGACGAGGCGCGCGCCCATCACGGCCGGTTCCTGGAGTTCTTCGATCGGTTCCTGGCCGCAGGCGCCGAGACGCGGGTCTGGGATCTGCCGGTGACCACCGCCGCGGAGCGCGAGACCACGCTGGTGGAGTGGAACGACGCCGAGCAGGACGTTCCCGACACGACGTTGGCGGCGTTGCTGGATGCGCAGATTCCGCTGACGCCGGACGCCGTCGCCCTCGATTTCGAGGGCCAGACGCTGACCTACGCCGAGTTCGGTGCGCGGGTGAACCGTTTGGCGCGGTTCCTGATCGCCGACGGTGTCGGCCCGGAGTCGCTGGTGGCGCTGGGTATGCGGCGTTCGCTGGAGCTGGTCGTCGGCATGCATGCGGTGCTCAAGGCCGGTGGCGCGTATGTGCCGATCGATCCGGATCATCCGGCCGATCGCACGGCCTACATTCTGGAGTCGGCCGATCCGGTGTGCATTCTGACGGTGTCGCACGACGAGCTGGAGTTGCCGGAGTCGGTGCGGCGGGTGGAGATCGACACCCTCGATGTGTCGGAGTTCTCCGACGCGCCGGTGACCGATGTGGATCGGCTGGCGCCGCTGCGTCCGGCCAACACCGCTTACGTCATCTACACCTCGGGTTCGACGGGTCGGCCCAAGGGTGTGGCGGTCACCCATCACGCGATCGTCAACCAGCAGCTGTGGATGCTCGACGAGTACCGGCTGACCGCGGACGACGTGTATCTGCAGAAGACCGCGACCACGTTCGACGTGTCGCTGTGGGGTTACTTCCTGCCGTTGATGGTCGGCGCGAAGCTGGTCGTCGCCGCGCCCGACGGGCATCGCGATCCGCTGTACGTGGCGCAGATGATCGAGCGGCACGGCGTGACGGTCACCGACTTCGTGCCCTCGATGCTGACGGTGTTCGTCGCGCACGCCACCGCGGAGCAGTGCGCGACGCTGCGCGCGGTGTTCGTGATCGGTGAGGCGCTGCCGCCGGAGACGGCCGCGGGCTTCCGCGCGATCACCTCCGCCGGTCTGCACAACCTGTACGGCCCCACCGAGGCCGCGGTCTCGGTGACCTACTGGGAGGCCACCGCCGCCGACACGGTGACGGTGCCGATCGGCATCCCGGAGTGGAACGTCGAGGTCTACGTGCTGGATTCGCGGCTGCGTCCGGCCGCGATCGGCGCGCCAGGCGAGCTGTACCTGGGCGGACGCCAGCTGGCCCGCGGTTACCGCGGCCGCGCCGACCTGACCTCGGATCGGTTCGTCGCCAACCCGTTCGGCACGAACGGTGAGCGCATGTACCGCACCGGTGACCTGGTGCGGTGGAGTCCCGCGGGGACGTTGGAGTACATCGGTCGTACCGACTTCCAGGTGAAGTTCCGTGGTCAGCGGATCGAGCTGGGTGAGATCGAGACGGTGACGCTGGCTCATCCGGCGGTGAGTCAGTCGGCGGTGTTGGTGGTCGACACCGCGACCGGTCAGCAGTTGGTGGCGTATGTGGTGCCGGGGCCGGGTCTATCGATCGATCCGGTGGAGTTGACGCGTTTCGCGGCCGAGCAGCTGCCGAGCTACATGGTGCCCGCGTCGGTGATGGTGTTGGACGCGTTCCCGCTCAACACTTCCGGCAAGTTGGATCGTAAGGCGTTGCCTGAGCCGGTGTTCGCCGCGGATGCCGGGTATCGGGCGCCGCGGACGCAGGCCGAGCAGATCGTGGCGGGGATCTTCGCCGATGTGCTGAGCAGGCAGCAGATCGGTATCGACGACAACTTCTTCGATCTGGGCGGTAACTCGCTGGTCGCGACGCAGGTGGTGTCGCGGATCGGTGCGGCGTTCGGTACGCAGATCGGTGTGCGGGCGCTGTTCGAGACTCCGACGGTGGCGGGTATCGCCGCGCGCGCGGAGGCCGCGGGTCCGGGTGAGGTTTCGCGTCCGCCGTTGGTGGCTCAGCAGCTGCCCGCGCGGGTGCCGTTGTCGTTGGCGCAGCAGCGGATGTGGTTCATCAACCAGTTCGATCCTGCCGCGCCGACCTACAACCTGCCGTTCGTGGTGCGGTTGCGTGGGCATGTCGACGTGTCGGCGCTGAAGGCCGCGCTCAACGATGTGATGGCGCGCCAGGAGTCGCTGCGCACGGTGTTCCCGGAATCCGGTGACGGCGGGTACCAGCAGGTCGTTCCGGACGACGAGATCAATTTGGCGATCTCGGTGCAGGCGATCGACGAGTCCGAGTTGGCGCGTGTGCTCACCGAGTTCGCCAGCCTGGGCTTCGATGTGGCGCGTGAGTTGCCGATCCGGGTGCGGATTTATCAGGTGACCGGCGGGTCGACCAACGGAACGCCCGATCACGCTGTCGCGTTCGTGGTCCATCACATCGCGGCCGACGGTTTCTCCTTCGGTCCGCTCTCGCGCGATGTGGCCAGCGCGTATCTGGCGCGTGCCGCCGGCGAGGCCCCCGCGTGGGCGCCACTGCCGGTGCAGTACCAGGACTACAGCATCTGGCAGCGCGAACTGCTCGGCTCCGAGTCCGATCCCGGCTCGATGGCCGCCCGCCAGATCGCCTACTGGCGACGCCAGCTCGGCGGGCTGCCCGACCAGCTGGACCTGCCCACCGATCGGCCGCGTCCGCCGGTGCAGAGCTTCCGCGGCAGCACGGTGCGTTTCGACATCGACGCCGAATTGCACACCGCCCTCACGAGTTTGGCCCGCGCGCAGGGCGTCAGCCTCTTCATGGTCGTGCACGCCTCGCTCGCGGTGCTGCTCGGTCGCCTGTCGGGTACCAGCGACATCGCGATCGGCACCCCGATCGCGGGCCGTGGCGAGCAGGCGCTCGACGACCTGATCGGCATGTTCGTCAACACCCTTGTGCTGCGCTCCGACGTGGACAGCGGCAGCCAGTTCACCGACTTCCTCACGCGCACAAGGGAAACCGACCTCGCGGCGTTCGCCTACGCCGACGTGCCTTTCGAGCGACTCGTCGAGGTGCTCAACCCGACCCGTTCGCAGGCCAGGCACCCGCTGTTCCAGGTGATGCTCTCCTTCCAGGAGATGGCGCACGGCGCGCTCGAGCTACCCGGTCTGTCGGTGACCGCCACCGAGCTCGAAGTCGACATCGCCAAGTTCGACCTGCAGTGGACCATCACCGAGGAACGCGGCGGCAACGGCGAGCCCGGCGGCATGACCGCGGCGGTGCAGTTCGCCACCGACATGTTCGACGCCGAGACGGTGACCTCGTTCGCCGAACGCTTCGTGCGCATCCTGCGCAGCGTGGTCGACGATCCCGCGGTCGTGGTCGGCGAGATCGACGTGCTCGCCGAGGACGAGCGGCTCGCCGTCTCGCGCGACTGGGTGTTCTCCGGCGCCGACGGCGGCACGGGCCGCTTCGCCGATCCCGACGTCACCCTGGTCGCGCTGTTCGATCAGGCTGTCGCCGCCTACCCGGATCACGTCGCCGCGCGCTTCGGCGCGGAGTCGCTGACCTACGCCGAGCTCGATCGGCGCGCGAATGTGCTGGCGCGCAGGCTGATCGCCGATGGCGCTGGGCCCGAGTCGCTGGTCGCGGTGATCCTGCCGCGCTCGATCGAGCTGGTCGTCGCGCTGCTCGCGGTGGTGAAGACCGGCGCGGGCTACGTGCCGGTGGACCCGACCTACCCGGCGGACCGGATCGCGTACGTGCTGTCGGATTCGCGTCCGACCAGCGTCGTCATCGATTCCTCCGTCGACGTGGCCGTTCCGGACGAATTGCCCACCGTGGTGCTGGACGAATTCGCCTCCGGCGTCACCGATTTCGCGGACACCCCGATCACCGACGCGGACCGCTCCGCGCCGCTGAACCCGGGCAACGTCGCCTACGTGATCTACACGTCGGGTTCGACGGGTCGTCCGAAGGGTGTGGCGGTCGCGCATCGGAATGTGGTGCGGTTGTTCGCGAATACCGATCGTGATTTCGGTTTCGGTCCCGATGATGTGTGGACGTTGTTCCACTCGTATGCGTTCGACTTCTCGGTGTGGGAGTTGTGGGGTCCGCTGCTGTTCGGCGGGACCGTGGTGGTCGTCGACTACTTCACTTCCCGCTCGCCCGAGCAGTTCCTCGAGCTGCTGCGCGAGGAGCGGGTGACCGTCCTCAACCAGACTCCGTCGGCGTTCTATCAGCTCGCCGAGGCCGACCGCGCCGCGGGACCGGTCGGCCCGCCGCTGTCGCTGCGGTACGTGGTGTTCGGTGGTGAGGCGCTCGAGCTGCGTCGCCTCTCGGATTGGGTTGCCCGCCACGGTGATTCTTCGCCGGTGCTGGTGAACATGTACGGCATCACCGAGACCACGGTGCACGTGTCCTTCCGTGCGCTGGACGCGGAAACCATCGAGGCGGCCTCCGGCAGCATTGTCGGTCGCGCCATCTCCGGGCTCGGCGTCTACGTCCTGGACAACCGGCTCCAGCCGGTCCCGGTCGGCGTCGTCGGCGAAATGTACGTCGCCGGACCGCAGTTGGCGCGCGGCTACCTCGGCCGCCCCGACCTCACCACGACCCGCTTCGTGGCCAACCCGCTCGCCGACGCCGCCACCGCGGGCTCGCGCCTGTACCGCTCCGGCGACCTCGCGCGCTGGAACCGCTTCGGCGAACTCGAATATCTCGGCCGCGCCGACGATCAGGTCAAGGTGCGCGGTTTCCGCATCGAGCTCGGCGAGATCGAAGCCGCCGTCCTCGAACAGCCCGGCATCGCCCAGGCCGCGGTCATCGTGCGCGAGGACCAGCCGGGCGGCCAGCGGATCGTCGCCTACGTCGTCGCCGAACCCGGCGCCGAGCTCGACCTCGACGAGGTCCGCCACGCCGCCTCCGACCGGCTCCCCGCCTACATGGTGCCCTCGGCTTTCATGGCGCTGGACGCGATCCCGCTGACCGTCAACGGCAAGCTGGACCGCCGCGCCCTGCCCGCACCGGTCTTCGAGGTGCGCGAATTCCGCGCTCCGACCACCCCGATCGAGGAGATCGTCGCCCAGGTCTTCGCCGACGTGCTCGACCTGCCCAGGGTCGGCGTCGACGACGACTTCTTCGACCTCGGGGGCAACTCCCTCATCGCCACCCAGGTCGCCTCGCGCGTCGGCATCGCGCTCGACACCCGCGTTCCGGTGCGCATGCTCTTCGAGGCGCCGACCGTCGCCGCGCTCGCCGCCCGCGTGGAATCGCAGGCGGGTGACGGCGCGCGCAAGGCGCTGGTCGCGCGCGAGCGCCCCGACGAGGTGCCGCTGTCGCTGGCGCAGCAGCGCATGTGGTTCCTCAACCGCTTCGACACCTCCTCGGCGGTCAACAACATCCCGGTCGCGATCCGGCTCTCCGGCGAACTCGACGTCGCCGCCCTCCAGGTCGCGGTCATCGACGTCATCGACAGGCACGAGTCGCTGCGCACCGTCTTCCCGGAGACCGACGGCGGCCCGGTGCAGGTGGTTCTCGACGCGGCCCAGATCGTGCCCGACCTCACGCCGTACCGGGTGACCGAGGAGACCCTGCTCGACCACCTCATCGATCTGGCCACCATGGCCTTCGACGTGACCAACGAAGTGCCGCTGCACGCACGGCTTTTCGAGATCAGCGAGACCGAGTACGTACTCGGCATGGTGGTGCACCACATCTCCGCCGACGGCTGGTCGATGGGTCCGCTCTCGCGCGACGTCATCGTCGCGTACGCGGCGCGCACCACCTGGGAGGCGCCGACCTGGGCCGAATTGCCGGTCCAGTACGCCGATTACGCGCTCTGGCAGCGTGAGATCCTCGGCTCGGAGGACGACCCGCGCTCGCTGATCTCCAGCCAGATCAGCTACTGGACTCGCGAGCTCGCCGACCTGCCCGACGAGCTGGTGCTGCCGTCCGATTACCCGCGTCCCGCGGTCGCCTCCTACCAGGGCGGCACCTACGCGTTCGTGATCTCCGGCGAAACCCAGCGCGCCCTGGTCGAATTGGGCCGCCGCTACAACGCCTCGCTGTTCATGGTCATGCACAGCGCCCTCGCCGTGCTGCTGGCGCGGGCCAGCGGCACCTCCGACATCGCCATCGGCACGCCGGTCGCAGGCCGCGGTGAGGCCGCGCTGGACGACCTGATCGGCATGTTCGTCAACACCCTGGTGCTGCGCACCGAGGTGGACGGCGCGGGCACCTTCGCCGAGCTGCTCGACCACGCCAGGGACACCGACCTGCAGGCGTTCGCCCACTCCGACGTGCCGTTCGAGCGGCTCGTCGAGGTGCTCAACCCGGCCCGCTCGCAGGCGCGCCACCCGCTGTTCCAGGTGATGCTTGCCTTCCAGAACACCAAGCAGGCTACCCTGCAGCTGCCCGGCCTTTCGGTGCACGGCGTGGATTACGACGCCCGCCTGGCCAAGTTCGACCTGCAGCTGACCCTCCAGGAGACCCAGGACGAGCAGGGCGAGGCCGCGGGCATGGCGGCCGAGTTCTCCTATGCTCTCGACCTTTTCGACGAGTCGACGGTGGCCGGTTTCGCGCGCCGCCTCGATCGCGTCCTCGCGGCCGTCATCGCCGATCCGAACGTGCCGATCGGCGACATCGATCTGCTCGCGCCCGAAGAGCACGCGCAGGTCCTGGTCGACTGGAACGACACCGCCCACGCGGTGCCCGCGGAGACGCTGATCTCGCTGTTCGACACGCAGGCGGCGGCGAGCCCGGACGCCATGGCGCTGGCCTACGAGGACGAACAGCTCACCTACCGCGAGCTCCACGAGCGCGCCAACCGCATCGCCAGGGAGCTGATCGCCTCCGGCGTCGGCCCGGAATCGCTGGTGGCGCTTGCCATGCGGCGTTCGACGGAGCTGGTCGTCGCGATGTATGCGGTGCTCCAGACGGGCGCCGCCTACGTGCCGCTCGATCCCGATCAGCCCGCCGACCGCATCGGCCACATCCTCGACACCGCGCGGCCCAGTCTGCTGCTGACCACCCGCCGCGACGGGTTCGTCACCGACGACGCGGTCACCGCGCTGTACGTCGAGGACCTGCCGAGCTCCGCGCAGACCAGCGGCGCGCCGATCGCCGACGCCGAACGGTCGCGCCCGCTGCGGCCGGGGAACACCGCCTACGTCATCTTCACCTCCGGTTCGACCGGTCGGCCGAAGGGTGTGGCGGTCAGCCATGCCGCGATCGTGAACCGCCTGCTGTGGATGCAGCACGAGTACCCGATCGGCGCCGACGACGCCGTGTTGCAGAAGACGCCCGCCACGTTCGACGTGTCGGTGTGGGAGTTCTTCTGGCCCTTGCAGACCGGCGCCCGGCTGGTCGTCGCGAAGCCGGACGGCCACCGCGATCCGGTGTACCTCGCGCAGATCATCGCCGAACAAGGCATCACCACGGCGCATTTCGTGCCGTCGATGCTGTCGGTGTTCGTCTCGACGCTGGGCAACGCGACACCGGGCGAGGAGAACGGCGACACCGCCGCCCTGCCCGACTCGCGCCTGCGCCAGGTGTTCGCCTCGGGCGAGGCATTGCCCGCGCCGACCGCGCAGCGGTTGCGTGAGCTGACCGGTGCGCGTCTGCACAACCTCTACGGCCCGACCGAGGCCGCGGTCGACGTCACCTACCACGAGGTCGTCGACACCGACGAGGTATCGGTGCCGATCGGCCGTCCGGTGTGGAACACCAGGGTGTTCGTGCTGGACGCGCGCCTGCACCCGGTCGCGCCGGGTGTCGCGGGCGAGCTGTACCTGGCGGGCGATCAGCTGGCGCTGGGCTACCTGGGTCGCAGCGATCTGACCTCGGATCGTTTCGTCGCCAACCCCTACGGTGTGGCCGGTTCGCGGATGTACCGGACCGGTGACTTGGTCACCTGGACCAAGCACGGTGAGCTGGAGTACTTGGGCCGCACCGACTTCCAGGTGAAGTTGCGTGGTCTGCGCATCGAGCTGGGCGAGATCGAGGCGGCGCTGCTCGCGCAGCCCGGTGTCGCACAGTCGGTGGTCGTGGTGCGCTCGGACGCGCACGCGGGCGATCAGCTGGTGGGTTACGTTGTCGCCGAAGCGGATTCCCTAGTCGATCCGACGATGGTGAAGGCGGGCCTCGCCGCGTCCCTGCCCGGGTACATGGTGCCCGCGGCGCTGGTCGTGCTGGACGCCTTCCCGGTCAACGCCTCCGGCAAGCTGGACCGCAAGGCGCTGCCCTCGCCGGTCTTCGAGGCCAAGAGCTTCCGCGCGCCGTCCACGCCGATCGAGGAGATCGTCGCGGACATCTTCGCCGATCTGCTCGGCGTCACCCGTGTCGGCGTCGACGACGACTTCTTCGAGCTCGGCGGCAACTCGCTGGTCGCCACTCAGGTCGCGGCGCGGCTGAGCAAGGCGCTGGACGCCGAGGTCGGCGTGCGCACGCTCTTCGAGGCGCCCACCGTCGGCGCGCTGGCCGCCCGCGTCGAATCGCACGCGGGTACCGGTGTGCGCCAGGCGCTGAGCGCCCGCACCCGGCCGGAGTATCCGCCGCTGTCGCTCGCTCAGCAGCGCATGTGGTTCCTCAACCGCTTCGACCTCGGCACCGAGCCGGGCGCGGCGGCGGGCACCTACAACATCCCGGCCGCCGTCCGGCTGCGGGGTCTGCTGGATCTGAGCGCGCTGCGCGGTGCGCTCAGCGACGTGATCGCGCGGCACGAGTCGCTGCGCACCGTGTACCCGTCGCAGGAAGGCGTCCCGTACCAGCGGGTGCTGCCGTCCATTCACGCCATTCCGGAACTGGACGTCGTCGAGGTCGACGAGACCGAAACGTACGGCGCGCTCTACGAATTCGTGAACCGCGGCTTCGATGTCACCGCCGAACCGCCGGTGCGACTGCGCATCTACGAAGTGGGCGAGCGCGACTACGTGCTCGCGGTGGTGGTGCACCACATCGCCGCCGACGGCTTCTCCATGCGGCCGCTGGTGCGCGACCTGATGACCGCCTACGTGGCGCGTACTTCGAACTCCGAGCCCGGCTGGCCGCCGCTGGCCGTCCAGTACATCGATTTCGCGCTCTGGCAGCGCGAAACCCTCGGCGACGAGGACGATCCCACCTCGCTCATCTCCGAGCAGCTCGACTACTGGCGCGAGGCGCTGGCCGATCTGCCCGACGAGCTGCGCCTGCCCGGCAAGCCGCGCCCGACCGTGGCCTCCTACCAGGCGGGCACACACCGCTTCCGGGTGCCGGGCGAGCTGATCGACGAGCTGAACCGCGTCGCGCACGCGAACGGCACCACGCTGTTCATGGTGGTGCACAGCGCCTTCGCGACGCTGCTGTCGCGCCTGTCCGGCGCCGACGACATCGCCATCGGCATCCCGGTGGCGGGCCGTGGCGAGCAGGCGCTCGACGACCTCGTCGGCATGTTCGTCAACACCCTGGTGCTGCGCACCCAGATCGACACCGCCGCGTCGTTCACCGATCTGCTCGCCCAGGTCCGGGAACGCGACCTGCAAGCCTTCGCGCACGCGGACGTGCCGTTCGAGCGGCTGGTCGAGGTGCTCAACCCGGCCCGCTCGCAGGCGCGGCACCCGCTGTTCCAGGTGATGCTCTCGTTCCAGAACATGGGCCGCACGTCGCTGGAGCTGCCCGGTCTGACGGTGTCCGAACTCGGCATCGATCAGCCGACGGCCAAGTTCGACATGCAGCTCACGCTGAGCGAGGTGCCGGACGGCGCGTCCGAGATGGACGCCGAACTCGTCTACGCCACCGACCTTTTCGACGCCGCCTTCGCGGGCGCTTTCGGCGCCAGGTTCCTGCGCGTGCTGCGCGGGATCGCCGCGGCGCCGTCGACCGTGATCGGTGACATCGAGCTGCTCGACGCCGCCGAGCGCGCGCTGGTGCTGAAGCAGTGGAACGACACCGAATTCGCGGTGGACGCGGCCCTCGCCTCGCCCGTCGGCGACGACGACGCCGCGACGCTGGTCGCGCTGTTCGAGGCGCAGGTCGCGCGCACCCCGGACGCGATCGCGCTCACCTTCGAGGGGACGAGTCTGTCCTACGCCGAGTTCGCGAGCCGGGTGCACCGCCTGGCGCGCTGGCTCAAGCAGAACGGCGTCGGCCCGGAATCGTATGTGGCCCTCGGCATGCGCCGCTCGCTGGACCTGCTGGTCGGCATGTACGCGGTCTCCGCCGCTGGTGGCGCGTACGTGCCGCTCGACCCGGACAACCCGGCCGAACGCATCGAGCACATCCTCGACACCGCGGGCCCAGTCTGCGTGCTGACCTCCGGCGCGGATCTCGACGTAGCGCTGGCACGCCAGGTGCGCATCGACGAGCTCGACCTGTCCGGGTACTCCGACGAGCCGCTCACCGACGCGGACCGGCACCGGCCGCTGCGCACCGGTAACACCGCGTACGTGATCTTCACGTCGGGTTCCACCGGCCGCCCGAAGGGCGTGGCGGTCTCGCACGCCGCGATCATCAACCGCCTGGTGTGGGGCCACGCGCAGTACGGCCTCGCCGCCGACGACGTGGTCTTGCAGAAGACCCCCGCGACGTTCGACGTGTCGGTGTGGGAGTTCTTCTGGCCCTTGCAGGTCGGCGCCCGCCTGGTGATCGCCAAGCCGGACGGCCACCGCGACCCGGCCTACCTGGCTCAGCTCATCATCGACGAGCAGATCACCACGGCGCACTTCGTGCCGTCGATGATGTCGCTGTTCGTCGTGGAGCCGCGCGCGGCCGAATGCACCGGCCTGCGCAACGTTTTCGCCTCCGGTGAAGGCCTGCCCGCGGTCACCGCGCAGCGCCTGCGCGAGCTGACCGGCGCGCGCCTGCACAACCTGTACGGCCCCACCGAAGCGGGCGTCGAGGTGACCTTCCACGAGGTCACCGACGCCGACACTGTCACCGTGCCGATCGGCGCGCCGGTGTTCAACACCCAGGTGTACGTGCTGGATTCGCGTCTGCGGCCGGTGCCCGTCGGCGTTCCGGGCGAGTTGTACCTGGCGGGCGCGCAGCTGGCCTACGGCTACGTCACCCGTCCGGATCTGACCACCGAACGCTTCATCGCCGACCCGTTCGGCCACGGCGTGCGCATGTACCGCACCGGCGACCTGGTGGCCTGGACGCCCGCCGGTGAGCTGGAGTACCTGGGCCGCACCGACTTCCAGGTGAAGCTGCGTGGTCTGCGCATCGAGCTCGGCGAGATCGAGGGTGCGCTGACCGGGCTGGACGAGGTCTCGCAGTCGGTGGTCGTGGTGCGCACCGACGAGCGCACCGGCGATCAGCTGGTGGCCTACCTCATCGCGCGGCCGGGCACGGCCATCGATATCGAGCGGGTCAAGTCCGCGCTCGCCACGCAGCTGCCCGCCTACATGGTGCCCGCGGCCTTCGTGGTGCTCGACGCGTTCCCGCTGAACACCTCGGGCAAGCTGGACCGCAAGGCGCTGCCGGAGCCGACGTTCGAGGCGAAGGTCTTCCAGGCGCCGGTCACCCCGGTGCAGCAGATCGTGGCCAGCGCGTTCGCCGACGTGCTCGGCATCGAGCGGGTCGGCCTGGACGACGACTTCTTCGCTCTCGGCGGCAACTCGCTGGTCGCCACCCAGGTGGCGGCCAGGCTCGGCGAGGCGCTGGACACCCAGATCCCGCTGCGCACCCTGTTCGAGGCCTCCACGGTCGCCGCGCTGGCCGCCAAGGTGGAGTCGGCCACGGGCTCGGGCGGCAAGGCGCCGCTGGTCGCGCAGCCGCGACCCGAGCTGGTGCCGCTCTCGCTTGCGCAGCAGCGGATGTGGTTCCTCAACCGCTTCGACAACCGCACCGCGGTGAACAACATCCCGGTCGCCATCCGGTTGACCGGCACGCTCGACGCGGTCGCGTTGCAGGCCGCGATCCGCGACGTGATCGCGCGCCACGAGGCGCTGCGCACCGTCTACCCGGAGGTGGAGGGCGAGGGCTACCAGCGCGTCCTGTCCGCCGACGAGGTGCGCTTCGATCTGACGACGGAGTGGGTGCCGAGCACCGAACTGCCTTCGCGCATCGTCGAACTGGCGAGCGTGCACTTCGACGTGACCAGCGAGATCCCGTTCCGGGCCGACCTGCTGACGGTCGACGAACGCAGTCACGTCGTGGTGCTCGTCATGCACCACATCAGTGCCGACGGCTTCTCGCTGCGTCCGCTGCTGCGCGACGTGGTGGTGGCCTACACCGAGCGCGCCGGCGGGGAAGCCCCCGGCTGGGCGCCGCTCGACGTGCAGTACGCCGACTACGCGCTGTGGCAGCGTGCGGTGCTCGGCTCCGAGGACGATGCGGAGTCGGTGGCGGCCAAGCAGATCGGCTACTGGTCCGAGCAGTTGCGGGATCTGCCGGATCAGATCGAGTTGCCCGCGGATCGGCCGCGTCCGGAGGTCGCGTCGAACGTTGGTGGGCTGCACGCGTTCTCGGTGGACTCGCAGCTGCATCGCGCGCTCGAGGAGGTGGCGCGCGCGCACGGCGTGACGGTGTTCATGGTCGTGCACGCGGCGTTGGCGACGTGGGCGGCGCGGTTGTCCAACAGCACCGATATCGCGATCGGCACGCCGATCGCGGGTCGTGGCGAGCGTGCGCTCGACGATCTGGTGGGCATGTTCGTCAACACGCTGGTGTTGCGCAACGAGGTCGATCTGGGCGGTAAGTTCAGCGATCTGCTCGAGCAGGTCCGGCGCACGGACCTGGCGGCGTTCGCGAACGCGGATGTGCCGTTCGAGCGTTTGGTGGATGTACTGAGTCCGGCGCGTTCGCAGGCGCATCATCCGCTGTTCCAGGTGGGATTGACCTTCGAGGCGGCCTCGGCCGCCGACATGGGCACTGTCGCGTTGCCCGGGTTGGATCTGGATGTCGTCGAGTTCGACGCGGGGACGTCGAAGTTCGATGTGCAGCTGACCGTGGGCGAGGCCCGTGACGGTGGGCTTGCGTTGTCGTGGAACTACGCGAGCGAGCTGTTCGACCCGGAGACGGTGTCCTCGTTCGCCGATCGGTTGGTGCGGATTCTGCGCGCGGTGGCCGAGGATCCGGCGGCGGTCGTCGGCGATATCGATCTGCTGGGTGAGGCCGAGCGGCTGGATGTCTCGCAGCGCTGGGTGTCGGCGGGCGCGGACGCCGGTGTGGGCCGGTTCGCCGAGGTCGGGGTGACGCTGGTCGAGCTGTTCGATGAGATGGTCACCGCGCATCCGCATCGGATCGCGGCGCGTTTCGGTGCGGACTCGCTGAGTTACGCGGAGCTGGATCGGCGCGCGAATGTGCTGGCGCGCAGGTTGATCGCCGATGGCGCTGGGCCGGAGTCGCTGGTCGCGGTGATCCTGCCACGCTCGTTGGATCTGGTGGTGGCGCTGCTGGCGGTGGTGAAGACCGGCGCGGGTTATGTGCCGGTGGATCCGACCTATCCGGCGGACCGGATCGCGTATGTGCTGTCGGATTCGCGTCCGACCAGCGTGGTCCTGGACTCCACGGTCGAGGTCGAGATCCCGGCGGGCCTGCCCTCGGTGGTGCTCGACGGGTTCGCGGTGGAGACCGGCAATGTGGTCGACGCCGACGACGCGCCCATCACCGACGCCGATCGCCGCGCCGCGCTGACCCCGGACCATGTCGCCTACGTGATCTACACGTCGGGTTCGACGGGTCGTCCGAAGGGTGTGGCGGTCGCGCATCGGAATGTGGTGCGGTTGTTCGCGAATACCGATCGTGATTTCGGTTTCGGTCCCGATGATGTGTGGACGTTGTTCCACTCGTATGCGTTCGACTTCTCGGTGTGGGAGTTGTGGGGTCCGCTGCTGTTCGGCGGGACGGTCGTGGTGGTGGACTACTTCACCTCGCGTTCCCCGGAGCAGTTCCTGGAACTGCTGCGCGACGAGCGCGTGACGGTGCTGAACCAGACCCCGTCGGCGTTCTACCAACTGGCCGAAGCCGACCGCAATGCTGCCGCGGACGCCGCGCCGCTGTCGCTGCGGTACGTCGTATTCGGTGGTGAGGCACTCGAGCTGCGTCGCCTCTCGGATTGGGTTGCCCGCCACGGCGCTCCGTTGGATGGCCGCTCCGCAAGCTCCGCGGCTGGCGCTCCGGTGCTGGTGAACATGTACGGCATCACCGAGACCACGGTGCACGTGTCCTTCCGTGCCCTGGACGCGGCGACGATCGAGGCGGCCTCCGGCAGCATCGTGGGTCGCGCGATCGCGGGCCTGAACGTATACGTGCTCGACAACCGGCTGCGCCCCGTGCCGGTCGGTGTCGCGGGCGAAATGTATGTCGCGGGACCGCAGTTGGCGCGTGGCTACCTCGGCCGTCCCGACCTGACGGCCGCGCGTTTCGTGGCCAACCCGCTGGCGACCCCGGATGGTTCGGGCTCGCGCCTGTACCGCTCCGGCGACCTGGCGCGCTGGAACCGCTTCGGTGAGCTGGAGTACCTGGGCCGCGCCGACGATCAGGTCAAGGTGCGTGGTTTCCGTATCGAGCTCGGCGAGATCGAAGCCGCGGTGCTCGCTCAGCCGGGCATCGCCCAGGCCGCGGTCATCGTGCGCGAGGACCAGCCGGGCGATCAGCGGATCGTGGCCTACGTCGTCGCCGAACCCGAGGTGGTTCCCGACCTGGACGTGGTGCGTTCCGGTGCGGCCGAGCGGCTGCCCTCCTACATGGTGCCCTCGGCGTTGGTGCGCCTGGAATGGATCCCGCTGACCGTCAACGGCAAGCTGGACCGTCGCGCGCTGCCCGCGCCTGCCGCCCAGGCCAGGGCGTTCCGCGCCCCGGTGACGCCGGTGCAGGAGACGGTGGCCGCGGTGTTCGCCGAGGTGCTCGACCTGCCCCGCGTCGGCGTCGACGACGACTTCTTCGACCTCGGCGGAAACTCGCTGATCGCCACCAGGGTGGTGTCCAGGATCGGCGCGGCGCTCGGTACCTCGGTGCCGGTGCGCACGCTGTTCGAGGCGTCCACCGTGGAAGCCCTTGCCGCGCGGGTGGAATCGCACACCGGCGGCGACGGCCGCTCCCCGCTGGTGGCGCGCAAGCGTGCCGCGAGCGAACTGGTGCCGCTGTCCTACGCGCAGCAGCGCATGTGGTTCCTGAACAAGTACGACACCTCCTCGGCCGCCTACAACCTGCCGATCGCGATCCGGATGTCCGGCGCGCTCGACATCGAGGCGCTGCGGCTCGCGGTGGCCGACGTGGTGCGCAGGCACGAATCGCTGCGCACCCGCTACCCCGAGCACGGCGGCACGCCGGTGCAGGTCATCGTTCCCGCCGAGGAGATCGCGCTCGATCTGCATCCGGTCGCGGTGCCGCCCGCCGAGCTGATCGCCGCGGTGACCGAGTTCGTCACCGCGGGATTCGATGTGGCCGAACAGGTTCCGCTGCGCACCAGGCTGTACGCCGCGGGACCGGACGAGCACGTGCTCGTCGTGGTCGTGCACCACATCGCCGCCGACGGCTTCTCCATGGGTCCGCTGACCCGCGACGTCATGCTGGCCTACACGGCGCGCACCCAGGACAGCGCGCCCGGCTGGTCGCCGCTCGCGGTGCAGTACGCCGACTTCGCGGTCTGGCAGCGCGAGGTCCTCGGTGCCGAAGACGACGCCGACTCGCTGCTCGCGCGTCAGGTGGCCTACTGGCGGCGCGCACTGGACGGCGTGCCGGACGAACTGGCGCTGCCGACCGACCACCCGCGCCCCGCGATCGCCTCGCACCGCGGCGCGACGCTGCACCACCAGCTGCCCGGCGAGCTGATCGCCGCGCTCGACGAGATCGCCCGCGGCAGCGGCGCTTCGCTGTTCATGGTCATGCACAGCGCGCTGGCCGTGCTGCTGGCGCGACTGTCCGGCGGCGACGACATCGCGGTCGGCACGCCGATAGCTGGCCGTGGCGAGCAGGCGCTCGACGACCTAGTCGGCATGTTCGTCAACACCCTGGTGCTGCGCACCGGCATCGACAACGGCGAGTCCTTCACCGACCTGCTGGACCGGGTGCGGGCGACCGATCTGGACGCCTTCGGCAATGCCGATGTGCCGTTCGAGCGCCTGGTGGAACTGCTCGCGCCGGAGCGGTCGCAGGCGCGCAACCCGCTGTTCCAGGTGATGCTCGCATTCCAGAACCTGGATCGCACTGCGCTGGAACTGCCGGGCCTCTCGGTGTCCGCACTGGACCTCGAGGAGAACGTCGCTCGTTTCGACCTGCAGTTCACGCTGTCGGAAACCGGTTCCACCGGCATGACGCTGGCGCTCACCTACGCCACCGAGTTGTTCGACGCCGAGTCGGTGGCGCTGCTCGCGCAGCGTTTCGAGCGGCTGCTCGCGGCCGTTGTCGCGACGCCCGATCGCGCTGTCGGTGATATCGCGCTGCTGGACGAGGTCGAGGTCGAGCGGGCACTGCGCGGCTGGAATGACACCGCGCGGGGGATCGGTTCGGCGGCAACGCTGGTCGAGCTGTTCGCGGCGCAATCGCAGGCTACGCCTGATTCGGTGGCGATTGTCGATTCGGCCGACGGTAGTTCGCTGACCTATGCGGAGTTCGGTGCTCGCGTGCATCGGTTGGCGCGCAGGCTGATCGAGGCCGGTGTCGGTCCAGAAAGCCTTGTCGCGCTTGGTTTGCGGCGTTCGGTCGACTTCGTTATCGCCGCGTACGCGGTGCATGAGGCCGGTGGTGGTTATGTGCCGCTGGATCTGGATCAGCCTGCCGAGCGGGTAAACTATGTCCTCGAGTCGGCGGCACCGGTCTGTGTGCTGACGACCGCGCGCGATGGCTTCGATGGTGTGGAGCTGCCAACGCTGTCGATCGACGAGCTGGATTTGTCCGGCTACTCCGCCGAGCCGGTCTCGGCTGCTGAGCGGATCGCGCCGTTGCGTCCGTCGAACCCGGCGTATGTCATCTTCACCTCTGGTTCCACCGGTCGCCCTAAGGGGGTGGCGGTGCCGCATTCGGCGGTGGTGAATCAGATTCGCTGGATCACCGGTGAATATGGCATCGATGCCGAAGATGTGGTGCTGTTCAAGACCCCCGCGACATTCGATGTGTCGGTGTGGGAGTTGTTCGGTCCGCTGTCCACCGGTGGCCGCATGGTGGTCGCCAGCCCGGATGGCCATCGTGATCCGCAGTATCTGGCGGATGTGATCGCGGCGGAGCGGGTCACCATGACCTCGTTCGTGCCGTCCATGCTGACCGTGTTCGCGGGTTACGTCGATACCGCGGGTCTCAGCGCCGAACTGGGTTCGTTGCGCCTGCTGTTCATCGCCGGTGAGGCGTTCACCTCGGATGCGGTTCGAGCGATCCGCAAGGTGTCCGAGGCGGAGCTGTATAACCTGTACGGCCCCACTGAATTCACTGTGCACGCCACCCACGGCCCGGTCGCGTCCGCGGTCGTGGGCGCGGTGCCGATCGGTCTGCCGGTGTGGAATGCCCAGGCGTACGTACTTGATTCGCGCCTGCATCCGGTCGCACCGGGTGTTGCGGGTGAGCTCTATCTTGCGGGCGCTCAGCTGGCGCGTGGTTACTTCGGTCGTACGGATTTGACCGCGGACCGCTTTGTGGCCAACCCATTCGGTACAGGGGAGCGCATGTACCGCACGGGTGACCTGGTGGCCCGGGATGCCGATGGTGCGATCGTCTACATCGGCCGCACCGACTTCCAGGTGAAGTTGCGCGGCCTGCGTATCGAGCTCGGTGAGATCGAAACCGCCCTGACCGCATTCGATTCGGTTTTCCAGGCGGTCGTGCTGGTCCGCTCGGACGCGCGCACCGGCGATCAGCTCGTCGGCTATGTGGTGCCCGCCAACGGCACCGCCGTCGATCTCGGCGATCTGCGCACCCGTTTGGCCGCGCACCTTCCGTCGTACATGGTGCCGTCGGCCATCGTGGAGCTCGACGCCATGCCGCTCAACCCGAACGGCAAGCTGGACCGTAAGGCGCTGCCGGAGCCGGTGTTCGCGACCGAGGTCGTGTTCCGCGCCGCCCGCACGCCGGTCGAGCAGATCATCGCCGAGGTGTTCGCCGAGGTGCTCGGCGTGCAGCGGATCGGCGTCGACGACTCCTTCTTCGCGCTCGGCGGCGACAGCATCGTCTCGATTCAGCTCGTCTCGCGCGCCAGGGCGCGCGGCGTGGTGTTCACGCCGCGGCACGTGTTCGAGCAGAAGACCGTCGCGGGCCTGGCCGCGGTGGCCGAGACCGCCGACGCGGCGGCCCCCGCCGTCGCCGCGCTGGCCGAATTGCCCGGCGGCGGTGTCGGTTCCATGCCGCTCACCCCGGTGGTGCGATTCATGGCCGAGCGTGACGGCTCCTTCGGCCGGTTCAACCAGACCCTGGCGCTGGAGCTGCCGCTCGGCATCGACCGCGCCGGCATCGCGACGACCGTCGGCGCGGTGATCGACCGGCACGACATGTTGCGTTCGCGGCTCTACCGCGACGGCGACGACTGGGTGGTGCGTACCGCCGAGCCCGGCGCCGTCGATGTGGACGCGTTGATCGAGCGGGTCGAGTTCCCGGCTGCGGCCACCGACGACGAGCTGCTCGACATCGCCTCCGCCGCACTGGATTCCGCGCTGGACCGGCTTGACCCCGCGGCCGGTGTGGTGGTGCGGTTCGTGTGGCTGGACCCCGCCGGCGGCGGCCGGATGGGCCGTCTGATCGTGGTCGCCCACCACTTGGTGGTGGACGGCGTCTCCTGGCGCATCCTGGTGCCCGACTTCGTCGCGGCATGGGGCCAGCTGACCGCCGGGCAGCAGCCCGCGCTGGTGGCTCCGGCGACCTCGATGCGGGCCTGGGCGAACGCGCTGGAGCGCGAGGCCGAGAGCCCGGCCCGGGTGGCCGAACTCGACTACTGGCGCGCGGTGACCGACACGCCCGATCCGCTGCTGACCGAGCGTCCGATGGACCCCGCGGTGGACGTCTCCGGCGCGATCGAGAAGGTTCAGGTCGAAATCTCCGCCGAGGTCACCAGGGCGCTGCTCACCACGGTGCCCGCGCTGTTCCACGGCGGCGTGAACGACGGCCTGCTCACCGCGCTCGCGCTGGCGACCGCGAAGTGGCGGTCGATCCGGGCAGGCGCGCGCACCGACGACGCGCTGCTGATCCGCCTGGAAGGCCACGGCCGCGAGGAAGACGTCGTCCCCGGCGCCGATCTCTCCCGGACGATCGGCTGGTTCACCGCCATCTTCCCGGTGCGGCTCGACCTCACCGGCGTAGACGTGGACGGCGCCCTCGCAGGCGGCCCCGAGCTGTCCAAGGCCGTGAAGGCGGTCAAGGAGCAGCTGCTCGCGGTGCCGGACAAGGGCATCGGCTACGGCCTGCTGCGCTACCTCAACCCGCGCACCGCCGCCGAGCTGCCCGCGCAGCTGCCGGGCCAGGTGAGCTTCAACTACCTGGGCCGCGTCTCCGACACCGATGTGCCCGAGGCGCTGCGCGGCTTCGGCTGGACCCCGGCGCCGGAACTCGGCGCGCTCGGCGGCGCCTATGACGCCGACATGCCGGCCATGGCCCCGCTCGACGTCAACGCGATCGTGGTGGGCGACAAGCTGACCGCGAACATCGGCTTCCCCGCCACCCTGCTCGCCGCCGCCGAGGTGCGCGAGTTCGCCGAGCTGTGGACCTCCGCGCTGGAAGCGGTCGCCAGGCACGCGAATTCGACCGGAGCGGGCGGGCACACGCCGTCCGACTTCGCCCTGGTGCGCGCGAGCCAGCGCGACATCGAGGTCTGGGAGCGGCGCTTCCCCGCGCTGGCCGACGTGTGGCCGCTGTCCGCGCTGCAGGCGGGTCTGCTCTTCCACGCTCGCCTCGCCGCGAGCTCGGTGGACGTCTACACCGCGCAGGCGGTGCTCACCCTCACCGGCCGGGTCGACGCGGCCCGGCTGCGGGCCGCCGCGCAGGCGCTGGTGGACCGCTACGAGAACCTGCGCACCGCGTTCGTCAGCGACAACGACGGCAACCCCGTCCAGGTGGTGCTCGACAGCGTGCGGGTCGCGTGGGCCGAGCACGATCGGACGGCGACCGGTTCGGCCGCCGACCTGATCGAGGCCGACCGCATGCGCCGGTTCGACCTGGACGCGCCGCCGCTGATCCGCTTCACGCTGATCCAGGTGGAGGACCACCGCTGGCAGTTCGTGGTGTCCAACCACCACATCCTGCTCGACGGCTGGTCGATGCCGCTGCTCATGCGCGACCTGATCGTGCTCTACGCGGTGCACGCCGACACCACCGCGCTGCCTGCCGTGCGCTCCTACCGCCACTTCCTGGATTGGACCGCGCGCCAGGATCATTCGGCCTCGCTGGCCGCGTGGTCGACGGCGCTGCGCGGGGTGAGCGAGCCGACGCTGCTCGCGCGCCCCGACGCGGGTCGCGAGATCACCGCGCTCTCCGGCGAGTACCTGTTCGACCTCGACGAGGCGGCGACCGCGCGGCTCACCGCGCTGGCGAGCTCGCTCGGCGTCACCCCGAACACGGTGCTCCAGGTGGCCTGGGGCATCCTGGTCGGCCGCGTGACCGGCGCCGAGGACGTGCTGTTCGGCACCACCGTCTCCGGCCGTCCGGCGCAGCTGTCCGGCGTGGAATCCATGGTGGGTCTGTTCATCAACACCGTGCCGGTGCGGGTGCGCTTCGATCCCGCGGAGTCCGCTCGCGACCTGCTGGTCCGCACCCAGGGCGAGCAGGCCGACCTGCTCGACCACCACTACATCGGGCTGGCCGACATCCAGTCCGCCGCGGGCGTCGGCGCGCTGTTCGACACCCTCGTGGTGTTCGAGTCGTACCCGGTGGACGCCGAGGGCATCCGTGCCCAGGCCGCCGACATCGACGGCATGGCGGTGGCCGACCTGGAGGCCGCCGACGCCACGCACTACCCGCTGACGCTGATCGCCCAGCTGGATTCGCGTCTGCGCATCCGCGCCGGCTACCTACGCGACCTGTTCGACGAGCCGACCGTGCGCCGCATCGCCCACCGCCTGGTCCGGGTGCTCGCCGCCGTCACCGCCGATCCCGGTGTGGCCGTGGGCGACATCGAGCTGCTCGACACCGCGGAGCGTGAGCTCGTGGTGTCCGGCTGGAACGAGACCGCGCACGAGGTCGACGCGGCGGCGACGCTGGTGTCGAAGTTCGAGGCGCAGCTGGCGAAGACGCCCGCGGCGACCGCGCTGACCTTCGAGGGGACAACTCTGTCCTACGACGAGTTCGCGGGACGGGTGTATCGCCTGGCGCGCTGGCTCATCGAACGCGGCGTCGGCCCGGAGTCCTCGGTGGCCCTCGGCATGCGGCGCTCGATCGACCTGGTGGTCGGCATGTACGCCGTCACCGTCGCGGGCGGTGCGTACGTGCCGCTGGATCCGGATCACCCGGCCGAGCGCACGGAATACATTCTCGCCACGGCCGATCCGGTGTGTGTGCTGACCTCGGGCAGCGACCTGGAGATCGACACCGCGCAGGTGCGCATCGATCTGCTCGACCTGTCCGGTGTGTCCGAGGCGCCGGTGACCGACGCCGAGCGGCGCGCCCCGCTGCGTCCGTCGAACACCGCGTACGTGATCTTCACGTCGGGTTCGACCGGTCGCCCGAAGGGCGTGGCGGTCTCGCACGCGGCGATCGTGAACCGCCTGGTGTGGATGCAGTCCGAGTACGGCCTCACCGAGTCCGACGCGGTGTTGCAGAAGACGCCCGCCACGTTCGACGTGTCGGTGTGGGAGTTCTTCTGGCCCTTGCAGATCGGCGCGCGTCTGGTCGTCGCCAAGCCGGACGGCCACCGCGATCCCGCGTACCTGGCCGAGGTCATCGCGACCGAACGGATCACGGTCACCCACTTCGTGCCGTCCATGCTCGCGGTGTTCGTGAGTTCGATGGCGTCGTACGCGGGTCCCTCCGTGGTTACGCAGGCTGCCTCCTCCGGGCCCGTCGCTCCCGCCGCGGCCGACGCGGCCGCGGCCCGCTGCGACGCGCTGCGCATGGTGTTCGCCTCCGGTGAGGCGCTGCCGCCCAAGCCCGCGCACCGCCTGCGCGAGCTGACCGGCGCGGAACTGCACAACCTGTACGGCCCGACCGAGGCCGCGGTCGACGTCACCTATCACCGGGTGACCGAGGCCGACACCGACACCGTGCCGATCGGCGCCCCGGTGTTCAACACCCAGGTGTACGTGCTCGATTCGCGGCTGCGGCCCGCTCCGGTGGGCGTCGCGGGTGAGCTGTACCTGGCGGGCACTCAGCTGGCGCGCGGCTACGTGGCGCGGCCGGATCTGACCGCCGATCGCTTCGTGGCCAACCCGTTCGCCGATGGACAGCGCATGTACCGCACCGGCGACTTGGTGGCGTGGACCGCCGACGGCGAGCTGGAGTACCTGGGCCGCACCGACTTCCAGGTGAAGCTGCGCGGCCTGCGCATCGAACTGGGCGAGATCGAGTCGGCGCTCACCGCGCTGGACGAGATCGCGCAGTCGGTGGTCGTGGTGCGCGGCGATCAGCGCACCGGTGATCAGCTGGTGGCCTACGTCGTCGCCGCGCCGAACGCGCGCGTCGACGGCGACGTGGTGCGCGAGGACCTCGGCAGGCAGCTGCCCGCCTACATGGTGCCCGCGCTGGTCGTGGTGCTCGACGAGTTCCCGCTCAACGCCTCCGGCAAGCTGGATCGCAAGGCGCTGCCCGCGCCGGTGTTCGAGGCCGCGGTGTTCCGCGCGCCCACCACGCCGGTCGAGGAGATCGTCGCCCGTACCTTCGCCGACGTGCTCGGCCTGGACCGGGTCGGCCTGGACGACGACTTCTTCGCGCTCGGCGGCAACTCGCTCACCGCCACCCAGGTGGCGGCGCGGCTGTCCGCGGCGCTGGAGACCGATCTCGGCGTCCGCGAGCTGTTCGAGGCCTCCACCGTGGCGGCCCTCGCGGCGCGCACCGAGTCGAAGGCGGGCGCGGGCGCCAGGTCGGCGCTTGTCCCGCAGCGGCGGCCCGAGCGGGTGCCGCTCTCGCTGGCGCAGCAGCGCATGTGGTTCCTCAACCGCTTCAACATGGGCGGCAACGCGGCCGAGCACAGCGCGGCGGCCGCGGCCGACAACATCCCGGCCGCGGTGCGGCTCTCGGGTCTGCTCGACCGGCAGGCGCTGCAGGTCGCGGTGGCCGACGTGCTGGCACGGCACGAGTCGCTGCGCACCTACTACCCGGAGATCGGCGGCGTCGGCTACCAGCAGATCGTCCCGACCGGGCAGGTGATCCCGGATCTCTCGCCCATCGATATCACCGAAGACGAACTGCCGCAGCGGCTTTCCGAGGTCGTGCTGACGGCGTTCGACGTCACCGCCGAGGTGCCGTTCCGGGCGAGCCTGTTCGAGATCAGCCCCACCGAGCACGTGCTCGCGCTGGTGGTGCACCACATCTCGGCCGACGGCTTCTCCATGGGGCCGCTGACCAGGGACGTGATGATCGCCTACAGCGCCCGCGTGGACGGCGAGGAGCCCGCGTGGCGTCCGCTCGAGGTGCAGTACGCCGACTACGCGCTGTGGCAGCGCGCGGTGCTCGGCGCCGAGGACGATCCGGACTCGCTGGTCGCCGGTCAGGTCGAGTTCTGGCAGAACGAATTGGCCGGGCTGGTCGAGCAACTGGACCTGCCCGCCGATCGCCCGCGGCCCGCGACCGCGTCCAACCGCGGCGACACGGTGGCCTTCACCGTGGACCCCGAGGTGCACGCGGCGCTGCGCGCGCTGGCGCAGCAGCACAATTCGACGCTGTTCATGGTCGTGCACGCCGCGCTCGCGGTGCTGCTCTCGCGCCTGTCCGGCACCTCGGACATCGCCATCGGCACGCCGATCGCGGGCCGTGGCGAGCGCGCGCTCGATGACCTGATCGGCATGTTCGTCAACACGCTCGTGCTGCGCACCGAGATCGAGCCCGGTGTCGCGTTCGAGGAACTGCTGCGCACCGTGCGGCGGGTGGACGTAGACGCCTTCGGCCACGCCGACGTGCCGTTCGAGCGCCTCGTGGAGGTGCTCGACCCGGTGCGTTCGCCGGGCAGGCACCCGCTGTTCCAGGTCGGCCTGACCTTCCAGAACACCGCGCCGACCGTGCTGGAGCTGCCCGGTCTGACGGTGTCCGGCGTGGACATGACGGTGCCGCTGGCCAAGTTCGACCTGCAGCTGACGCTGGAGGAGAAGCTCGGCGCGGACAGCGGCCCGCAGGGCATGTCCGCCGAATTCAGCTTCGCCACGGACCTTTTCGAGGCAGGCACGGTGCGCGCGTTCGCGGATCGCCTGCTGCGCGTCCTCGGCGCGGTCTCGGCCGACGCGAGCGTGGTGGTCGGCGACATCGACCTGCTCGCCCCCGGCGAGCGCGAACTGGTACTGCGCGAATGGAACACCGAGGGCGTCGACGCGCCCGCGGTCACGCTGGTCGACCTCATCGGCGCGCAGGCGCAGCGTCGACCGGACGCCCCCGCGGTGCGTTTCGGTGAGACCACGGTCTCCTTCGGCGAGTTCCAGCGCGCGGCCAACCGGATCGCGCGTGCGCTCATCGAGCTCGGCGTCGGAGCGGAATCGAAGGTGGCGGTCGCGGTTTCGCGTACCGAGGAACTGCCGATCGCGCTGTACGCGGTGCTGCTGACCGGCGCGGCCTACGTGCCGATCGACACCACCTATCCGGTCCAGCGGCTCGAGTTCACCCTCGCCGACGCCGCTCCGGTGTGCGTGCTGACCACCGCGGCGGACGCGGACGCCGTTCCGGCGGGCGAGATTCCGCTGCTGCTGCTGGAGCAGACCGCGGAGCAGTCCGACGCGCCGGTGACCGATGCCGACCGCGTCCGGCCGCTGCGCCAGGACAACCTCGCCTACGTCATCTACACCTCCGGTTCCACCGGTGTGCCCAAGGGCGTCGGCGTCTCGCACCGCAACGCGGTGGAGCTGTTCGCGAACACCCAGCCGCTGTTCGGCTTCGACGAGTCCGACGTGTGGACGCTGTTCCACTCGTTCGCCTTCGACTTCTCGGTCTGGGAACTGTGGTGCGCGCTGGCCTACGGCGGTTCGGTGGTCGTGGTCGACTACCTCACCTCGCGTTCGCCGGAACTGTTCCGCGAGTTGCTCGTTCGCGACAGGGTCACCGTGCTGAACCAGACGCCGTCGGCGTTCTACCAGCTGGTGGAGGCCGATCGGGCGGCGAGCGCCGCCGACGACGACGGCGAATTCGCGCTGCGCCACGTGATCTTCGGCGGTGAAGCGCTCGATCTGCGCCAGCTGCGCCGCTGGTACGAGCGCCATCCCGCGGACGCGCCGCGCCTGGTCAACATGTACGGCATCACCGAGACCACGGTGCACGTGTCGTTCCTGGCCCTGGACGCGCAGGACATCGACAACCCGGCCAGCGTCATCGGCCGCGCGTTGCCGGGGCTGAGCGCCTTCGTGCTCGACAACCGGCTGGCGCCCGCGCCGGTCGGCGTCGCGGGCGAGATCTACGTGACCGGTGCGCAGCTGGCGCGCGGCTACCTCGGCAGGCCAGGCCTCGCCGCGAGCCGCTTCGTCGCGAACCCCTTCGGGGAGCCCGGTTCCCGGATGTACCGCTCCGGCGATGTCGGCCGCTGGTTCGGCGACGGCGACGCGGCCAACCTGGAGTACGCGGGCCGCAGCGACCAGCAGGTGCAGCTGCGCGGCTTCCGCATCGAGCTCGGCGAGATCGAGTCGGCGCTGGTGCGCTGCGACGGCGTGCGCCAGGCCGTGGTGCTGGTCCGCGCCGACGGGCACGCGGGCGATCGCCTGGTCGGCTACGTGGTGCCGGAGACCGGCGTCGCGATCGATCCGGCCGTGCTGCGCGACGCGGTCGCCGAATTCCTGACCGCGTACATGGTTCCGGACGCCCTCGTGGTGCTGGACACGCTGCCGCTCACCCCGAACGGCAAGCTGGACCGGCGCGCGCTGCCGGAGCCGGAGTTCGTCAGCACCGCGGCCTTCCGCGCGCCGAGCACCCCGATCGAGCAGGCCGTCGCCACGGTCTTCGCCGATCTGCTCGGCGTCGACGAGGTCGGTCTCGACGACGACTTCTTCGCGCTCGGCGGCAACTCGCTGCTGGCTACCCGGGTGGTCGCGCGCATCAACGAGGCGGTCGACGCCGACCTCGCGGTGCGCGAGCTGTTCGAGGCGCCGACGGTGGCCGCGCTCGCCGCGCGCACCGCGGCCAAGGCGGGCAGCGGACGGCGCCGCGAACTGGTCGCCGGGCCGCGGCCGGAACGGATTCCGCTGTCGCTGGCGCAGCAGCGGATGTGGTTCCTCAACCGCTTCGACAACCAGACCGCGGTCAACAACATCCCGCTCGCGGTACGGCTCACCGGCGCGCTCGACACCGACGCGCTGCGCAGGGCAGTCGCCGACGTGGTCGACCGGCACGAGGTGCTGCGCACCGTGTACCCGGAGACCGCCGACGGCCAGGGCGTGCAGGTCGTGCTGCCCGCGGGCCAGGAGAACCTGGACCTGACCCCGATCGTGGTGTCGGAGACCGAGATTCAGGAGCGCATCGGCGAGCTGGCGCTCACCGCATTCGACGTCACCGCCGCGGTGCCGGTGCGCGCCGCGCTGTTCCGCATCGCCGGTTCGATGGACGGCTCCCAGCCGGACGCCCACGTGCTGGTGTTCGTGGTGCACCACGTCTCCGGTGACGGCTGGTCGATCGGCCCGCTGGCCCGGGACGTGATGATCGCCTACGCGGCGCGCTCGCGCGGCGAGGCGCCAGGCTGGGCGCCGCTGCCGGTGCAGTACGCCGACTACGCGCTGTGGCAGCGCGAGACGCTCGGCTCCGAGGACGACGCGGACTCGCTGATCGCGGCGCAGGTCGCGTACTGGTCGCAGAACCTCGCGGGCCTGCCCGACCAGCTCGACCTGCCGTCGGATCGCAAGCGTCCCGCCGTCGCGTCGAACCACGGCGGGGTCTACGAGTTCGAGATCTCTGCCGAGCTCGCGCAGGCGGGCGAGGCACTGGCGCGCGAACACGGCGCGAGCCTGTTCATGGTCGTGCACGCGGCGTTCGCCGCGCTGCTCTCGCGCCTGTCCGGCAGCGACGACATCGCCATCGGCACCGTGGTCGCAGGCCGCGGTGAGGCCGTGCTGGACGACGCCATCGGCATGTTCGTCAACACCCTGGTGCTGCGCAGCGCCGTCGACCCGGCCCAGCCGTTCGCCGAACTGCTCACCAGGACGAGGGAAGCCGACCTCGCCGCGTTCGGGCACGCCGACCTGCCCTTCGAGCGGCTCGTCGAGCTGCTGAACCCGGCGCGTTCGCAGGCGCGGCACCCGCTGTTCCAGGTGATGCTCTCGTTCCAGAACACCGGCGAGACCACCTTCGAGCTGCCCGGCCTCGAGGTCTCCGGCGTGCCGCTGGACGTGGTGACTGCGAAGTTCGATCTGCACCTGAACTTCACCGGCACCGCCGCCGAGGGCATGAAGGCCGAGATCGCTTACGCCACCGACATGTTCGACGGCGCCACCGTGGCCTCCTTCGCCCAGCGCCTGGTCCGCATGCTGGACGCGGTGGTCACCGATCCCGCGGTGCAGATCGGCGACGTCGACCTGCTCGACGCGGGCGAGCGCACCACCGTGGTGCAGACCTGGAACGCCACGGCGCGCCGGGTCGACCTGAACGCGACCCTGGTGTCGATGTTCGAGGCGCAGGCGGCGCTGACGCCGGACGCGACGGCGCTGACCTTCGAGGGGACGAGTCTGTCCTACGCCGAGTTCGCCTCGCGCGCACACCGTTTGGCGCGGCTCCTGATCGCCTCGGGCGTCGGGCCCGACTCGCTCGTCGCGCTCGGCATGCGCCGCTCGCTGGAGCTGGTGATCGGCATGTACGCGGTGAGCATCGCGGGCGGCGCGTATGTGCCGCTGGATCCGGATCACCCGGCCGACCGCACCCGCTACGTGCTGGACCTTGCCGACCCGGTGTGCGTGCTCACCACCTCGCGGGACGGCTTCGACGCGGGCGCGGTCACCGCGCTCGAGATCGACACGCTCGACCTGTCGGCCTATGACGACGCCCCCGTGTCGGATGCGGAGCGTAGTGCCCCGCTGCGTCCGTCGAACACCGCGTACGTGATCTTCACGTCGGGTTCGACCGGTCGCCCGAAGGGTGTGGCGGTCTCGCACGAGGCGATCGTCAACCGCCTGGTGTGGATGCAGTCCGAGTACCGGTTGGACGGCACCGACGTGGTGTTGCAGAAGACCCCGGCGACGTTCGACGTGTCGGTGTGGGAGTTCTTCTGGCCCTTGCAGATCGGCGCGCGCCTGGTGGTCGCCAAGCCGGACGGCCACCGCGACCCCGGCTACCTGGTCGAGGTGATCAAGCGCGAGTGGGTCACCACGGCGCACTTCGTGCCGTCGATGATGTCGGTGTTCGTCGCCGAGGAACGCGCGGACGAATGCACCAGCCTGCGCAACGTCTTCGCCTCCGGTGAGGCACTGCCCGCGGTGACGGCCCAGCGCTTGCAGGAGCTGACCGGCGCCCGTCTGCACAACCTGTACGGCCCGACCGAGGCCGCGGTCGACGTGACCTATCACGAGGTCACCGAGGACGACACGGTGTCGGTGCCGATCGGCGCCCCGGTGTTCAACACCCGCGTGTACGTGCTGGATTCGCGCCTGCACCCGGTGCCGGTCGGCGTCGCGGGTGAGCTGTATCTGGCGGGTATCCAGCTGGCGCGCGGCTACGTCGCTCGGCCGGATCTGACCTCGGATCGGTTCGTGGCCAACCCGTTCGCCGCGGGCGAGCGCATGTACCGCACCGGCGACCTGGTCACCTGGACCAAGAAGGGCGAGCTGGAGTACCTGGGCCGCACCGACTTCCAGGTGAAGCTGCGCGGTCTGCGCATCGAGCTCGGCGAGATCGAGGCCGCGCTCACCGCGCTGGATTCGATCGCCCAGGCCGTCGTCGTCGTGCGCTCGGACGAGCGCCTCGGCGACCAGCTGGTCGGCTACGTGATCGCGACCGCCGGTCAGGTCATCGACGTCGAGTCCGTGCGGACCGAACTGGGCGGCGAGCTGCCCGGGTACATGGTGCCCTCGGCATTCGTGCTGCTCGACGAGTTCCCGCTCAACGCCTCCGGCAAGCTGGATCGCAAGGCGCTGCCCGCGCCGGTGTTCGAGGTCAAGGCGTTCCGCGCGCCCTCGACGCCGATCGAGGAGATCGTGGCGGGCACCTTCGGCGACGTGCTCGGCGTGGCCCGGGTCGGCCTGGACGACGACTTCTTCGAGCTGGGCGGCAACTCGCTGGTCGCCACCCAGGTGACCGCGCGCCTCGGCGCGGCGCTGGACACCCAGCTCACGGTGCGTGACCTGTTCGAGGCGTCCACCGTGGCCGCGCTGGCGGCCAGGGTCGAGCGCATCGCCGGGTCCGGCCGGTCGCGTCCGGAACTCACCGCGGCGGAGCGGCCGGAGCGTATTCCGCTCTCGCCCGCGCAGGCGCGGTACTGGTTCCTCAACCAGTTCGACACGGCCACCTCTGCGGTGGACAACATCCCGCTGGCCGTCCGGCTCTCCGGCGCGCTCGACGTGCGCACGCTGGAACAGGCGATCGGCGACGTGTTCGCCCGCCACGAGGTGCTGCGCACCGTCTACCCGAGCTCGGCGGACGGTCCGCACCAGGTGATCCTGCCGGTGAACCTGCCGCAGCTGGATCCGGTCCAGATCGACGAGTCGGAGCTGATCGAGCGGGTCATCGCGTTCGCCATGACCACCTTCGACGTCACCACCGAGGTGCCGCTGGCCGTCGCGCTGTTCCGCATCTCCGAGCAGGAGCACGTGATCGCGTTCGTCGTGCACCACGTGTCGGCGGACGGCGCGTCGATGGGTCCGCTGGCCCGCGACCTGATGGCCGCCTACGTGGCCAGGGTCGGCGGCGACGCACCGCAGTGGACGCCGCTGCCGGTGCAGTACGCCGACTACGCGCTGTGGCAGCGCGCGGTGCTCGGCTCCGAGGACGATCCGGAGTCGGTGGCCGCACGCCAGGTCGCCTACTGGAAGTCCGCGCTCGCCGGGCTGCCCGATCAGCTGGAGCTGCCCGCGGACCGGCCGCGCCCGCCCGCGCAGTCGTTCCACGGCAAGGCGCTGCGCTTCGAGCTCTCGCCGCAGCGGCACACCGAGCTGGCGGAGCTGGCGCGCGCCAACAACGCCTCGCTGTTCATGGTCGTGCACGCGGCGCTCGCGGTGCTGCTCGCGCGGCTGTCCGGCACCGACGACATCGCGGTCGGCACGCCGATCGCGGGTCGCGGTGAGCGCGAACTCGACGATCTGATCGGCATGTTCGTCAACACGCTGGTGTTCCGTACCACGGTGCAGCCGGGCGACCGTTTCGCCGACCTGCTCGCCGACGTGCGCGAACGCGACCTGGAGGCGTTCGCCAACGCGGACGTTCCGTTCGAGCGCCTCGTCGAGGTGCTCAACCCGGAGCGCTCCACCGCGCGCAACCCGCTGTTCCAGATCGGCCTGTCCTTCCAGAACCTGGCCGAGACCACGTTGACGCTGCCCGGGCTCCAGGTGAGCGCGGTCAACTTCAACTCGCAGCTGGCCAAGACCGACCTGCACGTGACGCTCTACGACCGGTACGCCGACGACGGCACCCCGGCCGAGATCATCACCGAATTCGGTTACGCCACCGACCTGTTCGACGAGGCCACGGTGCAGGGCTTCGCGGACCGGTTCGTACGGGTGCTGGACGCGGTGATCGCCGACGTGACGGTGCCGGTGGGCGAGATCGACCTGCTGGCCGACGCGGAGAGCGAACGGATCCTCCGCACCTGGAACGACACCGCGCACGCGGTGGACACCGACGCCACGCTGGTGTCGCTGCTCGACGCCGCCGTGGCCGAGGCCGCGCCCGGCACCGTCGCGCTGGTCGCCGACGCGGCTTCCGGCGAGCGGACGCAGCTGACCTACGCCGAGCTGGATGCTCGGGTGAACCGGTTGGCGCGGTATCTGATCGGTCGCGGTGTGCGTCCGGAGGATCGGGTGGCGTTGGCGATTCGTCGTTCGGCGGATCTGGTGATCGCGATGTACGCGGTGGCCAAGGCCGGTGCGGCGTACGTGCCGATCGATCCGGATCAGCCGGTGGATCGCGTCGACTACATCCTCGGCACGGCCGCGCCGGTGTGCGTGCTGACCACGGCCAGGGACGCGTTCGAGACCGCCGCGGCGGAAACTGTCGCGATCGACGAGCTGGATCTGTCCGCTCACTCGGATGCCCCCGTCGCGGACGACGAGCGCAATGGTGTGCTGGCTGCGGCGAATACGGCGTATGTGATCTTCACGTCGGGTTCGACGGGTCAGCCCAAGGGTGTGGCGGTGCCGCACGGTGCGATCGTGAACCAGTTGTTGTGGAAGTCGGACGAGTTCGGTCTCGACAGTGAGAACGTGGTGCTGTTGAAGACGGCGGCGACGTTCGACCTGTCGGTGTGGGAGTTCTGGTCGGCCGCGGTCAGTGGCGGTCGCCTGGTGATCGCCACCGCCGACGGGCACCGCGATCCGGCGTACCTGAACGAGCTCATGCGTTCGACGGGTGTGACGACGTTGCACGTGGTTCCGTCGATGCTGGACGCGCTGCTCACCGAATCCGAAGGGCGCATGCCGAATTCGCTGCGACGCATCCTCGCCATCGGCGAGGCGCTGCCCGCGGCGACCGCGCAGAAGTTCCGGCGCGCCAACGCGGCCGGTCTGTTCAACCTGTACGGCCCGACCGAGGCGGCGGTGTCGATCACCAACCACGCCGTCACCGCGGCCGACGAGTTCTCGGTCTCGATCGGCGCGCCGGAGTGGAACAGCCAGGTCTACGTGCTGGATTCGCGCCTGCGCCCGGTGCCGGTCGGTGTCTCCGGCGAGTTGTACCTGGCCGGTGCGCAGTTGGCGCGCGGCTACTTCGCCCGCCCCGACCTGTCCGCGGAACGGTTCGTCGCCAACCCCTTCGGCGAGCACGGCGCGCGGATGTACCGCACCGGTGACCTGGTCGCATGGGCTCCTGCATCGCGAAGCGATTCGATGGGGGGCGGTGGCCGGGCGACGGGTGGGCGCGCGGGCGGTGAGCTCGAGTACCGGGGCCGCACCGACTTCCAGGTGAAGATCCGCGGCTTCCGCATCGAGCTCGGCGAGATCGAGGCCGCACTCCTGCGGCAGGACGCGATCGCGGCGGCGGCGGTGCTCGCGCACAACGATCCCGGCCTCGGCGATCGGCTCGTCGCCTACGTCGTGCCGTCGGCGGCCGGAATCGACCCCGAGACCGGCGAACTGGACAAGCGCAAGCTGCAATCCGCGCTGGCCGCGGAGCTGCCGTCCTACATGGTGCCCAGCGCCTTCATGGCGCTGGAAGCCTTGCCGCTCAACGCGAACGGCAAGCTGGACCGCAACGCGCTGCCGCAGCCGACGTTCGAGAAGGCGGCGTTCCGCGCGCCGGTGACCCCGGCCGAGCAGCTCGTGGCGGGCGTGTTCAGCGACGTCCTCGACGTCGAGCACATCGGCGCCGACGACGACTTCTTCGCGCTCGGCGGCAACAGCATCCTGTCGATCCAGCTGGTGTCGCGTGCCAAGGCGCTCGGCGTCGAGTTCAGCGTCCGCGACGTGTTCGACCAGCGCAGCGTGGCCGCGCTGGCGGCCATCGCGACCGCCACGCAGGCCGAGCGGGAACAGCCCGCCGAACTGCCCGGCGGCGGTGTCGGCGAGATGCCGCTGCCGCCCGCGGTGGCCGCCGCCCTCGCAGGCGGTGCGCCGTTCCGGCGGTTCGCGCAGTCCGCGCTGCTTCCGCTGCCCTCCGCGCTCGACTGGTACACACTGATCGACGCGCTCGAGGCCCTGTTCGACCGGCACGACGCGCTGCGCACGACACTGCGCGCGGAGGGCGAAGGCTGGGTGTTCGAGGCCGTGCAGCGGGTCGAGGTGGAGCCGCTGCTGAGCGAGGTACGGGTCGAGAAGAGTGCCGAGTTCGCCGATCTGCTCGCGGCCGAGCGTGCCGCGGCGGTCGACCGGCTCGACCCCGCCGAAGGCGTGATGGCGCAATTCGTGCTGTTCACCTTCGCGGACAACCGTCCCGACGAATTGCTGGTCGTGACACACCGTTTCGCGGTGGACGCGCCGTCCTGGCGGGTCCTCCTCACGGAGCTGATCACGGCGGCCGAGCAGCTCGGCGTCGACGCGCCGCTCGAGCTGCCCGCCACCGGCACCACCCTGCGGCGCTGGGCGCACAGCATGGCCGCAGGCGAGGCCGCCGCGCACGAGGCGGAACTGCCGTTCTGGCAGGAGATCTCGGCGACGGACGAGCCGCTGCTCGGCGCGCGGGCGTTCGATCCCGCCATCGACACCGCGGCCACCGTGGACCGGGTGCGGATCGCCGTGCCCGCCGAGGTGACCGACGCGGTGCTGAATACCGCGCCCGCCCGCTTCCACGGCGCGGCCGCCGACGGCCTGCTCGCGGCATTGGCCATGGCGCTGGTGCGCTGGCGTGGCGATCAGCAAGGCACCGCCGCGCTGGTCCGTCTCGCGGGTGACGGGCGCGCCGCGTACGCCGCGGGCACCGCGCACCTGGACCGCACGCTCGGCTGGTTCGACCTCACCCACCCAGTGCGGATCGACCTGGACGGCGCCGACCTCGGCGACGCCTTCGCGGGCGGAGTCGCGGTGGACCGCATCGTGAAGACGGTCAAGGAGCAGCTGCTCGCCGTGCCCGACCACGGGCGTGGTCACGGTCTGCTCGGGCTCGCCGACACCGCGCAGGTCGGCTTCCGCTACCTGGGCGCGTTGCCCGCCGAGATCGTCACCGTCGCCGATCCCGCCCGGCCCGCGGCCGCGGCGCTCGACATCGACGCGGTGGTGCTCGACGGTGCGAGCGGACCGGAGCTGGTGGCGTCGTTCGCCTTCCCGAGCGGCCTGCTCACGGCCGAGCGCGTCGGCGAACTGGCCGAGATCTGGGTGTCCGCGCTGACCGCGCTGGCCACCCGCGTCCGCAGGCCCGAGGCGGGCGGCCACACGCCGTCCGATATGCCGCTGGTACGAGTCGGCCAGACCGACATCGAGCTGTGGGAGCGGACCTACCCGGGCCTCACCGAGGTCTGGCCGCTCACGCCGCTGCAGTCCGGTCTGCTCTTCCACGCGCTGATGACCACGGCCACCGTGGACGTCTACAACATGCAGGCCGTGGTGGAGCTGACCGGCGAGGTGGACGCCGAGCGGCTGCACGCCTCGGCGCAGGCGCTGCTCGATCGTTACCCGAACCTGCGCACCGCGTTCGTCACCGACGCCCAGGGGCAGTCCGTGCAGATCGCGATGGACGGGGTCGAGGTGCCGTGGCGCGAGGTGGATCTCACCGATCTGCCCGAGGCCGAGCGGGAGGCCGAGCTGCGCAGGCGGCTGGCCGAGGATCTGGCGCAGCGGTTCGACATGGCCGTGCCGCCGCTGGTGCGCTACGGCCTGTACCGCACCGCCGCCGACCACTGGCACCTGGTCATCAGCACCCACCACGTGCTGCTGGACGGCTGGTCGATGCCGCTGCTGATGCAGGACCTGCTGGTGCTCTACGCGGTGCGCGGCGACGCCTCCGCGCTGCCGGAGGTCGCGTCCTACCGGACGTTCCTGGAGTGGCTCGCGGGCCGCGACCTGAACGCCTCGCTGCGCACCTGGGCCGGCGCGTTCGAGGGACTCGACGAGCCGACCGAGCTTGCCCCGCAACCGCGTTCGGCCGAGGAGTACCAGACCGGCAAGCTGGTCACCCACCTCGACGCCGACCACACCCGCAGGCTCACCAAGCACTGCGCGGAACTCGGCATCACGGTGAACACCCTGGTGTCGGCCGCCTGGGGCATCCTGCTCGGCAGGCTCACCGGACGCTCGGACGTATCCTTCGGCGCGACGGTGTCGGGCAGGCCCGCTGAGCTGCCCGGCGTCGAATCGATGGTCGGCCTGTTCATCAATACGCTGCCCGTCCGGGTGCGCATCGATGATCGCGCCACCATCGAGGATCAGCTGCGGCAGTTGCAGCGCGAGCAGGCCGATCTGCTGGATCACCACTACGTCGGCCTGGCCGACATCCAGCGGGCCGCAGGGGCCGGGTCGCAGTTCGACACGCTGTTCGTGTTCGAGTCCTACCCGATCGATCGCGAGGCGATCGAGGCGGCGAGCTCGATCGACGGCATGTCGGTGACCGGGGTGGACGTCAGCAACACGACGCACTACCCGCTGACGCTGAAGGTGGCGGCCGAGTCGATCCTGGAGATCAGCCTCGAGTACCTGCTCAGCCGGTTCACGGCCGAGGAGGTGCAGACGCTGTCCACCCGGTTGGTGCGGGTGCTCGACTCGCTGCTCGGCGACCCGTCCGGGCTCGTCGGCGACATCGACATCCTGGACAGCGCCGAACGCGCCCAGCTGCTCGCCGAATCCGGTGTGGCGACGGCGGCCGCGGTGCCGGAGTCGGCGAACCGGGTCGGCATGCGGACCGTGGCCACCGTGCTCGCCGATGTGGTCGAGGCGGATCCGCAGGCGCCCGCACTGCTCGTGGACGGCGACGAGATCGCCTACCACGTGATGGATCGGCGTTCCTCGCAGCTGGCTCGGGTGCTGATCGCGCGGGGCGCCGGTCCCGGCGACGTCGTCGCGATGGCGCTGCCGCGCGGTGTCGACGCCGTGGTCGCGGCCTGGGCCGTGCAGAAGGCGGGCGCCGCCTGCTTGTTCGCCTCGGGCCTGAGCGCGGACGAGATCGCCGCGGCCGGAGCGGGTTTCGGGATCGGCGCGGAGCCTGCGGCGGAGGGCGCGGTGCGCTGGCTGGTGCCGAGCGATCCGCAGGTGCAGACCGAACTGGCCGCCGCCGCCGGACACCCGGTGTCCTACGCGGACCGGGTGCGCTCGCTCGGCGAAGAGCACCCGGCCTTCGTGGAGCTGGTCGACGGCGCGCCGGTCGCGCTGAACCAGACCGAGGCGCTCGATCTGGCCGAGCGGATCCGCGACGAGAATGCGATCGACTACGAGTCGACCACGTTCACCACCGCCGCCGCGGGCCGCGCCGCCCTCTGGGAGTTCGTGGCGACGTCCACCGCGGGCGCACTCTCCGTGCTCCCCGCGGCCGACGACATCGCCGACGACCTGGCCGACGGCGAAGTCACCCACTGGTTCGTCGCCCCCGGCGAACCGACCGACGCCGCCGACGAAGAGATCCGAATCATCGTCGCGGAGTGATGTGCTCGCTCAGTCGGCACGGAAGACCCCAGGTCGACCGTGCCGACTGAGCTACGCTCGTGCTGAGTCCAACCGGCGCGGTTGGCGAATGCCGGTGGGGTTGGAGGCGATTCGATGACGATGCCGGTTCCCAGCTCGGACCATTGGACGGCTGCCGACCTCGATCGCATGCCCGATGACGGATTGCGCTACGAGGTGCTCAACGGTCAGCTCGTCGTGAACGCCGTTCCGACACCGCGGCATCAGCGGGTGCTCGAGCGGCTGGAGAGCGCGCTGGAGGCCGTCCGGCCCCATGAGTACGAGGTGATGCGGGGCGTCGGTGTCCTGACCGGAGACGACGAGCCCATTCCAGATCTGATCGTGGTCACCGGCCCGATCGACTGGGACGGTCGCGGGATTCCTGTCGAGCAGGTTCAGCTTGCCGTCGAAGTGGTCTCCAACTCGACCACATTGCAGGACCGCATGGTGAAGCCGGTTCTCTACGCCGAGGCGGGGATTCCGAACTACTGGCGCTTCGAGCTCAATGCCTTCAAGGGACAGCTGCCGGGCGAGTCGTTGCCGGTGGCGTTCGTCCATTCCCTCGGCGGCGACCGCAGTTACGAGCCGACGTATCGGGTCGCAGCCGGGGAGAAGGTTACTTTGCGAGCTCCTTTCGAGTTCACCCTCGATCCGGTCTCGTTACTGCCTTGACACCTCACGAAGGCCGCTGCCGTGGATCGGCGGCGGCCTTTTCGGGGTGTTGGGGGCAGCAGGGATGGGCTGGTGCGCTCAGCGCACCTCCTGGATCGAGCGGGACCGGCTGGGGCGCCGAGTTATGAGTTCCCCGTGGCACGGGCGGAAGCCAACCCCGCCCGTGCCGTCGACAGGACTCCTAGTTGCAGCTGTAGGCGGAGCCGCACCGCAGGAGGCGAAGCAGCCCATCGAAGCCGCTGATCAGTGCACTACCCGACGACGGTGCGGGCTCGCCGGGCGCGATCACCGGTGTGGCGGTAATCGGTTCGGCCGCAGCAGGACCCGCTGTGAGGACTGCTCCGAAGGCCAGTGCCGCGACGCCTGCGCCGAGCAGCTTGGTGAACGACATGATGAATCCTTTGTCCAATTCTATGGTTATGGATGACGGCTCGCCGTCATCCATATTTGACCAATCGGTCGGACTAGCTCCGGCGTTACGAAAAGTGGCGCGCGCCAAAGAATTTCGGGGCCACCGGGCTGGTCAGGCGGGGATCGCGTGTTCCTCCGTGAAGAGTTTGCGGCAGGTGGGGGCGCAGAAGGCGTAGTAGGTGCCGTTGTGGGTGAGAGTCAGCTCCGCGGTGGCCAATTCGACGGTCATGCCGCAGATCGGGTCGATGGCGAAACCCTCGGGGGCTTCCCGGGTTTCGCCGGAGTTGCGGTAGTCCTCGGTCATCAGCTCGGTGATCTCGGTGCCGGTGAGGGGGCGGCCGAGAGCGGCGAGACCGCGTTCGCGGAGGCCGACGATCTGGATCACGCAGTGCGGTTCGCGGGTGAGGCGTTCCGGATCGGGCTCGGTCGCCGCGATCGCCTCGGTGATCATCGGCACGACGTGGTCGGCGAATCGCGGGTTGTTGCTCCACGAACCGGGGACGGTGAGACGTACGAGGTAGCGCGGTGCGGCGGGTCCGCCCGTCGCCCACACGTCCGGCTCCCGGACGAGCACGTGGGTCAGTTCGCGCGCCTTGTCGAGCACCGTGTCCGGCGCGTCGTCCTCGGTGGTCAGTGCGTACAGGATGCGTTCGGCGAGTGCGTGTTTGCGCTCGGCGTCGAGGACGCCCACGGTCACGAACAGCTCGATGGTCATCACGAGTGTGTCCCCTTCTCGAATGCGTAGTCGATGGCGCCGTAACCGAACGCGCTTGCGAGCCGTCCGGCGCTCAGCAGCGCGCCCGCCCTGACGACACGTGGCTGCGCGGCTCCGGCCGTGCGCGAGGCAGCCTGCGGCTCGGCGATCGCCGTCACCGGAGCTGCTCGGCGGGCACGAGCGCCAGCAGTTCGTCGACCGACCACTGGTCGTAGACGTGCGTCCCGTGCTTGGCGGCCAGCACTCGGCCGTCGGGGGCGATGAGGAAATCCGCGGGCAGGCCGAGCGGGCCGCCGTCGGGCCGGCTCGGGGGAGCGGGACGGTCGCGGCGCAGCATGGCGCGCAGGTCGTGCGCGACAGCGCGGGCGATGGCGGGCCAGCCGCGCGGGTCGAGCAGGGCGCGCGGTGAGGTCTCGACGCCGAACTCGCGGTAGAGGATGCGGTCCGGGTCGGCGATGACGTCGAGCGGCAGATCGTCGGTGTACTTGCGCAGTTCCTCCGCGTGCGAGTGGAAGACGATCACCTCGCGGATGTTCGCCGCGGCGATCTCGGCGCGGCGAGTGACGATCGAACGCAGGTGCAGGTTGCACACCGGGCAGCCCGCGAAACGACGGAATTGCAGGTGAACGAGGCAATCGGGGTCCGGGATCGGTACCTCGACGCCGGTGATGGTCCGCAAGGTGCGCGCGGCGACGGAAGTCGGCAGTGACATGGTCTCTCCTTCGTAAGTGTACGACGTACGCCTACGACCAGTATGCGCGTACCTTGTACGCTGTCAACCCATGCCACGTCCTCGTTCGCTGACCACCGACGATCTCGGGAACGCCGCCCTCGCCGTCATCGACCGCGACGGGCTCGAAGGACTGACCATGCGGGCCGTCGCGAAGGAACTGCGCGTCGCCACCATGGGCCTGTATCGCTATGTCGCAGACCGGGATCAGCTCGAGGTGCTGGTGGTCGATCGGGTGCTCGGAGCCATGGAGACCGTGCCCCCGGAGGGGGAGGACTGGCGAGCCAGGGCCGTGGTCCTGCTGACGCGGATGCGGGCCGCCGTCGCGGCCCATCCCGCCGTGGTGCCGCTGATCTTGCGGCACCGCCAGTCCTCCGCCGCGTCGCTGCACTGGATGGAGGCCATGCTGACCGTGCTCACCGACGCGGGCTTCGCAGGCCGGGAGCGGGTGATCGCGCAGCGCACGGTGGTCGGCTTCCTGCTCGGCTTCCTGCAGAACGAGCACTACGCCTCGATCGCGGGGCCGGGCACCGCGACCATCGCGGCGCTGGCCACCGACGACTTCCCGCTGCTGGTGCAGACGGCGAGCCGGGCGCGGACGATGTCGGTCGACGACGAATTCCGCGGCGGCGTCGAGATCGTGCTACGCGGACTATCGCCGAGCTGAAACCGGCTGCGGCCGTGCGCGATCCGGCTACCCGAAGATCTTCGCCAGGTCGACGGACTCGCCCATCGCTCGCGCGCCCGCGTCGTTGAGGTGCATGCCGTCACCGCTGTCGAACTCGGGCCGGATGTAGTCCGGCCGCTGCGGATCGGCGACGGCGCGGTCCACGTCGAAGACCGAGTCGAAAACGTCCGTGCCCCGGATCCATTCGTTCACGGCGTGCCGAGTGGCCAGGGTCTCGGCGACAGGGAGGCCAGGGAAGATGCAGCCCGCGTAAGGACCAATGGTGGCTGCGTGGATGGTCAGCCCGGCGGCGTGCGCGCGGCGAGCCAGTTCGGTGAATCCCTCGATGAGTTCCGTTGCGGTGGCGGGCGCTTGGCCGCCCATGCCGCCGAGGATCAGGTCGTTGATGCCGAAATGGATCAGCACGTGGCGCACGCCGGGGACGTCGCGGGCGTCGCGGGTGAACCGGTCCAGGCCGCGTTCGCCGATCTCCTCGGTGAGCAGCCGGTTTCCGCCGATGCCCTGGTTCACCACCCAGCCGCGTCGCGTGCGCTCGTTGAGCACGTCGACCGAGCGGCGGTTGGCGCCGAGCGTGCTGCCGACGCCCTCGAACCAAGAATCCCCGAAGGCGACCGCGATGTCGGTCCCGGCGGGCGCGAGGACGTCGACGCCGCTCACGAAGAAGCGGCAGGGAATCTCTTGCGCGTCGGGCATGCCGGTCGCGCCGGTGTGATCGCCACTCGCGGCGTAGGCGATTTCGGTGGGCATGTGCGAGAACGTCGCGGGCCCGGTCGGCTCCGGCAGGTAGAGGCTGAACAGCAGATCGTCGCCCGCGTCCACCGCGAGGTCGATCGGATCGCTGAGCACTTCGCCGCCCGCGGGCACGGTCACCCGCGCCGCTCCGGCGAACCGCACTTCGCGGTCGGTCTCTTGGACGATCTCGTCGGCGGTCTTGCGCAGCGCGATCCGGGCGGCCCCGATGACGAGCGGGGTCCGTCCGTAGCGGTTGGTCAGGCGAATGCGGATCTGTTCGCCGCCGCCAGCCATGCGTAGCACCTGGCGCAGGGTCTGATCGGTGAATTCGTGCGAATCGGTGAGCTTGATCCGCTCGTACGGGCTGATCACGGCCGAGCGGAAGCCTGCGACCCATCCGGTGGCTTGCGATGACATGAGAACTCCCAAGTTGTTGACGCGAGGAATATTGCGTTGTCATATATCTACTCCAATGTATTCCTCCCGTCAACTATCCGCGCGTCAAATACATCCGGTAGAGTCCGGGTCATGGACGAGCCCGACCTCTTCGACGATCCGCGCCTGACCGCGATGGGCCTGCTCTACGAGGCGCACGACGGCCTGCTCGCCAAGCTGGAGCCGACCTGGAAGTCGAGTGGCCTCTCCGGCTTGGACCTCAACGCTTTGCTTCGCCTGAGCCGTTCCCCCGAACGGCGACTACGCATGACCGACCTCGCGACGCAGACCTCGCTGTCGACCAGCGGCGTCACCCGGCTGGTCGACCGGCTGTCCGCGGCGGGACTGGTCGAGCGCGTGCTGGACCCGGCCGACCGTCGCAGCGCTCGCGCGGTGCTGACCGACGCCGGTGTGCGCCGCCTCGAACAGGTGCTGCCGGACTATCTCGACGCGATTCAGCGCTGGTTCACCGGTCTGCTCGCGCCGGAACAACTCGAAGCGCTGACCGCCGCGCTGCGGATCGTCCGCGATGCCACGAACCCGGACGCCACCGCGCGCACCGACTGACGGGTTACTCGCTCGCCTCGAGCAGCCGCTCGAGTCCGTCGAGGACGAGCTCGAGGCCGAATTCGAACTCCGCGATGCCGTCGTGCACGCCGTCGATGACCAGCCTGGTGAGCGCGTTCATGTGCGGGTGCGTCGATTCCGGAATGCGCGGCAGGAAATAGGTTGCCGCCGCGACGTATTCGGAAGGCTCCAGCGGAAAGGTCGACTCCCGCAGGGTGAACCCGTAGATGTGCGCGTCCATCGCGTTCCAGGCCCGGTCCGCCTGTTGGTAGGTGAAACCGGCGGCGCGCAGGCAGCCGAGCGTGGCGTCGATGTAGCGCAGCATCGCCGGGCCGACGTTCACCCGCGAGCCGATCAGTCCGGTCGCCCAGGGGTGGCGGCGCAGCGCCTCGTGCGCGGACACGGCGCGGGTGCGCAGCGCCGCCTTCCAGTCCCCGCCGATCTCGGGCGCCGCCATCTCGGCGACCACCAGATCCGCGATCCCGTCGAGCAGGTCGTCCTTGTTCGCGACGTGGTTGTACAGCGACATCGCCTCCACGCCGAGGGTCTGGGCCAGCTTGCGCATGGACAGCGCGTGGAGTCCCTGCTCGTCGGCGAGGCGGACGGCGGCGCGCAGGACACGCTCGCGGGTGAGCCGGGCGCGCTCGGCGGGCTTGGTCATCGATCGCTCTCCCTTGACGGACTTACACCGTAAGCGTAGCGTTCGAGCTGTAGCACTTACGGTGTAAGTAGAGGTGGTAACCGCCATGTCGGAATCGTCGAGCCCGCGCACAGTGACCGGTCGGGACGTGATGACCGCGATTGTCGCGCCGCGCTACGGGTCGAGTGACGTCTTGCGCGTCGAGGAGGTACCGCGCCCGGAGCCCGCCCCGCACGAGGTTTCGGTCCGGGTCAGGGCGGCCGCCGTAGCCTCGGGCGACGTGCACCTGCTCACCGGCAAGCCGTATCTCATCCGGCTGATGGGCTTCGGGGTGCGCAAGCCCAAGCATCCGGTGATCGGCCACGATCTCGCGGGTGAGGTGGTGACCGTCGGATCGGCGGTCACCTCGTTCCGGATCGGGGATCGGGTATACGGTGCAACGGATTTCGGAGCGTTCGCCGAATACGTTTGTGTCGACGCCGCCACCCTCGCGCCGATACCCGCCGGTCTCTCCTTCGAACAGGCTGCCGCCGTGCCGGATTCGGGCATGACAGCGCTCCAGGGTCTGCGCGATGTCGGCGGTGTGCGCGCCGGACAGTCGGTGTTGATCAACGGCGCCTCCGGCGGGGTCGGTGGCTTCGCCGTGCAAATCGCCAAGGCGCTCGGCGCGCGGGTGACAGCGGTGTGCAGCACGCGTCACGTCGAGTTCGTGCGCGGCCTCGGCGCTGATCGTGTGATCGACTACACGACTACGGATTTCGTGCAGTCGGGCGAACGCTACGACGTGCTGCTCGACCTGGTCGGCAACCGCGGCCTCGCCGACTGCCGCAAGGTGCTCGCGCCCGAAGGCGTCTTCGTGTCCTCGGCGGGCTCGCCGGGCGGCGACTGGATCGGTCCGGTGCTCTGGATCGGCCGGGTGGTCGTAGCCGACCTTTTCATCCGGCAGACCATGCGCCCGCTGCTGATGAAGCCGCGGCGAGCCGATCTGGAATTCCTCACCGAACTCGTCGAGAGCGGCAAGCTACGCCCGGTGATCGAGCGCGAATATCCGTTGCGCGACGCCGTGGCCGCGATCTCCCATGTCGCCGAGGGGCATGCTCAGGGCAAGACGGTGCTCGTCGTCAGCAGGCCCGGTGCCGGCGAAGCTTCGTGAGGTTCGCAGCGCTCCATCGAGTACCAGCGGCGGTGGCCGGGGCGGGAGGTGTCGATGAAGAGCAGGCCGCAATCGTCGGCCGTGCACGCTCGGATGCGAGCGGCCCGTTGAACAGCTCGATGACGTCGCGCGCGAGCATCGACAGCGTCGCGCGTGCGGTAGGCGCGGCGCAGGTCGGCGTCCCGGTTCACCCCTGAACCCGGTGCGGCGGATCAGGAGACCGCGTCCGCGAAGCGCTCGGCCAGCGTGCGGACGCGCTCGACGAGCTCGGGCGGCTCGTGCACCCGAAAGGGGAAGTCGAACAGCGCCACGTACACGGCGAGTTCATCGAGCGAGTTGGAACCCGTTCGCAGCAGGCAGCTTTCGGCATCGATCGGCTCGATGACGCCGACCGTCGGCGCGATGCGGTCCGCAGCCACCGCCGCAGGCACGCCCAGGGTGATGCGGGCGGCGTAGCGGTAGGGCGCGGTCGTCACGCCTCGCGAGATGTAGCCCGACAGATCGATTTCGGGCGCCTCGCGCGGCGTGAACCGCGGCCCGGTGGGGATGCGCGGGTGCATCCGGTCGACCCGGTAGGTGCGCCAGTCGTCGCGATCGACGTCCCAGCCGATGAGGTACCAGCGGCGGCCGGTGTGCGCCAGCCGGTGCGGTTCGGCGGTGCGTAAAGAGCTCGCGCCCTCATGGTTTCGGTAGTCGAAGCGCAGCCGGTGCTGGTCGCGGATGGCGGCGGCGACGGCGGTGAGCACGTCGGGATCGACCGTCGCGCCCGCGGCGGGGACGGTGACCGTCACCGAGTGCAGTAGCTGCACGCGATGTCGCAACCGGGAGGGGAGCACCTGCTCGAGCTTGGTGAGCGCGCGCAGCGAACTGTCCTCGATACCGGCGATGGTGCCGCCCGCGGCGGTGCGCAGGCCGACCGCGACGGCCACCGCCTCGTCGTCGTCGAGCAGCAGTGGCGGCAGCTTCGCGCCCGCGCCGAGCCGGTATCCCGCCACGCCCGCGGTCGCCTGCACCGGATAGCCGAGAGCCCGCAGCTTGTCGATGTCGCGGCGGACGGTGCGCACGTCGACCTCGAGGCGGGCGGCCAGGTCTGCCCCGGTCCAGTCGCGCGGGGTTTGCAGCAGCGACAGCAGGCGCAGCAGCCGGGCGGAGGTTTCCAACATGCGAGCAAGTCTGCCCGAAACCTAGGGCCGAAGCTGTCCTAGGTGGCTCCTATCGTCGTTCTCATGACCTTCGAGATCACCGAATTCCGCATCGACATCCCGCAGCAGCAGCTCGACGACCTGCACCGACGGCTCGACGCGGTGCGCTGGCCCGAGCCGCTGCCGGGCGACGACTGGGACACCGGCGTGCCCACCGCGTGGCTGCGCTCGCTGGTCGAGCACTGGCGCACCGGCTACGACTGGCGCGCCGCCGAGCGCGAACTCAACGCGCATCCGCAATTCCGCACCGAGATCGACGGACAGACGATCCACTTCCTGCACGTCCGCTCGCCCGAGCAGGACGCGCTCCCGCTGCTGCTCACGCACGGCTGGCCCGGATCGGTGGTCGAATTCCTCGATCTGATCGGCCCGTTGACCGATCCGAAGGCGTACGGCGGCGATCCCGCCGACGCGTTCCACGTGGTCATCCCCGCGCTGCCCGGGTTCGGATTCTCCGGCCCGGTGCGCGAATCCGGCTGGACCGTCGAGCGCGTCGGGCGGGCTTGGGCGGAGTTGATGCGCAGGCTCGGCTACGACCGCTACGGCGTGCAGGGCGGCGATATCGGCGCGGCGGTCAGTCCCGAGGTCGCGCGGGTGGCGCCGGACCGGGTGGTCGGCGTGCACACCAACGGCGGCACGGGCGCGTTCCCCGCGCTCCCGCTCTCGGAGCAGGAGCTCGCCGAGCTTTCCGACGTGGAGCGGGACCGTATCCGCCGGATCGAGGCGTTCATGAACGAGGAGTTCGGCTACATCGCGATCCAGTCCACCCGCCCCCAGACCCTCGCGTACGGGCTCACGGATTCGCCGGTCGGCCAATTGGCTTGGATCATGGACAAATTCCGCGAGTGGACGCATCCGCGCGCGGTGGAACCGGACAAGATCATCGACCGGGACCGCCTGCTGACCAACGCGATGCTGTACTGGCTCACCGGAACGGCGGGCTCCGCGGCCTACGTCGGTTACGCGCAGGACGCGCCGTGGGGCGCGACCAAGGTGAACTCCGGTGTGCCGACGGGTGTTCTGGTGTTCGCCCACGACGTCGCCATCCATCGCTACGACGAGCGGGAGAACACCATCACCCGCTGGACCGACGTGGATCGCGGTGGACATTTCGCCGCGCTGGAGGAGCCGGAGCTGCTCACCGACGACGTGCGGGCGTTCTTCCGCGACCTGCGCTGAACTCGCCGAAAAATGTTTCCGCTACCCCGGTTCCGGCATGTCGCCGCCGGAACAGGCGTATACCCGCCTTCACCGCGGCCGTGCGCGGCTATCGGCGAACCGCGTCCGGCGGTGTCCACTGTGGCGCACAATCGATGGGCAGGACCGCGGTGAGCAGGAGCGATCGCCATGACTGAGCCGTTGCGGATGACGCAGGAACATCGAGAGGCCTTCTGGCGGCGCTGCGGCTGGTCACCCGAGCAGCCCGAATCGCAGCGCCGCGCGATCGAACAGTGCTGGGGCGACGAGTGGATCGACCTGGCCGAACTGCTCGGCTGGTGAGGCGCGCCGCTCAGTCCACGCCGAGCTCGCCCGCACGCCGCCACGAGTCACGCTCGGCGGCAAAGGCTTTCGCCTGCGTCGCGCGGAAGCGGTCGATGTCGGCGGCATTGTCGGCGAGGAACGCACGGTAGTCGGCGAGCCGGAACTCGCCCTCCTCGGCGCGCACCTCCACCTTGCCCGCGGCGAAATCGGCTCGCATGTCGAGCAATTCCTCCGCGCTCACTGGATACCAGCTGATGCGGTCGAAATAGCGCAGCAGCCAAGGCATTTCGGTGGCGGCGTGGTTCCACACCTGGGTGGTGCGTCCGACGAACTGGTAACCGCCCGGCCCTTCCATGCCGTAGATGCACAGATACGCGCCGCCGATGCCGACCGCGTTCTCCGGCGTCCAGGTGCGGGCGGGGTTGTATTTGGTGGTCACCAGGCGGTGGCGCGGATCGATCGGGGTGGCCACCGGGGCGCCGAGATAGACGTCGCCGAGTCCGAGCACCAGGTACTGCGCATCGAAGACGGTGTCGTAGACGTCCTGCACCGTGGCAAGACCGTTCATGCGGCGGATGAACTCGATGTTCCACGGGCACCAGGGCGCGTCGGCGCGCACGCCGTGCATGTAGCGGGTGATCGCCTCCCTGGTGGCGGGGTCGTCCCAGGAGAGCGGCAGGTGCACGGTGCGGCTCGGCACCACGAGATCAGTGCCCGCGGGCAGCTCCCGCTCGGCCTCGGCGAGCAGCCCCAGCAGCGTGGGCACGGACAGGACGTGCGGATCGACGCGGATCTGCAGGGACCGCACACCCGGCGTCAGCTCCAGCACTCCGCGCGGGTTCGCCGCCAGCAGGTGCTGGTGCAACGCGTGCACGCGGGCACGCAAGCCGAGATCCAAGGTCATCGCACCGTATTCGACGAGCACGCCGTCGTCACCGGCCCGGCGATACGTCACCGCGGTCTCCGCGTCCACCTCGGCGCGGCGCAGCACACCGTCGTCGCCGTCGCCGCCCGGCGAAAGCACCGAAGGCCACGAGGCGCGACGGCCAGGACCGAGATCGCGCAGCGAGGCGGCGTGCTCACGGCGCACCGGCACGAAGCGCACCTTGTCGCCGGGGCTGAGCTGGCCCAGCTTCCACCGCTCGGCCGCGACCACCGTGACCGGGCAGACGAAGCCGCCGAGGCTCGGACCGTCGGGACCGAGCAGGATCGGGGTGTCGCCGGTGAAGTCCAGCGCACCAACGGAATACGGAGTGTCGTGGATGTTGGACGGGTGCAGGCCCGCTTCCCCGCCGTCGGTGCGCGCCCACTCCGGCTTGGGACCGATCAACCGCACACCGGTGCGGTCGGAGTTGAAATGCACCTCGTAACCGGTGCCGATGACGGTGTCGAAGTCGGCGCGGGTGAAGAACTCCGGTGCGCCGTGCGGTCCCTCGGTGACGGCCAGTTCCCAGCGCTGCGACAGCACCGGGCGGTCGTCGGCGGGCACGGCGGTCGCGAGTGGTGCGCGCGGTGCGCCCAACGGCAGGATCTCCCCGGCGCGCAGCGCCCCGCCCGCGCTGCCGCCGAACCGGCCGAGAGTGAAAGTGGCGGTGCTGCCGAGATATTCGGGTAGCTCGATACCGCCGGCCAACAGCACGTAGGTGCGCATGCCAGGTCCGCGAATCGCGCCGATCTCCAGTACGGCGCCCGCGGGCACCAGGACCGTCCGCCACTGCTCGACGGGCACGCCGTCCACTGTCACATCCGCCGGTGCGCCGGTCACGCACACCCATGTCGCGGTGGCGAACCGGAGCGCGGGCCCGCCGAGCGTGCATTCCAGTCCCGCCGCGCCCTCGGCGTTGCCGAGCACCCGGTTGCCGAGCCGGAAGGACAGGTCGTCCATCGGTCCGGACGGCGGAACACCGACGTGCCAGTAGCCGACGCGGCCCGGCCAATCCTGCACGGTGACGAGCATTCCGGGCCGCACCACTTCGACGGACGCGGCCGGCGCCTCGGCGATCTCGGGTTCCGGCGCGGGGGCGGGAATCTCGACGACCGTCATCGCGTGATCACCATGCGCACGGGCGTGGGGTCGAAACCGTTGCACGGGTTGTTGATCTGCGGGCAGTTGGACACCAGCACCAAGGTGTCGATCTCGGCGCGCAGCGTGACCTTCTTGCCCGGCGCGGACAACCCGTCCACGATGCCGAGGGTGCCGTCGGGTTCCACCGGGACGTTCATGAACCAGTTGATGTTCGACACCAGATCCCGTTTGCCGAGGCCCCATTTCATCGCCTCGACGAGGAAGTTCTCCACGCAGGCGTGCTGGTGACGGGTGTGGTGTCCGTAGCGAAGGGTGTTGGACTCCTGCGAGCAGGCGCCCGCGATGGTGTCGTGGTTGCCCACCTCGTCGGCGACCACCGTCATCAGCGCGGTGCCCGCCTCGGTCAGCAGCACACTGCCCGTGGTCAGGAAGATGTTGCGCTGGGCGGCGACGGTGGCCTGGGCGCTGTAGCGGTCGGCGGTGTCGGCGGCGGAGTAGAGCAGGCAGTCCACCGCCTGGTTGCCGTGCAGGTCGATGATCTCCAGTCGCTCGCCCGCGCGGACGATCGCCGACCACGGCGCGCGGGCGCGCACGGTCTCGTCGAGCACGACGGTCCGGGACAGGGTCGGGGTCATGCCGTCATCTCCAGGGTCATGGCCGTCCAGGCCGCTTCGGTGTTCTGCACGGCCCGTAGGTATTCCGGGTCGCCGTTGTGGTTCGCGGTCAGGTCTTTGGGTGCGGACCAGGCGACGATGTCGAGGTCGGTGGTCGCGCGCTCGTCGAGCGGGTGCGCCGCGTTGGCAACCAGCAGCACCGCGGGGAGGTGGACGAGCAGGTCCACCGAGGAGCCCGCGGGCGCGCTGCCCGTCGCGCTCAGCGCGCCGTCGGGCGCTACACGCACGCCGCGGAAGAACGAGACGCTCGGGGCGATATCGCGCGGCGCGAGACCCTGTTTGGCGCCCGCGAGGCGCAGCAGGTCGCGGGCCTCGGGCGTGGGCCCGCACAGGGTGTCGTGGTGACCCGAGCCGTCGGCCAGCACGGTGCCCAGCACCCGGCCCTGATCGGTGAGAAGCGGATGACCTGTCGAAAGGTACGCCTGCCAAGGCACTTTCACGGTGTCGGCGACGTTCAGCCGCTCCCACGGTGCGTCGGCGCGCAGCAGCAGCACGTGGGCGCACGCGGACCCGGCGGGGTCGGTCAGCCGGACGCGGGTGCCGCGGCCGAGGACGACATTGGCGTAGCCGCCCGCCGGAATGCGCTGCGACCAGGTGATCTTCCCGGCAGGCACCTCGGAGGGCAGGTCAGGCCGGGCGAGGGTCGCGGCCGCGGCCTGGGCGCGAGCGTGTGAGCGGGCGCCCCCGGTGGAGGCGGTGCCCGCGTGCTCGGGGTTGCTCGGCTCGGTCATCGGAGTCCTTTCGAAGGGAACCCGTGCGCGGCGGTCGGTCGCCGGACCGCCGCGCACGGAACGAACGTGGTCAGGCCGGTTGCCCGGCGGGCTCTCCGGTCGACGCGGTGCGCGGTGCGGCGACGACGACCCGGTGCACGATCGCGCCGACGGTGGCCACGGCGAGCACGAAAAGCGGTGCGGCCCAAAGCATCCACCAGCCGCCGCCGTTGGGCGTGTACACCTCGGCGCGCGGCCAGGCCAGGTTGATCACCATGACGACGCCCCACACGACCGCCAGCGCGTTGACCGGAATCCCGAAGCGGCCCAGCGTGAACAGCGATTCGTCGGCGACCTCGTCCGTGTGACCCCAGCCCCGCAGCCGCCGGATCAGCAGCGGCACGGTGACCAGCAAGTAGGCCAGGTACAGCGAGACGATGCAGACGCTGGCGAGGGTGGCGAAGATCGCGGCGTTGCCGAGATTGACCACCAGCAGCATGATTCCGAGCATGCCTATCACCACCGCGGGCAGCACCGGTGTGCCGTAGCGGGGGTGCACCGCGGCGAGCTGCCTGGCGAAGGGCAGCTTGCCGTCGCGGGCCATCGAGAACATGAGCCGTGAGCCCGCGGTCTGAATCGCCAGTGTGCACACCATGATCGCGACGGCGACACAGCCGAGCAGCACCTTGCCCGCCGGGCTGTCCAGCTTCGAGGTCAGGACGTAGGCGAGGCCCTCGGTGGCCAGCGCGCCGTCGTCCAGGCTCGGCGCCGCCATCAGCGCGCCGAGCAGCAGGAGCCCGCCGCCCAGCGCGGAGACCGACAGCGCGGTGAGAATGGTGCGCGGCGCGACCCGGCGCGGGTTCTTGGTCTCCTCGGAAAGCTCACCGGCGGAATCGAATCCGACCATCACGTAGGCGGCCATCAGCCCGGAGACGAGGAACGCGGCCCAGTACGGTCCTGGCGCGGCCTGGTCGGTGTGCAGCACGACGCCCGGGCCGCGTTCGCTGTTCACGAAGAACAGGCCGATGATCGCCGCGACGCCGACGATCTCGATGGTGACGCCGATGGAGTTGATCTTCGCCATCAGGTCGATGCCGATGACGTTGATCGTGGTGGTGACGACGAGCAGGATGCTGCCGAGCAGCACCGCGTTGGTCGCGCCGGATGCGGAGGTGAGCGCGGTGTCGTCGCCGACGATCTGGAATCCGCTCCAGATCGTCGGCAGCACCACCTGGAGCGCGATGGCGGCCGCGGCCGCGGTGACGATCTGCGCGACGACCATCATCCAGCCGGCGAACCAGCCCACGAGCTCGCCGCCGAGCCGCCGAGACCACTGGTAGATACAGCCGGAAAGCGGGTAGCGGGCGGCCAGTTCGGCGAAATTCAGCGCGACGAGGAACTGCCCGGCGAAGACGATCGGCCAGGTCCAGAAGAAGGCGGCGCCGCCGAACGAGTAGCCGAAGCCGAAGAACTGGAAGATCGTGGTGAGGATCGAGACGAACGAGAAGCCTGCCGCGAACGAGGCGTAGCGGCCCAGCTTGCGGTGGAGAACGGGCCGATAGCCGAAACTGGCGAGGTCGGCGCTGTCGACGTTGGCGTCGGAGGGCGGAGTCGGAGCGACTGTTGTGGCCATGGGCGGTGTCCTTCGGCGTGCGGCCAATACCTATCGCATGACAGTTTTGCGCTCGCGATCGCGGTTTCGGTGTCCGCCGTGTATCGCTTGCGGCAACGCCGGTAACTTCTGCGTTGCCTGAGTTTCTATCAAGTGACAGAAACCTCTCCGTCGGATGACGGCTGCCGATGGCGCCGACCGTCGCCGTCGGTCGCGGTGCCAGAATGGGCAGGTGGCAAACCTCGGTCCCGGCCGTCCCCGTGTGGAACAGCGACCTCGCCGCGGTCACACGCCGCGCGCGGAAATCCTGGACGCGGCGGGCGAACTGTTCACCACCAACGGCTACGCCAACACCTCGACCAGGGCGGTGGCCGACGCCGTCGGCATCCGCCAGGCCTCCCTGTACCACCATTTCGCCGCCAAGGACGACATCCTCGACGCGCTGCTCACCGAAACCATCGCCGCCCCACTCGAACTCGCCGAACGCCTGCGCGCCGACGCGGACCCCGCGCCCACCCGCCTGTACGCGCTGGCCTGGTTCGACGTGCGGCAGCTCTGCACGGCGCGCTGGAATCTCGGTGCGTTGTACCTGCTTCCCGAGCTGCGCACCGAGCGCTTCGCGGCGTTCCGCCTGCGCCGCGACGAATTGCGCGGGCACTACGAGACATTGGCCGAAGCCGTCATCGAAGGCGCGGGCGCGGCGGGGATTCCCGGCGCGGAGGTGCTGCCGTTCCGGCTCGTCGAGACGGTGATCAGCATCCGGTCCGACGAGGGCCGCGCGCCCGCCTACGCCGAACAGACCATCCCCGACGCCGCGCTGCGCATGCTCGGCTGGGCCGGTGATCTGGAGGAGGCGCGCTCCGACGCGGCTCTGCTGCTGGAGCGGCTCGCCGCGGACTGAGGCCGCGGCGGGTCAGCCCTTGCCGCGACCGGCCTTGAAACCGAAGTCCCAGTTGTACATCCGCGCGATCTCCATGACGCCCGCGCCGGGCCTGCCCGCGGGCGGGCGGACGAAGGTGCCCTCGCGGCGGACGACCAGCTCGCCGTTGATGTTCTCGATGTGCGCGAGCACCGCGTCGCGCGAGTCGTCCGCGCAGCCGTCGAGCATCATCTCGATCGGCGGGCAGTTCAGCGGGTAGAGCGTCGCGGTGGCGTGGACGCCGCGGAAATCGTTGGCGCCCTCGTAGATCGAGGTGAAGACCAGGATGCGGCGGAACTGGGCGGTGAAATCCAGGTTGATGTCCAAGTTCTCACCGGTGGCGCTGCTGCCGGTGCGGTCGTCCTGGTCCAGCTGAATGAACGGCGGGCGATCGAGGGCGCCGAACGAGCGGTCCAGCGCGCGCACCGAACCGATCCGGCCGTCGGCCAGCTCGAAGAAGCAGCTGAGATCCAGATCCAAGCCGCCTCCGCCGCGACGCCTGCCGAAGAGGCCGCCGCCGCGGTGGGATTGGCTGGTCCAGTTCAGGTTGATCCGCATGGTGCCGCGAGTGGCGCCCTGCTTGGTGAGCGAGACCGAGGGTGCTTCCTTGGTGAGCGAGATCTTGCTCATGTTCACCGGCGCGCCGCCGCCTTGCGGAGGCGGCGGAGGAGCGTATTGCTGCTGCTGCGGAGGGGTCGGCGCGTACTGCTGCTGCGGAGGCGGGGGAGCGTACTGCTGCTGTGCGAATTGCGATGGCGGCGGTGCGTATTGCTGCTGCTGAGGCGGCGGTGCGTATTGCTGTTGAGGCGGCGCGTACGGCTGCTGCTGCGGCGGGGGAGGCGGCGCGTACTGCTGGGTCGGCGGCGGCGTGAACTGCTGGGTCGGCGCGGGCGGCGGCGTCGGCTGCTGCGCCGCGGGCGCCGGAGCGTCATCGACGCTGATGCCGAAATCGGTCGCCAGCCCGGCCAATCCGGAGGCGTAACCCTGGCCGACCGCGCGGAACTTCCACGCGCCTTGGCGGCGGTACAGCTCGCCGAGCACGAACGCGGTCTCGGTGGTGGCGTCGGTGCTGTCGAAGCGGGCCACCTCGGCGCCGTTCGTGGCGTCGAGCACCCGCACGTACAGGCCGCGGAACTGGCCGAAGGTGCCACCGTCGGCGGAGGCCGCGACGACGATGGTGTCGATCTGCGGTTCGACCTGCGCCAGCTGCACCGACAGCACGTCGAGCACCGTCGGCCCCTGCTGCTTACCCTCGTACCGGACGGCGCCCGACGGGTGCTGCGGCTGGTTGTAGAAAACGAAGTCGTTGTCGGAGCGGACCTTTCCGCCGACCAGCAGCAAAGCCGAAGCGTCCGCGTCCGGAATTCCCGGGCCCGATTGCCACCCCAGCTCGATGCGGACCGCGGACATCGGCACCGCAACGTTGGCGCCCTTCATCATCGACACAGCAGTCAACGTATACGACGCGGGTGGTGCTCGTCATCCGTGTTCGCCGCCATGGCGGAAGAACGGCGCGACCGGTTCGTTCGCCGGTGGGTTCAGCGCGTCGGCGGTGCGACGTTCCAGTGCGTACTCAGCGCACCGGCGATCTCCGGCAAGACCGTCACCGGAACCTGCTTGTGGCGCAGCATCTCCCGTATCTGATTCACCTGATCGCGTTTGCGCAGGTCGTACGCGCCCGACACGGGACGGATCACCGGCGGGATGGACAGCAGCACCAGTTCGCCGTGCTGCTCGTCGCCGCCCGCCAGATCGAGCGCCAGCGACCAGCGCGCCCGGTCGTCGAGCGCGAATCGGCCCGCGATCACCCTGTCCCATGCGATGCTGGACTCCGCCCACGGCGTGCGGCGATAGATGGCGCCCTCGGTGAGCACGATCGCGTCCCGCCCGAAGAGCGCCACCAGCAACGCGATGCCGCCGACGCCGCCCGCGAGCAGGCCGGTGAACACCCGATTCAGCCCGAAACCGGTGACGATCGCGGCGCACACCAGAACGGTCACCGCGATGCCGAGCACGCCGTACAGCATGGCTCGTCGAGTCGGGACCACGCCCGCGCGCACCATCGTCATTCTGTCTCGCCTCCCGGGGACTTACGGGCTCACCGTACCTGCTCGTTCGGCGGCCGGAGCGGGAGGCGCGCAGCCATCAGGCGTGTAGTGCGACCGCCGCCTCCGCGGTGTAGACCAGGAACTGCAAGCTCTGCTGGAAGTAGAGCCGCACCGAGTCGGCGTCGTGCGAGAGGTAACCGATCGAGAGGTCCTGGCCGAGGCTCAGATCGAAATCGCCGCCGCGGGTGGTCAGCACGAACGCGCCGTCGATGGCGGGCGCCCAGATGATCTCGCCCTCCGGGATGAGGCGCTCGATGTGGGTGCGGATCGGATGACCGTGGTCGGAGGTCTCGCTCACCGCGGTGTAGAGGTCGGCGCTGAGCAGCACCGAGTACGGTCCGTCGACGCCGGCCAGGCGCAGCGCGCTCAGCGATTGCGCGACGGCCTCCGGGACCAGGCGCGGATCGGTGGGCACCTGGATCGGCTCGTTCGACGAGCTCGCCCGGATACCGGTGATGTTCGCGCCCCGATAGCCCTCGAAGATGGCGCGGTCCTCGGCGAACGCGATGCGCCGCGCGGCCTCCTTCACCGGATCCAGATCGGTGTCCTTGGCGCCGCGCTCGACGTTGTCGAGTTCTTCGCGCGAGAGCGTGAACGGCACGCGCAACTCGACCAGCGGCGCGACCACGCGCTGGCGCGCCTGCACGCCCTCGTCCGGCGCGTCGATCGGGGTGGTGCGGCCGAGCCCGACGGCGGAGTAGGAGGCGCCGTGCGGGCCGGACACGTCGACCACCCTGCGGCCCGCGATGTGCCGCTTGAAGGTGCGGGTGGCTTCTTCTTCGATCGCCGTCCATGCCTCGGAGGTGATCGGCGCGAGTTCGCGATGGAGGTTGTTCACAGCGTGCTCCTTTTCAACGTGCCGATACCGAGTGAGCCGTCGCCCGCCACGGCGGACATATCGACGTCGGGCATATCAACGTCATTGCGCGGCAGAGATTCCCCGCCCGTCTCTTCGGCGGCCGCCGCGTCCGGCGCGGGCGGCAGGTCGTCGAAGAAATCCAGTGGCGGCGTGCAGAACAGCGTGCCGGTGACCGCGACCGAGAAGTCCAGGATGCGGTCGTAGGCAGCCTCTTCGGTGCCCTCGAACATCCGCGAGAGCATGGTCTCGGTGACGCTCGGGGTGGCCGCGTAAGCGATGTAGTAGGTGCCGAACTGGCCCTCGCGCACGCTGCCGAACGGCATGTTGGCGCGCACGATCTGGCGTTCGTTGCCGTCCGCGTCGACCAGGGTGTTCACCGCGACGTGCGAATCGGCGGGCTTGTCCTCGTCGGAGAGCTCGAAATCGTCCAGCTTGGTGCGGCCGATGATCTTCTCCTGCTCCTCGACCGTGAGCGCGCGCCACTCGTCGAGCGGATGCAGGTACTTCTGCACGATGACGTAACTGCCACCGGCGAATTCGGGGTCCTCGTCGCCGATCAGGGCGGCGCTCACCGCGGACGAGCCCTCGGGATTCTCGGTGCCGTCCACGAAACCGAGCAGGTCGCGCTGCTCGAAATAACGGAAGCCGACGGTCTCGTCGACGATGGTCGCGGCGCCCGCGAGCCGGTCGCCGATCACCATCGCCAGCTCGAAACAGGCGTCGTGCACCTCGGACCTGATGTGGAACAGCAGATCGCCCGGCGTGGACGGCGCCCGATGGTGCGCGCCGACGAACTCGCGCAGCGGATGCAGCTCGGCGGGCCGCGGCCCCGCGAACAAGCGGTCCCACGCGTCCGAGCCGATCGACGCGACACAGCTCAACCCGGCCCCCGGCAGGCGGAAGCCGACCGAACGGCGCAAACCGGGCAGGTCGGCGAGCAGATCGCGCACCGCCGCTTCTCCGCCCTCGTCGATGGTGGCGACGAGGAAGATCGCGGCCGGTGTGAGCGGTTCGAGGATCGGCTGCGGCTCACCCATGATCAACAGAGTAATGGTGCGGCCACAGCCGGTCGGTCGGCGCACCCGGCCACGCCCGGCGAAACCCGGGCTGAACGGCTCCGGTCTACTTCGCGACGGTCAGCAGAAACGCCACGTCGTCGACCGCTTTCACGCTGTGCCGCGCCTTGGGGATGACGAGCAGGTCACCCGCCGAGCCCTTCCATTCGTTCGCGCCGCTGATCAAGGTCAGGGTGCCGGTGAGCACCAGCAGGGTGGCATCGCCCGTGTTGTCGTGTTCGGCCAGGCTCTGGCCCGCCGTGAGGCCGACGACGGTCTGGCGCAGCGTGTGGGCGTGGCCGCCGTAGATGGTCTGTGAGCTTCGCCCGCTGGTGGCAGTTGCGGCCAATTTCAATTGCTGGCGAGCGACCGCGGTCAGGGATTTCTTGTCCATGGACTGCCTTTCGCGTCACATCCGCCGGTGCAGGGCTGGTGTCACCGGCTCGGTGCGCTCGGACGGACGATGGTCCGCACCGCCGCATATCCAGGAGTATGCCCGAACGGGGCCGCCCGCGTGCCGGGTTTGCCGGGCCTGCCCCGTCAGCGGCGTGTTGCCCGCGAGCGCCCTCAGACGTCGGCGCGGCGCAGATACCGGCGGATGCGGAAGCGCAGCCCGGTGGCGGACGTGCGCCATTCCTCGGGTTCGTCGGCGTGCCACTCCGGACCGATGGTGGGGGCGTGCGCGTCGCCCTGGACGCTGATCTCCACCTCGGTCACCACCAGCTCGGTCGCGAAATCCATGGCGGCGCGGTAGATTTCGCCGCCGCCCGCGATCCACACCGGATCCGGTGCGCTCAGTTGCAGCGCCTCGGACAGCGAACCGGCGCGTTCGGCGCCCGCCGCCGACCAGTTCGCCTGCCTGGTGACCACGATGTTGCGGCGCCCGGCCAGCGGGCGGAACTTGGGCGGCAGCGAATCCCAGGTGCGCCTGCCCATGATCACCGGATGGCCCCAGGTCACGGTGCGGAAGTTGGCCATGTCCTCGGGAACGCGCCAGGGGATGGTGTTCTCGAAGCCGATCACGCCGTCGGGGGTCTGGGCCCAGATCAGGCCGATGGTGCGAGTGCGCACGGCCGCGATCATACCGCCACCGGCGCCTTGATCGCCGGATGGTGCTGGTAGCCAACCACTTCAACGTCCTCGTAGGTGTAGTCGAACAGGCTCGGCGCCCGGCGAAGGCGCAGCTCGGGGAACGGGTAGGGCGCGCGGCCGAGTTGCTCGGTGACCTGCTCGACGTGGTTGTCGTAGATGTGGCAGTCGCCGCCGGTCCAGATGAAGTCGCCGAGCCCCAGCCCGGCCTGCTGCGCCACCATGTGGGTGAGCAGCGCGTAGCTGGCGATGTTGAACGGCACGCCGAGGAACAGGTCCGCGCTGCGCTGGTACAGCTGGCAGGACAGTTTGCCGTCGGCCACGTAGAACTGGAAGAACGCGTGGCACGGGGCCAGCGCCATCTTGTTCAGCTCGGCGACGTTCCACGCGGAGACGATGATGCGCCGCGAATCGGGATCGGTGCGCAAGGTGTCGAGCACCTGGGTGATCTGGTCGATGTGCGCGCCGTCGGGGGTCGGCCAGGAACGCCACTGCACGCCGTAGACGGGGCCTAGTTCGCCCTGCTGGTCCGCCCACTCGTCCCAGATCGTGACGCCGTGCTCGCGCAGCCAGCCGACGTTGGACTCGCCGCGCAGGAACCACAGCAGTTCGTACACGATCGACTTGAGGTGCACCTTCTTGGTGGTGATCAGCGGGAAGCCCGCCGCGAGGTCGTAGCGCAGCTGGTGGCCGAACACGCTGCGGGTACCCGTGCCGGTGCGATCCGCCTTCGCCGTCCCGGCCTCGAGCACCAGCCGGAGCAAATCCTCGTACTGCGTATCCGTCGCCACGAGTCGCAAGCTTACTGTCCGTGCGTGCGCGGACCTGCGCCCGGATTGCCGGCGCGCGGGCGGTGTGATTGCCGCGCGGCGGCGGGATGCTGGCAAGCTCAGGCACATGCGCAAGCTCTTCGTGATCGGCATCGGTGCGGGCGACCCCGACCAGGTGACGGTGCAGGCGATCAAAGCCATGCGGCAGGTCGACACATTCTTCGTGATCGCCAAAGGCGTCGAGAAGCAGGAGCTGTTCGACGTGCGGACCACGATCCTGGCGGAGCACGTCGAGCGGCCCTACCGGGTCGTCGAGATCGCCGACCCGCCGCGCGACCGCGATCCCGCCGACTATCGCGGTGTCGTCGCGGACTGGCACGAGCGCAGGGCCACGCTGCTCGCGGAGGCTTTCGCGGCCGAGGAAGGCGTCGGCGGGATCCTGGTGTGGGGCGATCCTTCGCTCTACGACAGCACCCTGCGCATGGTGGAGCTGGTGCTCGACAGCGGGCGGACCACCTTCGATTACGAGGTGATCCCCGGGGTGACCAGCGCGCAGGCGCTGGCCGCGCGGCATCGCGTGGTGCTGCACCGGATCGGCGAGCCGGTGCACGTCACCACCGGCCGGCGGCTGCGCGAGGACGGGCTCGGCCCCGGCTCGACGCTGGTCATGCTGGACGGCGAGTGCTCCTTCACCGAGGTGCCGGGTGACGACGTGCACATCTGGTGGGGCGCCTATCTCGGCATGCCCGACGAGACGCTCGTCGAGGGTCCGCTGCGCGAGGTGCAGGACGAGATCCTGCGGCGGCGGGACCAACTGCGGGCCGCGAAGGGCTGGATCATGGACATCTATCTGTTGCGCCGCGACTGATCTTTTCGTCCGCCGCGACTGTCGGTGGCCCCGGGTAGCCTGGGACGCGTGCCCGAGCTACCGGAAGTGGAGGCGTTGGCGCAGTTCCTCCGGGAACACGCGGTCGGCGCGGTGGTGGGGCGTGTCGACGTCGCCGCGCTCAGCGCGGTCAAGACGTTCGATCCGCCGGTGACGGCGCTGTCCGGGCGGGACGTCACCGGCGCCGACCGCTGGGGCAAGTTCCTCGGCATGGACTGCTCGGGACTCTGGCTGATCACCCATCTGTCCCGCGGCGGCTGGCTGCGCTGGATCGACGAGCCGAGCCCCACACCGCCGAAACCGGGCGGCAAGAGCCCGCTCGCGCTGCGGGTGCATTTCTTCACGCCCGAGGGCGCCACACCCGCGTTCGACTTGACCGAGGCGGGCACCAAGAAGCGGCTCGCGGTGTACATCGTCGAGGACCCGAAGATGGTGCCCGGCATCGCACGGCTCGGACCGGACGCGCTCGACGTCACCGAGCCGCAGTTCGCCGAGATCCTGCACGGCGCCTCGCAGCGGATCAAGACGGCGATCGTCGACCAGTCGCTGCTGGCGGGCGTCGGCAACGCCTACTCCGACGAGATCCTGCACACGGCCAAGGTCTCGCCGTTCGCGAACACGAAGACGCTCCCCGCGGAGAAGATCGCGCAGCTGTACGAGGCGATGCGCACCGTGCTCACCGACGCGGTCCAGCGCTCGGTCGGCCAGGACGCGGCGCGGCTCAAGGGCGAGAAGCGTTCGGGCATGCGTGTTCACGCGCGCACCGGGCTGCCCTGCCCGGTCTGCGGCGACACCGTCCGCGAGGTCTCCTACGCCGAACGGTCCTTCCAGTACTGCCCGACCTGCCAGACCGGCGGCAAGGTGCTCGCCGACCGCCGGATGTCGCGACTGTTGAAGTGAGCCCGGCCGTCAGGTCAGGGTCGGCACGCGAATACCGTGCCAGGCCAGTCGTTTCGCGCGGTCCGGGTCGTGCTCGAGCCGGGTCGGGTCGTCGATGACGAGCGTGGTTCTGGCGTCCTCGGTGTAGGCGGGCCAGGACGGCAGCGGCGCGCCGGTGCGGGCGAAGGACAGCCAGTTGTCCTGGAACTGCTCGGTCACCGCGAGCAGGCCGCGGCGGCCGCCCGCCGCGGTGAAGGCACGCCCGATCGGGCTGTCGGCGGCGCCGAAGACCGGGATCAGCTCGCTGGCGTGGGTCGCGCCGACACCAGCGAGTCGCAATGCGCGCGGGGCGAAGTCGTAGCGGTAGGCATAGGTCGGCGCGTGACGGCTGTGCCCTTCCATCACCGTGACGGACGGACGCCAGAAGACGTAGTCACCCCCCATGCGCACCGCGGCCCGAGGCTGCGGGTAACCCGGATAGGCCGCCGTGACCCTGGCCTCGAACTCCCCACCGGCGCGGGCGAACATGGCGTGCAAGCGCCTCGGATTGGTGGGCAGTTTGTCGGCGAACCGCGCGAACAGCGCGCCCTCGTCGCGATTGGTGCCGATGACGAGCGGCACTCGGTGCGCCGCGCCCGCGGAGATCGCGTCGACCGGGGATCGCGGCAGGTAGTCGCCGTCCACCACCGGGCAGATGGGGAACAGGCCAGGACGCTCGCTCAGCACCACGTTGCTCGTGCGGTCGACGGCCCGGCGAATGTCGTTGGCGGGCGCCTCGATCAGCGCGCGGGCCGCGTCGGCGGGATCGGCGCCGAGGGTATCGAGGCAGCGTCGGGCGAAGGCCGCGGCGTCCTCGGCGCTCAATGCCCAATCGGCGGGCGGACTCTGAGCGATGCCGCGGTGGAACAGTCCGCTGGCGGCGGGGGTGGCGAGCAGGGCGAGCACGGCGTGTGCGCCCGCGGATTCGCCGAAGATCGTGACGTTGTCCGGGTCACCGCCGAACTCGGCGATATTGCGCCGCACCCATTCCAGCGCGGCGACCTGATCGCGCAGGCCGAGGTTGGCGTCGAAGGGTCGCTGCGGCGTGCCGAAGGCGCTGAAGTCGACGTAACCGAAGGCGCCGAGCCGATAGTTCAGCGACACCACCATCGCGTCGCCGCGCAGCGCGAGCCGCGCACCCGAATACAGCGCCAGCGCCGAGGTGCCGATCAGGTAGCCGCCGCCGTGGATGAACACCAGCACCGGTCGCGGGCCGGCGGACGGCGTGGCGGGCGCGGTGACATTCAGTGTCAGCGAGTCTTCGCTGGTCGGCTGATAGGCCCTCGGGCCGATGCGGGCGCCCGCCCTGTGTTGCATGGACGCGAAGCCGAACTCGGTGGCGGTGCGCACCCCGGTCCACGGCCGCACCGGCTGTGGAGCGCGAAATCGCAGGTCTCCCACCGGCGGCGCGGCGTACGGCAGTGAGCGCCAGCGCACAACACGGCGACCGCGGTGACCGCGGACAACGCCGTCCGCGGTCTCGATGTCGATCGTTGCCACCATTGATCGATGGTAGCTATGCGCGGCGGGCCTCCAACAGGCGTAACCAGATCTCGCTGACCGTCGGATAGGCGGGCACGGCGTGCCACAGGGTGTCGAGCGGGACCTTTCCGACCACCGCGATGGTGGCGGCGTGCAGCAGCTCGCCGATCTCCGGTGCAACGAAGGTCGCGCCGAGCAAGGTGTCGGCGGCGGTGTCGATGACGATCTTGGCTCGGCCGGAATAGTTCTCGCGGGCGAGCGACGAACCGGCGACCGCGATATCGATCTCCACGGTGTCGACGTCGTAGCCCGCGCGGCGGGCCGCCGCCTCGGTGAGGCCGACCGAGGCCACCTCGGGGCTGGTGAAGACCACCTGCGGGACCTGCTCGTGGTCGGCGGTCGCGGCATAGCGCGCTCCGGTGAGCGGGCGGCCCTCGGCGCGCGCGGCGATCACGTCGCCGCAGATCCTGGCCTGGTATTTGCCCATATGCGTCAGTGCGGGACCGTGATTCACGTCGCCCACCGCGTACAGCCAGTCGCCGGGGACTTCGCGCGCGGACAGGTGATCGTCGACCTCCACGTAGTCGTCCGCCAATCCGACGGCGGCGAGCCCGAGTTCGGCGGTCGCGGGTCCGCGCCCGGCCGCGACGACGATCTCGTCGGCCTCGATCGATTCGGTGTGCCCGCCGCGCGTTCGCACGGTGACGGCGCCGCCGTGGATCCGGCCCTCGCCGGTGTCCTTCGGCTCCGCGCGCGTGACGCTCTCCGGTTCGGTCTCGAACAGCACCCGCACGCCCGAATCGGCGAGCGCCCTCGCGACCCGCTCTCGCGCGAACGGCTCGGCGTTGCCGAGCAGCGCCTTGCCGCGCACCAGCATGGTCACCTCGGCGCCGAGCGTGGCGAGCCAGGTCGCCGATTCGCAGGCCACCACGCCGCCGCCGACGACGACCGCGCGCTGCGGGACCTCGTGCAGGTTGGTCGCGTCGCGGGAGGTCCACGGGAGAGCGTCGCGCAGGCCGGGTACGTCGGGGACACGAGCCCGAGTTCCGGTCGCGAGCACCACCGCGTGCCTGGCCCGCAGCGTACGGCCGTCGACCTCGACCAGACGTTCTCCGGCGAGTCGCCCTGAACCGCGGATCACTTCGATGCCGCTCTGCTCGGCCCACTCGGCCTGGCCGCTGTCGTCGTGGTCGTGCACGATCCGGTCGCGGCGGGCCAGCACGGCCTCGACGTCCAAGCCCTTCGCGTCGATGCCGGGGAGGGCGCGGGCGGCGGCGAGCAGATGTCCGGGGCGCAGCAGCGCTTTGCTCGGCATACAGGCCCAGTACGAGCATTCGCCGCCGAGCAATTCGCGCTCGATGATCGCGGCGGTGCGGTCGCTGCCCGCGATGGCGTAGGCGGCGGCGTTCTCCCCTGCGGGTCCGCCGCCGATCACGATGACGTCGTACTCGGCGGCCGGATCGGAGCTCACTGCAGGTAGCCCTCGACCTGGCGCGGCGGGCTGACCTGCGCGTCGTCGGGGGAGGCGCCCGCGTAGATCCTGGCCCTGCGCTGCCGAAGCAGATCCCAGCACTGGTCGAGCATCACTTCCAGCTCGGCCAGCCGCTGCCGTTCGGTCACCGGGTCCACCTCGCCGGAGGTCGCCTTCGAGCGCAGCCTGTGCTCGTCGTCGACCAGTTGCTTGATGCGTTCCAGGATGTCCTGTTCGGTCATGAGTCACCACTTCGATACTCGGAGGTATACGGCAGGGCGTGCAGCGACCGGGTGCGGTCACCGACCATGCTACGACCGGGTCGGCGAAGTCGAGGGTCGTGACGGTTGCCCGGCGGCCACTTCCGCGAGGCACTCGGCGGCGATCGGGACGGCCGCGTGCAGGTCGCGCGAGCTCGGTGCCGCGTAACCGAGCGCGATGCCGAAGCTGCTCGGCGGCGGCGATCCCGTGTCGTGCTGGGAGAAGAGGTGATGCCGGGCCAGCCCGTCCAGGACGACGCCGCGCGCGGCGGCCGCGTCGACCGCGCGCTGTTCGGCCTCCGCCGTCGGCAGCGGCACCACGACGTGCGAGCCCGCGTCGTCGCCGACCACAGTCAACCCGCGGCGGCGCAACTCCGTGACGACCAGTTCCCGGCGGGGCGGGAGCGCGCGCCGCAGCCTGCGCAGGTGCCTGGCCAGGTCGCCGTGCGCGGCGAGTTCGGCGAGGACGCGCTGGCCCGCCGGGCTCGGCGAGGTGCCGGTGCGATCGCGATGCGCGAGCACCGCCGCGGCGATCCACGGCGCCGCGACCAGCCACCCGACGCCGAGCACCGGCGAGAGGATCTTGCTTGTCGTGCCGAGGTGCACGATCACATCGGGCGCCATCGCGGCGAGCAGCGGCAGCGGGGCGGTGTCGTAGCGCAATTCGCCGTCGTAGTCGTCTTCGATCACGAATATGCCTCTGCGCCGGGCGAATTCGACGAGCTGCACGCGACGAGCTGCGGGCATTCGCGCGCCGAGCGGAAACTGATGCGCCGGTGTGCAATACACCGCCTCGACGTCTGGAGGCAGGTCGTCGACGCGCAGCCCCTCGGCATCGACGGGCACCGGAAGTACTCGGATGCCCGCAGCCAGAAAGGCTCCCGCCGCCCTCTGGTAGCCGGGATCCTCTATGGCGACGGTATCGCCGGGCCGCAGCAGGGCGGCGGCGAGTTCGCCCACCGCGGAACTGGTTCCGGCCGTGACGAGCACGACGGTGTCGCTGCCCGCGCTCAGACCCCGGTGGCGTAGCAGGTGTTCGGCGACGGCCACGCGATATTCCGGTTCGCCCGCGCGGTCCTTGCGGATGACCGGTGGTTGGTCGGAGGCGGCCCGCCAGGCGCGACGCCACGCCGGTCGGTCCATGGCCTCGATGCAGGGCGCGCCGGGGACGAGGTCGTAGCCGAGGCCTGCGAGATCCGGGTCGACGGCGACGTGGTGTAGCACGGGGGCGGCGGCGGGCGCGGTGGTGAGGTAGGTGCCCGATCCCCGTTTGCCCTCGAGCCAGCCTTCGGCGTGCAGCTGGTCGTAGGCCGCGGCGATCACGGTCCGGCTGACGCCGAGTCGCCGCGCCAGCGCCCGCGAGGACGGCAGCCGGTCCGCGGTGCGCAGCAGGCCCGAGGTGGCCGCGGCGCGCAGGCCGTCGGCCACCTGCACCGACAGCGGTTCGGGCGCGCCTCGATCGAGCGCGAGAGGTAGGTCGTCGAGCACCGGGCACCTCGGATTGGACTGCGAGAATCGGAATGAATTGGCTATTTCAGAATGCCACTTCGTGCCGGACGCTGGTCTCATGACGCACTCGACCAGCGCCCGCCCGCCCTTGTCCCCGACCCCGCGCAGCACGCTGACGCGGTCGAAAGAACGCGGCCGCAGCGACCGCGCCGAACTGGACGCCGTGCTCGACGCCGGTCTGATCTGTCACGTCGGCGTCGTCCTCGGCGGCAGCCCCGTGGTGCTGCCGACCGCGTACGGTCGCGACGGCGACACCCTCTACCTGCACGGATCGACCGGTTCGGGCAGCATGCGCGCGGCTCTGGCCGGTGACATCTCCGTCGCGGTCACGCACGTCGACGGCGTCGTCTACGCCCGCTCCGCCATGCACTTCTCGATGAACTACCGCTCCGCGGTCGTGCACGGCCGGGCAGCCGAATTGACCGATCCCGACGCGCGCGCGCTGGCCCTGCGGGTGATCGTCGAGCACGCCGCCCCCGGTGCGTGGCACCGCGTGCGCCCGCCGAACAAGAAGGAACTCGCCGCCACCATGGTGCTGGCGCTCGACCTGACCGAGGCGTCGGTCAAGGTCCGCGCGGGCGGGCCGCTGGACGATCCGACCGATGCCGACAGCCCGACCTGGGCGGGCGTGCTGCCGCTGCGTCAGGTGTGGGACGCGCCGATCGATTCGCCGGACCTGGCGGACGGGATCGGGGTTCCCGCCGATGTGCTGGAGCGGAGTGCGTTGGGGGTTTCATTGGCGCGGTGAGGAATTCGAGCTGTGCGGGGGGCCTGGATTCAGGCGGGGGCTTCGGCGGGTTGCGGGCGGGCGGTGAGCAGCGCCGCGAAGAGGAGTAGCCACGCGCTCCACAGGATGTAGCCGAGGAAGTTGGCGGTGTCCACGTAGGGCAGGTCGAGCGGGATGAGGACGCCCAGCGCGATCGAGGCGGCGCAGGCGTAGCCGAGCGTCGTGAACCAGAGCGGGAAGGTCTGCCGTAAAGCGAGGCAGACCAGGGTGATCCACGCGGCGGTCAGCAGATAGCCGAGGGTTTCGCCGAGCGCGGTGCCCAGGATCGAGCCGAGCAGTTCGAAGGTGCGCACCGCGGAGGAGCCGGGCCCTTCCGCGGCGGCGCGGTCGGCCAATACCGGGACGAGCAGGGGCCAGCGCAAGAGCCCGATCGCCTGGACTGCGGCGGCCGCGACCCCGAGGTGGACGGCGCGGCGCATGATCGGCGAGTTGTCGAGTCGGCCGATTCGGATCGCGAGCGGGGCGAGCGCGAGTGCCGCCGCGGCGAGGACGGCGAACCAGGTGATCACCGCGAATCGGTTCGCCCGGAACAGTTCGAGCACGTCGGGGGCGGGCTGTTGCAACACATCGGGGTAGTCGAAGACGGCGCCCAGTCCGAGGAAAGCGACATTCAGGGCGACGGGGGCGGCGACGAGCAGGGCAATGGTCGGCCAAGGCCTGGTGGACACGGTTTCACTCCATTCTGGCTGTACGGAGTACAGCTAGCTGTACGCGGTACAGTCAAGCGCGTGTCCGCAGCGAAGTCAATGCCCCAGGGGGAACGCAGAATCCGTCCCGAGCGCCGCTCCTTCACCGAGGCGCAGGTGGTGGACACCGCATTGCTGCTGCTCGACGAGGGAGGCGCGGCGGCGGTCTCGATCCGGGCGGTCGCGGGGCGGCTCGGGGTGAACCCGAACGCCGTCTACACCTACGTCGCCAGCCGCGCCGACCTCGAGCGCGCGGTGATCGAGCGGGTGCTCGGCTCGGTGCCGTTGACGGTGCTCGCCGATGCCGACGTCGAATGGCGTTCGGCCATTGTCGAATTCGCCGTCGAGCTGCGCCGTCGCGTGCTGGAACACCCGGCGGTCGCGGCGCTGATGATGACCGCGCCCATGGACGGCCCCGCCGCCCGCGACGTAGGCGAAGCCCTGCTGGCCTGCCTCGCCAGGGGCGGCCTGTCCCCGGACCACCGAGCGCGCGCCGCCTACGCCGTCATGGTCCAGGTGATCGGTGCGATCGCGATGGAGGTCGCCGAGACCGACGGCCGCCCGCCGCTGCCGCCCGAATCCGAGCGCATCGCGCAACGCCGCGCCGCCCTGGCGGAGATTCCCGCCGAGCGCTGGCCGCACACCCACGAGAGTCGCGACCTCATGGCGCAATGGATAGGTTCCGAGCAGTTCGCCTGGAGTCTGCGTGCGTTGTTGGACGGGCTGCCCGTGGGGTGATGCGCGGCCTCGGGCAGATCACCACGGGTGGCCGTCGAGCCCGAGGCGGGAGGCGGCATGGACGGCGAGTTCGGCCAGGGCCGAGCCGGATTCGATGCCGGGGTCGAGTCCGATCAGGGACAGGATGTAGCCGTCACCGCTGCGGCACAGGTAGCCGGACAAGCGGGTGCGCGGAAGACGGGCGGCGGTGAGGCCGGGGTGGATGGCGCGGGCGGCAACGCCGACGCAGGGGTGGCCGCCGATGGTGCGCAGCGAGTCGGGGAGAGTTCCGATGTTGGAGCACAAGATGTCTCGCTCGCCCGCGCCCTTGGCGAGGGCGTGGGCCCAGCGGTCGGGGATCACCTGGAGCAGTTGCTCGGGCATGCCGCCGGGGCTGGACATCCGGTGCTCGTACGCGGCGCGGGCCTTCTTGCGCAGCGTCGCGGGGGTGTCGGCGCGATCGACGACGATCTCGGTCATCGCGAGGTCGTTGTCCACGCGCGGCTCGTCGCGGGTGTCGACGGGGAGGCTCGCCGCGATGGCAGGAAGGGGAAAGCCGATGTCCCACAACAGTGTCGCGACCAGGTGGATGAACAGACTGTTCGCGGTGCCGCCCTGTTCTCCGGCCACCCGGTCCCATTCGTCGGCGCGGAACTGTACGACCGCACCGTGCACGCGCAGTTCGTCCGCGCCCGCGCGCACGGGTTCCTCGGGTGCGGGCCGTTCCGGAATGCCATGGCGCAGAGCACGGATCGTGCCACCCACCACGGTCGACCATTGACGAAACGCGTCCGCCCACTCGGACTCCCGAGCGCAGCGCGACCGTGCGTCACCCGCTTCGATTTCGGCCTCGGGACGCCCCGCATCGGCCGACACGGCATGAGCGGCAGCCGCTCCGTCGACCACCTCGCGCAGCGCGGCATCCACCGCGTGCACCAGTCCGCGCGCATCGGCCAGCGCATGCGAACAGGTCAGCGCCACAACCGATCCGCCGTCGGCGAGCCAGCGGGCGGCGAGCCGCCACGCCGGGCCGAATTCCGGGTCGAGGCCCGCGCCCAGGGTGTCCGCCCACGGCAGTAATTCGTCGAGGGGGAGCGTGCTTTCCATGAAGTCGAGAGGGTGAGCCCGGACGTTCGGCTGCCAGGCGCGACGCGCGCCGGGCACGCGGGAACGGATCACCCTGCGGCCCAAGGGGCCTGGCCGCAGCGCGCCGTGGATGCGATGCAGCAGTGCGGGTTCGACACGGTCGACGGTGCGCCACAGCCCTTGGAGGGCGATGGGTGTGCCGAGCCCGCGGTGGGTGCGCAGGAAGATCTCGTCGACGACGCCGAGGCGGTCCATCCTCAGCCGGACGCTCCGTGCCGCCCCGCGCCCGCGGCGAACCGTTGGGCGCCCGCGAGCGCGCCGTCGGCCAGGGCGGTGAGTCCGTGCCGGAATTCGTTGCGCAGGGCCGTGGCCTCGTCCATGCCGTCCTGCTCGAGCATCGACATCCGGTCCGAGCGCAGACAGGTCTGCGGCAGCCTGGCGAGTTCGGCCGCCAGGTCCTCGGCGGCGGCGCGCGCCTGTCCGGTGGGCACGACCCGGTTCACCAACCCGATCTGCAACGCCTCGGGCGCGCTGACAGCTCGGCCGGTCAGCGACAGATCCATGGCGCGGCCCATGCCGATGATCCGCGGCAGCCGTATCGTGCCGCCGTCGATCAGCGGCACGCCCCAGCGCCGGCAGAAGACGCCGAAGGTGCTGTCCTGCTCGGCGACTCGCAGATCGCACCAGAGCGCCAGCTCGAGTCCGCCCGCCACCGCGTAACCGGAGATCGCGGCGATCACCGGCTTGGACAGCGTCATCCTGGTCGGGCCCATCGGGCCGTCGCCGTCCTCCTCGGCGCGGTTGGACCGCTCCGTCCCGAGCGCCTTCAGGTCGGCGCCCGCGCAGAAGGTCCCGCCCTCGCCCCAGAGCACCGCGACCGCCGCCGTAGGGTCGGCGTCGAACTCGCGGAAGGCGTCGGCAAGCGCCTGTGCGGTCGGCCCGTCGACCGCGTTGCGCGCCTGCGGCCGGTGCAGGATCACCGTCGTCACGGGCCCGTTCTTCTCGACGCGAACGCTCACTGTCGCCCCTCCGTATCGCCGTCCCTCCCCGCGCGGAGAGGGGTGCTGCCTAGCTGGCTCACGCTCTCGACCATACGACGGCCCGGCCCTTGTGTGAAGAAGTGAATTCGTGATTCACTTCTTCCGTGGCGTACCGCAGGACCCCTGCCGTCCAGGCCCGCCTGGACGCCCAGGAGCAGCTGATCGTGCAGGCCGCGACCAAGGTCCTCTCCGAGGCCGGGTTCGCCGGCCTGTCGATGGCCGCGGTCGCGAACCGTGCCGGAGTGGCCACCGGAACCGTGTACAAGCACTTCGACGGCAAGGCGAATCTGGTGACCGCGGTTTTCCGCACCGTCGTCGCCAGGGAGGTCGCCGCCGTCACCGCGGCGGCCGAGAAGGGGACCGCGGTGGAACGGGTGACCGCGGCCGTGGAGACCTTCGCCGGACGCGCCATGAAGAACCCCAAGCTCGCCTACGTGCTGCTCGTCGAGCCGGTGGACACCGTGGTCGACGCCGAGCGCTTGCACTTCCGCCGCGCCTTCGCCGAGGCGTTCGAATCCGCGGTGGCCGACGGCGTCGCGCACGGCGAACTGCCCGCGCAGGACCCGCGCACCAGCGCCGCCGCACTGGTCGGCGCCATCGGTGAAGTGCTGGTCGGCCCGCTCGCCGCCGCGCCGCACGCCGAATCCGTCGTCCCCCAACTCGTCGCCTTCGCGATCCGCGCGCTCGGCGTGCGGCCGGGGGCGAGCGCCGAGAAAACAGGAGTGTCCGATGCAGACTCATGAGGTCTTCAACCAGGTCCCGAACATCGTGCCCTTCGACGCCGGGCGTAACCCGGCGCTGCTGGAGGGCCTGCACCGCGAGGGCGCGGGCTGGGCCGAGGACGAGGTCCACGAACTCGGCAGGCTCGCGGGCGGTTTCGCGGCGCAGGAGTGGGGCAGGCTGGCCAACGAGTACCCGCCGGTGCTGCGCACCCACGACCGCTACGGCAACCGCGTCGACGAGGTCGAGTTCCACCCGCACTGGCACGATCTGATGCGGGTGGCGGTCGAGCACGGTCTGCACGGCTCGGCGTGGACCGACGACCGGCCCGGCGCGCACACCGCCCGCGCCGCCAAGTTCTACACCTGGGGCGTGGCCGAGGCGGGCCACATGTGTCCCATCTCCATGACCTACGCGGTCGTGCCCGCGCTGCGCCACAACCCCGAGCTGGCCGCCCGATACGAGCCGCTGCTCGCCTCGCGCACCTACGATTTCGGGCTCCGCGAACCGTCCACCAAGGCCGGGCTGATCGCGGGCATGTCGATGACGGAGAAGCAGGGCGGCTCCGACGTGCGGGCCAACACCACCACCGCGACCCCGCAGCCGGACGGCAGCTACCGTGTCGTCGGGCACAAGTGGTTCACCTCCGCGCCGATGTCGGACATGTTCCTGACGCTGGCCCAGGCGCCGGGAGGCCTGTCCTGCTTCCTGTTGCCGCGGGTGCTGCCGGACGGCGCCCGCAATCCCATTCGCATCCAACGGCTCAAGGACAAGCTGGGCAACAAGTCCAACGCCTCCTCGGAGATCGAGTACGAGAACGCCACCGGCTGGCTGGTCGGGGCGGAAGGCGCTGGCGTCAAGACCATCATCGAGATGGTGAACATGACCCGGCTGGACTGCGTGATCGGCTCTGCCACCAACATGCGGGCGAGCACCGTCTACGCCGTGCACCACGCCAGGCATCGAGCGGCGTTCGGCGCCGAGCTGATCGACCAGCCCGCCATGCGCAACGTGCTCGCCGACCTGGTGATCGAATCCGACGCGGCGACCACCGTGATGATGCGGCTCGCGGGCGCCACGGACCGGGCGAGCGGTGATCCCGCCGAGGCCGCGCTGCGCCGGATCGCGCTCGCGGTCACCAAGTACTGGGTGTGCAAGCGGGCTCCGTCGCACGCCGCCGAGGCGCTGGAGTGCTTGGGCGGCAACGGATACGCCGAGGAGTCGGGAATGCCGCGGCTCTACCGCGAGGCGCCGCTGATGTCGATCTGGGAGGGTTCGGGCAATGTGGCCGCGCTGGACGCGCTGCGCGCCATGGGCCGTCAGCCGGAGACCGTCGAGGCTTTCTTCAACGAGGTGACGCTGGCCAAGGGCGCGAACCCGCGCCTGGACGACGCCATCGCCAAGGTCGGCAAGGAACTGGCCGATCTCAGCGACATCGAGTACCGCGCCCGGCGCGTCGTGGAGCTGATGGCGCTGGTCCTCCAGGGCGCGCAGCTGGTTCGGCACGGTCACCCCGCGGTGGCCGACGCCTTCTGCGACACCCGGCTCGGCGACGACTGGGGCATCGCCTTCGGGACTTTGCCGACCGGCGTCGACACCGGCGCCATCATCGAACGCGCCTTCGTCGCATGACCGGCGCTCGGTAGTGTCTCCGCGGTGAGCGAGGTCGAGATTCCGCTGCACCGGTTGGTGCGCAGGGTGCTGGGTCGCGCGGCCGAACGTCCGGAGCGGCGGTATCTGCTCGGCATCGCGGGACCACCCGGAGCGGGGAAATCCACGCTCTCGGTACTGCTTCGCGACGCGTTCCCGGCCGCGGCGGCCGAGATCGCGCCGATGGACGGTTATCACCTGTCCAACGAATGGCTCCGCGCGGCGCGTAGCCAGGCGCGCAAGGGCGAACCGGACACCTTCGACGTCGCGGGGTTCGTCGCGAACCTGCGCCGCCTGCGCGACACCCCGCGCGGCACGCCGGTGCCGTGGCCGACGTTCGATCGCGTCACGGACGAGCCGACACCGGCGGGCGTCGTCTTCACCGACCAGTCGATCGCCGTCGCCGAGGGCAACTACCTGCTGCTCGACGACTCCGCCGGGCACGGCTGGTCGGCCGTCCGCGCGGAACTCGACGAATGCTGGTATCTCGACGCCGACCGCGGCGTGCTGGCGGACCGGCTGCTCGACCGGCACCTGCGGGGCGGACGCAGCGCCGAGGCCGCCAGGACGAAGGTGCACGAGAGCGACCTGCGCAACGCGGACCTCGTCGGCGCGACGCGAGAGCGCGCCGACCTCGTGCTGCGCGAGCTCGACGGACGGTACTTCGTCGTCGGCTGATCGCGGCTCCACCGCGAATCTCGCATCACCCGGCGCGTGTGACGCCGCAACCACAGGCCCGCGCCGATCATTGACCCATGACGGAGTCGCAGCGGGTTTCGGGGAGCGTGCACGTACTGCGGAACGCCGCCGCGCTGCTGTGCGCGCTCCTGTTCTACTACGGTGTCCCGATCGACTGGGACATGGACGTCGACATGCCGGGCAGAATCCTCGGCTTCGCGGCGTTCCTCGCGGGCGTCGGCGGGCTCATCTGGCTGACGGTGCGTCGCATCGAACGCTACCTGCGCGCGCCGAACATGACGGGCGGCCGAGTGGACGGCATTCTGCTGCTGCTCTGCGTGGTGGCGATGTTCTTCGCGCTGTTCTACTACCGGCTCGGGGTGCACTACCCCGGGCAGTTCGAGGGATTGTCGACCCGCACGGACGCGCTGTACTACACCGTCGTCACGCTGGGCACTGTAGGCTACGGCGACGTCCATGCCGTCGGACAGGCCGCGCGCATCGCCACCATGGTGCAGATCGTCTTCGACTTGGTCGTCATCGGCAGCTTGCTGGCCATCGTCTCCACCGGTATCTCTCGGCGGCTGGAGGCGGCCGCGATGCGCACTCCGGATGCCACGGCCTCGGATGGCACGGAGGCCGAACCCGGTGGCCGCCCGGCCTCCGGTAAGGGCGAAGATCCCCTGCCGGACGGGCGCTGAACGTCTCCGGTCAGCGGTTGGCGCGATACCAGCGGATGAGCGCGTCGGTGGACGAATCGTCCTGCGGTGCGGGGTCTTCAGCGGCGGTGAGCAGCGGAGCGAGCGCCAGCGCCTGTTGTTTGCCGAGCTCGACGCCCCACTGGTCGAAGCTGTCGATGCCCCAGATGCTGCCCTCCACGAAAACCTGGTGCTCGTAGAGCGCGATGAGCTGGCCGACCACCGAGGGCGTCAGCTGCGGCGCGAGGATGGTCGTGCTCGGGCGGTTGCCCGGCATCACCTTGTGCGGCACCACCTTCGGGTCGGCGCCCTCGGCCGCGATCTCCTCGGCCGTCTTGCCGAAGGCGAGCACCTTGGTCTGGGCGAACAGGTTGCTCATCAGGATGTCGTGCATGCTGCCGGTGCCGTCGCGGGTCGCCAGATCACTGGTGGGACGGGCGAATCCGATGAAGTCGGCGGGAATCAGCCGGGTGCCCTGGTGCAGCAGTTGATAGAAGGCGTGCTGGCCGTTGGTGCCCGGCTCGCCCCAGAAGATCTCGCCCGTGGAGGTGGTGACCGGGGTACCGTCGGCGTGCACCGACTTCCCGTTCGACTCCATCGTGAGCTGCTGCAAATAGGCGGGGAAACGCGCCAGGTCGTTCGAATACGGCAGCACCGCGCGCGATTCCGCGCCGAAGAAATTCGAGTACCACACGCCGAGCAGGCCGAGCAGCACCGGCGCGTTCGCCTCCAGCGGCGCGGACGCGAAATGCACGTCCACGGCGTGCATTCCGGCCAGGAATTCCGCGAAGCGCTCCTTGCCGATGGTGGCCATCACCGAAAGCCCGATGGCCGAGTCCACCGAATAGCGGCCGCCGACCCAGTCCCAGAAGCCGAACATGTTCGCGGTGTCGATGCCGAATTCGGCGACCCGCTCGGCGTTGGTGGAGACCGCGACGAAATGTTTGGCGACCGCGTCCTCGCCGAGCGCGGCCACCAGCCAGCGGCGCGCGGCGGTGGCGTTGGTCAGGGTCTCGAGCGTCGAGAACGTCTTGGACGCAACGATGAACAGCGTGGTCGCCGGATCGAGGCCGGTGAGCTCGGCGACCAGATCGGCGGGGTCGACGTTCGAGACGAAGCGGGCGCCGATGCCCGCGTCGGCGTAGTGGCGCAGCGCCTGGTGCACCATCACCGGGCCCAGGTCCGAGCCGCCGATGCCGATGTTCACCACGGTGGCGATCCGCTCGCCGGTGGCGCCGCGCCACCGGCCCGAGCGCAGCTCGTCGGTGAACTCACCCATTCGGCGCAGCACTTCGTGCACCTCGGCGCCCGCGTCGGCGCCGTCGATGATCATCGACTCGCCCGCGGGCAGGCGCAGGGCCACGTGGCCGACCGCGCGGTCCTCGGAGGTGTTGATGTGCGCGCCGGCGAACATGGCGTCGCGCCGCTCGGCCACCCCCGCCTCGAACGCCAATTCGACGAGTAGCTGCACGGTTTCCCGGGTGACCCGGTGCTTGCTGTAATCGATGTGCAGGTCGCCCACCTGGACGGTCAGCTCACGACCGCGGTCGGGGTCGTCCGCGAAGATCTCTCGTAGGTGTCGCTCGGCCACGGCGCTGTAGTGATCGTGCAGTTTCCGCCATGCCGCCGATGCGGTGATGTCGCTGCTCACGTCCGCCGAGCGTACTCACCGTGCGGCACCGACGCACGGCTGAGGCGGGCAATCTCGGGTCGCGTCGATTTCCGGTTCGAGTCCGGCATGGCGGGCCGGGCCGCGGCCTAGGCTGGCGACATGGTGTCCGAACGCGAACTACTCCAATCCGTACCGACGCAGCTGTGGATCGGTGGGCCCGTCGACGCCGAGGGCGGCGCCACCTTTCCGGTGCACAATCCCGCGACCGGGGAGGTGCTGATCGAGGTCGCCGACGCGAGCCCGCAGGATGCGGTGCGCGCGCTCGACGCCGCGGCCGCCGTGCAGGCCGAATGGGCCGCGACCTCGGCCAGAGAGCGGGGCGAGATCCTGCGCGCGGTGTTCGAGCAGATCACCGCGCGAGCCGAGGAATTCGCGCTGCTGATGACTCTGGAAATGGGCAAGGCATTGCCGGAGAGCCGCAACGAGGTGCGCTACGGCGCCGAGTTCTTCCGCTGGTTCAGCGAGGAGGCGGTGCGCGTGCACGGGCGCTACCTGCACGCGCCCTCCGGCACCGGCCGGATCATGGTGCACAAGCAGCCGGTGGGTCCGTGCCTTGCCATCACGCCGTGGAACTTCCCACTGGCCATGGGCACCCGCAAGATCGGTCCCGCGCTGGCCGCCGGCTGCACCATGATCGTCAAGCCCGCCTCGGAGACGCCTCTGACGATGCTGCTGCTCGCCCAGCTGTGTCGCGAGGCCGGACTGCCCGACGGGGTGCTCTCGGTCATCACGACCAGCCGTTCCAGCGCGGTGACCGGGCCGCTGCTGGAAGACCCGCGACTGCGCAAACTCACCTTCACCGGGTCCACCGAGGTCGGCAAGAAACTCGTGCAGCAGTCCGCGCACGGTCTGCTGCGCACCTCGATGGAACTCGGCGGCAACGCGCCGTTCGTGGTGTTCGACGACGCCGATATCGACGCGGCGGTGCAGGGCGCGATGCTGGCCAAACTGCGCAACGGCGGCGAGGCGTGCACCGCGGCCAACCGGTTCCACGTGCAGAACGGAGTGCTCGACGAGTTCACCGCCAAATTCGCCGAGGCGATGACGAACTCGGTCACCATGGGCCCCGGCACCGACCCCGAGACGACTCTCGGCCCGCTGATCAACGAGGACCAGCTCACCACCGTCAGCGAACTCGTCGACGACGCGGTCGCGGCGGGCGCGCGGGTTCGCCTCGGCGGCAAGGCGCCCGGCGGTCCCGGCTGGTTCTACCCGGCCACCATTCTCAGCGACGTGCCGCCGCAGGCCAGGATCCTGCGCGAGGAGGTGTTCGGCCCGGTCGCGCCGATCGTCGGTTTCGAGACCGAGGAGGAGGGCCTCGCCGCCGCCAACGACACCGAGTTCGGCTTGGTCGCCTACGTGTACACGCGGACGCTGGACCGCGCGCTGCGGGTGGCCGAGGGCTTGGAGTCGGGCATGGTGGGCGTCAACCGCGGCGTCATCTCCGATCCGGCCGCGCCGTTCGGCGGCGTGAAGGCCTCCGGGTTCGGCCGCGAAGGCGGCATCGAGGGCATCGAGGAGTATCTGTCGACGAAGTACATCGCGCTGACCTGACCGGCGCGCCGAGGTGACCTGAAAACGCAAGGACCGCCCCGGGGTTCGGACACCCGGGGCGGCCTGTGGAGGCGGTGGTCTTGCGATCACCGCAAGGCTCGCGTGCCGCTCGAGGCGGCAGGAGAACGAGGGGTCAGTGGCCGAGGCGGCCGCGTCCGAGACGCAGCAGCAGCATGGCGAGGGTATGGCCCTCCTGGCCGAGTTCGCTGAAGCGCTCCAGCACCTTCATTTCGCGGCTGTGCACCAGTCGCGGGCCACCGGAGGCCATCCGAGTCCGTCCGATCAACCGGGAGATCTCGCTGCGTCGCTTGATGGCGGCGAGGATCTCGGCATCGAGCTGGTCGATCTCCTTGCGGAGCTTGTCGATCTCCGCCTCGGTCTGCGGCAGCGCCGCGTCGGACCCGGTGGTCGTGGCAGGGGTGCTCATCATTCATCTCCTCGTGTCAGAACGTGGATCGGCGGGTGCGCGCGGCGCGTTACCTTCCCGTTCTTTCACCGTGAAACAGACCTGGTGGGCTTCTATAGTCCCCCCAGAAGCGTGTGGTCGGCTACAAGGCTCCGCGAGACCGATTTCCGGAGGATAACCGAATCGGACACATCGCGGTAACGCTGACCATGGGGCCAGTCTGCCACGCGGCCGAACCAATGCAAAACGTCTGATTTTGTGAATCTGCTGAGAACGAGTCGGGCAGTTTTGCGTGGTCTCGCGCCGGGAGGTGTTCACTGAATGTTAGCCGGTGGCCGTCGCGCGGCCGGGAGCGCACCCGGGGGCTTCGCTTGTGTCGGTGGCCGCCGGTAGCGTGGATGGGCAATGGACATCACGGTGGCTCCCCAGACGCAGGCCGGTCGGAATCGGCATCAGGACGTGAACCCAACTCCGCAGCTAGCGGCCGATGCGGCCGCGGCAGCGGAGCAGTCCGACGCGCCGCGATCTTCGGCGGAACGAGCCCCACGGTCGTCGGCCGAACAAGGCGCACGTTCTCTCGGCGAACAGGCTCCAGTGTCGCTGGCCGAGCAAGCGCAGCGTCGCGCCGACGAGCAAGCCGAGCGTCGGGCCGAGCGGGATCGCCAGCGCGCGGAGGAGACCGAGCGACTGCTCGACGGGCTCAATCCGCAGCAGCGGGCCGCGGTCGTGCACAGCGGTTCACCCCTGCTCATCGTCGCGGGCGCGGGCTCGGGAAAGACCGCCGTGCTGACCCGCCGCATCGCCTATCTGCTCGCCGCGCGCGGCGTCACGCCGGGCCAGATCCTGGCGATCACGTTCACCAACAAGGCTGCCGCCGAGATGCGGGAGCGGGTGATCGGGCTGGTCGGACCGCGCGCGAACAACATGTGGGTTTCCACTTTCCACTCCAGTTGTGTGCGGATCCTGCGTATGCAGGCGGCCCTGCTGCCCGGCTTGAATTCCAATTTCTCGATCTACGACGCCGATGATTCGCGGCGATTGCTGACGATGATCAGCCGCGACTTCGACATCGATACGAAGAAATACTCCGCGCGACTTCTGGCGACCGCGATCTCGAATCTGAAGAACGAGTTGATCGGGCCGGAGCGGGCCACCGCGGACGCCGAATCGGACGACACCGAACTGCCCGGCTTGGTGGCCCGGGTGTACACCGAATACCAGCGGCGGCTGCGCGCGGCCAACGCGCTGGACTTCGACGACCTGATCGGCGAGACGGTCGCGCTGCTGCAGAACCATCCGCAGGTCGCGGAGTACTACCGCCGTCGGTTCCGGCACGTACTCGTCGACGAGTACCAGGACACCAACCACGCGCAGTACGTGCTGGTGCGGGAACTCGTCGGCCATCACACCGCACAGGCGGAACAGGGCGACGAGGACGACGCGGGAGCGCCGCCCAGCGAACTGTGCGTCGTCGGCGACGCCGACCAGTCCATCTACGCGTTTCGCGGCGCGACCATTCGCAACATCGAGGAATTCGAGCGCGATTTCCCCGACGCGGAGACCATTCTGCTCGAGCAGAACTACCGTTCCACTCAGCACATCCTGTCGGCGGCGAACGCGGTCATCTCGCGCAACGAGGGCAGGCGCGAGAAGCGGCTGTGGACCGATTCCGGCGAGGGCGATCTGATCGTCGGTTATGTGGCCGACAACGAGCACGACGAGGCCTCGTTCGTGGCCCGCGAGATCGACCGGCTCGTCGATCAGGGCGAGGCCAACTACGGCGATGTCGCGGTGTTCTATCGCACCAACAACAACTCCCGTGCGCTGGAAGAGATCTTCATCCGGATGGGCCTGCCGTACAAGGTGGTCGGCGGCGTCCGGTTCTACGAGCGCAAAGAAGTGCGCGATATTGTCGCCTACCTGCGCGTGCTGGAGAACCCCGACGACGCGGTGAGCCTGCGCCGTATCCTCAACACCCCGCGCCGCGGCATCGGCGACCGCGCCGAGGCGTGCGTGGCCGTGCACGCCGAACAGCGCGAGATCGGTTTCGCCGCGGCGCTGCGCGATGCCGCCGACGGCAAGGTCGCGCTGCTGAACACCCGTGCGCAGCGGGCGATCTCCGGATTCCTCGAGCTGCTCGAGGAGATCAGGGCGGCGGGCGTGCAGGCCGACGCCGACTTCCCCGACGTGGGCAACGTGGTGGAGGCCGTGCTCGATCGCACCGGGTACCGCGCCGAACTGGAGGCGTCCGACGACCCGCAGGACGGCGCCCGGCTGGACAACCTGAACGAACTGGTCAGCGTGGCGCGCGAGTTCAGCTCCGAGGCGTACAACAACGCCGTCGCGGCGCGCGAGGAGGGCCTGGTGCCCGAGCTCGGCGACGGCGAACCGGACCCGGGCTCGCTCGCGGCGTTCCTGGAACGCGTCTCGCTGGTCGCCGATACCGACCAGATTCCGGACGAGGGCTCCGGCGTGGTCACCATGATGACGCTGCACACCGCCAAGGGCCTGGAGTTCCCGGTGGTCTTCGTGACCGGCTGGGAGGACGGCCAGTTCCCGCACATGCGCGCGCTCGGCGATCCCACCGAGCTGGCCGAGGAACGCCGCCTCGCGTACGTCGGCATCACCAGGGCCCGGCGTCGGCTCTACGTGACTCGCGCGGTGGTCCGTTCCGGCTGGGGGCAGCCGGTGTCCAACCCGGAGTCGCGCTTCCTCCAGGAGATCCCAGGCCATCTGATGGACTGGCGGCGACTGGAACCCGCGAGTTCCTCGGCGTCCAGAGGTATCCGGAGGCGCGGCGACGACGACGGGCTGGAACGGGACTGGACGCGCGGCGACGGCTGGTCCGAGCGTCCCGGCGTGCGCCCCGATCGGGGTCCGCGCCGCCCCGCTCCCGGCGGCGCCGCACGCAACAACACCAATCTCGTGCTGGCGGTGGGCGACCGAGTCAGCGACGACAAGTACGGCCTCGGCCGCGTGATCGCCGCCGAAGGCTTCGGCCCGCTGGCGACGGTGACGATCGACTTCGGCACCGCGGGCAAGATCCGTCTCATCCCGCAGTACAGCCGGACCTTGGTGAAGCTCTGACACCTGCGGGTCGGCCCATCGCCAGGTGCCGTTCGGCCCTGCAGGACGCCGCGGGAACCCGGTAGCGTCCGGCGGGTGGAGATCATCGCGCAACATCTGGTGTGGTTCCTGCCCATGCTGTGGCTCGGCATGGTGCTGGCCATCTCGTTCCTCGAAGCGCCGCTGAAATTCCGCGCGCCAGGGGTGACGCTGGCCTTAGGGCTCGGAATCGGGCGAATCGTGTTCCGCGCGTTGAACATCGCGGAAACGGCACTGGCGGTGGCGCTGGTGCTTTCCTGCGTGGTGCTCGGGCCGAAGACGGCGACCTGGGTGTGGCTGGGCATCGCCGTGGCGATCCTGGCCGTCCAGATCCTCGTCGTCCGCCCGCCCCTCACCCGCCGCTCCGACCGAGTGCTCGCGGGCGAGGAACTGCCCCGCTCGCACGCGCATTACTGGTACATCGGGCTGGAAGTCGCGAAGGTGGTGGCGCTCGTGGGGTTGGCGATCACCGCCGCGCCTTAGGTGTTGCCGGATTCCAGGTCGGCGGTACCTCGATGCGGCAGTAGATCCCTCAACGCGTCATCCAATCGCGGATACCGAAACCGGAACCCCGCCTCATCGAGCACCGCCGACGTAGCGTGCCGCCCGGTCAACCCCAGCGCCGCATCCGTCCGCAGAAAGACCGCGCCGAGCTTCAGTACCGGTGCCGGAGTCGGGGGTGCGGGCGGGCGGTGGAGGTGGTGGCGGAGCGAGGCCATCAGGTCGCGGTTGCGCACCGGGAAGTCGGTGGCGGCCACCAGGATTCCATCCGGCAGGATGACTTCGGGGTCCAGCCCGAGTGCCGCGCGGACGATGCCCAACCAGTCTTCGATGTGGATCCAGCTGAACCACTGGTCTCCGTGCCCGACTCGCCCGCCGAGGCCGGCGCTGGTCAGCTGGCAGAGCCGCCGCAGCGCGGGTGCGTGCGGGTCGAGCACGATGGATGTGCGCAGGATGGTGTGGCGCTTGGTGTTCGCGCCTTCGAAGGCGCGTTCCCATGGTTCGGCCACGCCGGTCATCTGCGGCAGACCGACGGGCAGCGGAGTCGTTTCGGTGCAACGGATCTCGCCCGCGTCGGACCAGATCGCCGTGGTGCTGGCCTGCACCCAGTAGTCGACCGGTGCGGGCAGGGCGGCCGCGGCGGCGACCAAGGCGCTCGTGGGATCGACTCGGCTGCTGCGCAATTCGGCGACATTACGTTCGGTCGGGCGGCAATCCACCAGCTTGCCCGCCAGGTTGACGATCGCAGTCTGTCCTGGATTATCAAGTGCCGCAACCCATTTACCCACGGACATGCCGTCCCATTCGACTTGCTCGAACGGTAGCGCGGGATCGCGGCGACGGGTCAGGATGGTGACTCGCTGTCCGCGGCAGACGAGGTCGGCGGCGAGCTGCCTGCCGAGCGCGCCGGTGCCGCCCGCGATCACGACCGTCAGTGCGTCTGGTTCCGGAGCGAGACCGGCCAGTCGGGCCAGTCGCGCGAAGCAGACGCGCGAATCCTGTTCCAGCAGACGGGCGACCACGGTGCGCGCCGCCGTGGCCGAAGGTCCGGAGAAGGTCAGTTCCTGGGTGAGGTTCGTGCCGCCTGCGACGGGAGTGAGGCGCCAGGTCAGCCGCATCCGCCCCGCCGGTTCCGGCTGCTCGATGGTCAGTTCGCGCTGCGGGCGCAGGACGGTGATCGCGAACGGCGGCGCCGTACGGCCGTGCATCGCGCCCACGAAACGTCCGCGCGGTAGATAGTCGCCGGTCGAGCCGACCTCGACGGGGCCGTGCAGCCGGACCGAGGCGACAGCCGGGTTCCACTCGGGCCACCGAGCGGGATCGCTCACTACCTGCCACACGAGTTCCGGTGGCAGCGCGATGAATTGGGTGTACCTCGTTGTACGAGCCATACCCTGACGCTAGAACGCGGACGACGGCGCGGGAAGCGTGCCGTTGCTCACGCGTGCCGGTCGCGCCGGGTCAGTCCCGCTGGGGGCCGAGGCCGATACCGCGGGTCGCGAGCCAGGGCAGCGGGTCGACCTTGTCGACGCCGTTGAGCCAGACCTCGAAGTGCACGTGCGGACCGGTGGAGAAACCGCGGTTGCCCATGGTGGCGATCTGGTCGCCCGCCAGCACCCGTTCGCCCTGCGAGACCGTTGTGGTATCGACGTGGCCGTAGATGGTGACGGTGCCGTCGTCGTGCCGCACGCGCACCCACATGCCGAATCCGGCGGCCGGACCGGCCTCGATGACGGTGCCGTCGGCGACCGCGTAGATGGGGGTGCCGATCGGGCCCGCGACGTCGATGCCGAGGTGCTGGACGCCCCAGCGGGCGCCGAAGCCGGAGGTGAAGTTGCCCGCGGCGAACCGTGCGAACAGCGGGCGCAGCTTCGCGGCCTCCGCGGCGGCGAGATCCTCCGCGTACTTGCGGCCCTTCTCCAGGATGTCGTTGAACTGACCGAGGTTCGCCGGGGTGGAGACGTTCAGCACCTGCGGCGAGCCGGGCGCGGAATTCGGGTCGGCCAGGCTGACCGATTGGGCGGCGATCTCGTGGATCTGTCCGGCGGCCTCGTAGTCGATGCTCTGCGAAGGCTGCTCGGGCGAGGCCATCGCGGCCTGTCCTGCGGCGACGACCGCGCCCGCGGCGACGGCGACGACCGCGGCGCGGCCCTTCAGCGCGGCGGGCGGCGCGGGCATCCGGTGCGCGCCACCGCCACGTCTGTTCGCGCCTCTCGCCGGGATGACGGTCGGCGCGACCTTGTCTTCGGTGGCTTCGGCGAACCAGTTGTCCGAGCCCCAGTCGTCCTCGTCGGACGTCCAGGTGCCGTCGGTCTCCGCCGACCAGCCGTTGTTCGACTCGGCTCCCCAGGAGTCGTCCGTTTCCTGCGCCCATTCCGCGCCGGGCTGCTGGGTCCACCCGTTGTCGGGCGTCCACGCGTTGTCGGCGGGCGGCGTCCACGCCTCGTCCGCGTCCGGCGACCAGGAGTCGTTCCCGGACCACGCGCCGCCGTCGGACCACGAATCCTGCTCGGTCCATTCGGTGTTCGCGGACCAGGCGGACGTGTTCTCGGCGCCGTAGGCGTTCTCGGAACCGTAGGCGCTCTCGTCGCTGTACGCGCCGCTCGCGGCGTATCCGGTCGCGGCACTACCCGCGGCGGCGGCGTAATGGTTGTTGGACGACGGGAAGGCGCGTCTGTCGTGATCGTCGTGGGCGAATTCGTCGTCGCGATAACGATGTCCCGAGCGAGCGCGATGATCGGGAACGAGGGTGGAGCGATGGTTCATCGGCGGTGCCACATCGTGGAGCGGGAGATGATGACGGTGCCGAGAGATCGGCAGAGGGTCGACGTCGAAAGCTCGTCCGCAGGCTGACTCACCGTCCGCGGAGCGTTGTGCTGCATCAAGGCTTGCCGTCCTCCTGAATCTTTGGAACAACGGAGTCGTGACATAGTTGTGACATCGACCGCATTTACGGTAACGAAACGATTGCGGGGTCCGCAAGCGTTGCGGACGATCTGTCCAAGCATGTGAGATTGATCACCGTAACAGCACGGAATAACTCACTGTTTTCGGGGCACTCGAGTGAGGTTGAGCGACGACGATTCGTAGTAGATCGCCGTCGGATCCCGGCTTGGGTGGCTCTACCTGGCAAACCGACAACAAACTACTCGCCAGTAGCGTTGGCCAGGGGTTTTTCCGGCCCGCGGCGCCGCCCGTGACCTGCGCCACTTAGGATGAACGTGGCCGATTGGCACTCCATGTGACTGGTTAGAGTCCGACCCGACCCGCTTCCGACGTCGGGCCGCCAACAAAGACGTTGTCATCACAACGCAGACGAGACGGTGAGTACATGGATCTCTTCGAATATCAGGCGAAGGAGCTCTTCGTTAAGCACGGAGTGCCTTCGTCCGAGGGCCGCGTCACGGACACGGCCGAGGACGCCCGCGCCATCGCGGAGGAAATCGGCAAGCCGGTGATGATCAAGGCCCAGGTCAAGGCCGGTGGCCGCGGTAAGGCGGGCGGCGTCAAGTACGCCGGTACCCCGGAGGACGCGTTCACGCACGCGCAGAACATCATCGGCCTGGACATCAAGGGCCACATCACCAAGAAGATCCTTGTCGCCGAGGCCAAGGACATCGCGGAGGAGTACTACATCTCCTTCCTGCTGGATCGTTCCAACCGCACCTACCTGGCCATGTGCTCGGTGGAAGGCGGCATGGAGATCGAAGAGGTCGCCGCGACCAAGCCCGAGCGCCTCGCCAAGGTCCCCGTCGACGCCGTGAAGGGTGTCGACCTCGCGTTCGCGCGTTCGATCGCCGAGCAGGGCCACCTGCCCGCCGACGTGCTGGACGCCGCGGCGGTGACCATTCAGAAGCTGTGGGAGGTGTTCGTCAACGAGGACGCCACCCTGGTCGAGGTCAACCCGCTGGTGCGCACCCCGCAGGACGAGATCCTCGCCCTGGACGGCAAGGTCACCCTGGACGAGAACGCCGAGTTCCGCCAGCCTGGACACGAGGCGTTCGCGGACAAGGACGCGACCGACCCGCTGGAGCTGAAGGCCAAGGAGAACGACCTCAACTACGTCAAGCTGGACGGCGAGGTCGGCATCATCGGCAACGGCGCCGGTCTGGTCATGTCGACCCTCGATGTCGTCGCCTACGCGGGCGAGAACCACGGCGGCGTCAAGCCGGCCAACTTCCTCGACATCGGTGGCGGCGCCTCGGCCGAGGTGATGGCGGCCGGGCTCGACGTCATCCTGGGCGACCAGCAGGTCAAGAGCGTGTTCGTCAACGTCTTCGGCGGCATCACCGCCTGTGACGCGGTCGCCAACGGCATTGTGAAGGCGCTGGAGATCCTCGGCCCCGAGGCGAACAAGCCGCTCGTCGTCCGTCTCGACGGAAACAAGGTCGACGAGGGTCGCAAGATCCTGGTCGACGCCGCGCACCCGCTGATCACGCTTGCGCAGACAATGGACGAAGGCGCCGACAAGGCCGCCGAACTGGCAGCGGCCAAGTAAGGAAACCGGAAATGTCTATCTTCCTGAACAAGGACTCGAAGGTCATCGTCCAGGGCATCACCGGCGGCGAGGGCACCAAGCACACCGCACTGATGCTCAAGGCGGGCACCCAGGTCGTCGGCGGTGTCAACGCGCGCAAGGCGGGCACCACCGTCGCGCACACCGACAAGGACGGCAACGCGATCGAGCTGCCGGTCTTCGGCACCGTCGAAGAAGCCATGAAGGCGACCGGCGCCGACGTGTCCATCGCGTTCGTGCCGCCGAAGTTCTCGAAGGACGCCATCATCGAGGCCATCGACGCGGAGATCCCGCTGCTGGTGGTCATCACCGAGGGCATCCCGGTGCAGGACACCGCCTACGCGTGGGCCTACAACGTGGAGAAGGGCAACAAGACCCGGATCATCGGCCCGAACTGCCCCGGCATCATCACCCCCGGCGAGTCGCTGGTCGGCATCACCCCGGCCAACATCACCGGCAAGGGCCCGGTCGGCCTGGTCTCCAAGTCCGGCACGCTGACCTACCAGATGATGTACGAGCTGCGTGATTTCGGCTTCTCCACCGCCATCGGCATCGGCGGCGACCCGGTCATCGGCACCACCCACATCGACGCCATCGAGGCGTTCGAGAAGGACCCGGAGACCAAGCTCATCGTCATGATCGGCGAGATCGGCGGCGACGCCGAGGAGCGGGCCGCGGCCTACATCAAGGCCAACGTCACCAAGCCGGTGGTCGGCTACGTCGCGGGCTTCACCGCCCCCGAGGGCAAGACCATGGGTCACGCGGGCGCCATCGTCTCCGGTTCGGCGGGCACCGCCCAGGCGAAGAAGGACGCGCTGGAGGCTGCGGGCGTGAAGGTCGGCAAGACGCCGTCCGAGACCGCCGCGCTGGCTCGCGAGATCCTGGAGCAGGCGAGCATCAGCGCCTGATCCAGTCCGAAATCGTTACGAGGGCCGCCTTTTCGCAGGGAGGGCGGCCTTCGTCGTGCGGTGGCAAGGCCGTTCGGCCTGCTGCTCGAGGGTGACCCGAACGGTCTGGTGCAGTAGCGTCAAGAGTGATCCAGGCGAACAACGACTCGACGTAGGAGACGACGACATGTCATACCCGACCGGGGGCTCTGGGTACAACACACCCGCGACGCCCTCCGCACCCAGCCTCGGCCAGACGGGCAGTGGTGCCAGCACAGGTGCGAGCGCTTCCGGTTCCGATGCCAAGGGCCTGCCGTTCTTCCTGGTGGTCGGTGTCGCCGCGCTCGGCGTGATCAACTTCTTGCTCGGATTCCTGCCGTTCTCGGTGGAGGAGGTCGAGCGCTCCGGTGCCACCATCACCGGCGACAGCTACAACGCCTTCACGCCGTTCGGCGCGACCGCCGCGCTGGGGCTGTTGCTACTCGGCGGTATGCTCGCGGGAGTCTCGGTGCTGCCGAAGCAGAATTGGAAGGGCGCGGCCGCCGCCGCGTCGGCCGCGGGGTTCCTCACCCTGCTGTTCCAGACCATCTCGCTGCCGGATCCGCTGGCGACCGAGTTCGGCGCGTGGGTGCTGATCTTCCTCGCGCTGGTGCAGACCGGTGTCGCGATCGCCGCGGTGCTGTTCGAGGCGGGCGTCATCAAGCCCCCGGCCCCGAAGCCCGCGCCCGCGCAGGGCGGTTTCGGCGGTCAGGCCCAGGGCGGCTACGGCCAGCAGCAGTTCGGCCAGGGCGGTCAGTACGGTCAGCAGAGCCAGCCGAGCCAGCCCGTGTACGGTCAGCAGCCTGGCCAGTCCTACGGGCAAGCGGGCTACGGCACCGGCCCGCAGTACCAGCAGCAGCAGCCGTATGGCCAGAGCCAGCCGAGCCAGCCTGCCTACGGTCAGCAGCCGGGGCAGACCTACGGCCAGCCGTCCTACGGCCAGCAGCCGGGTTACGGTGCGCCGCAGCAGGGTTCGCCGTACGGCGCCGCGCCCGCGCAGCAGCAGCCGCGTCCGGACGAGAGCGCGACGCAGCACTTCGGCGGCGCTCAGCCCGGCCAGCAGCAGTACGGGGCTCCCGGCTACGGCCAGAGCCAGCAGGGCCAGCCGTTCGGTGGCGAGAAGACCTCCGACCCGGCCAGCGACGCCACCCAGGCCTTCCGTCCGTCGGACGACAACAACAAGTAATCGACGCAGGTTTCGCGAGCACCTACCCGTCCGGGTGGGTGCTCGCGGCGCGCCTGACCCGCTCACCTCGGGAGAGGTGTCACGCTGAAGTGCCATGAGGGAACGCAGTGAGCGAATCATGTGCCGGCGCGTTTCGCGCTTGCCGGAGCCGAGTGTCAGCGAGGCGAAGGCATGAACTCACCGAGGAACTCGCTCGCCCGCTGGACCGGCTGGGGCTCCGACACATCGGAATCCCCGATGCGTAGCGGTCATCCGCCCGAGGCCGACGAGTCCGGGTTCCTGTCCCTGACCCCGGAACGTGCCAGGGTGCTGCTGCTGGTCGCGGCCCGCCCCGCTGCCTTCGCGCTGAGCGCGATCGTGGTGCTCGTGCTGGTCACCTTGTTCGCCGCGCGCAGCGCGATGGCGGGCGCCACGGGCGCCGTCGCGGCGAGCTGGCTTGCGCTGCACCAGGTTCCGTTGGTGATCGGAAAGACCACGCTCGGCCTGTTCCCGCTGCTGCCGACCGCGCTGCTGCTCGGCGCGGCGGGCCGGGAGTGCTATCGGGCGGTGACGCCGAACAGTTCGCGCACCGAGATCGGCTGGGTCGTCGGCGCGGCGCTGGGCGGACCGCTGCTGCTCACCGCCGTCTGTCTGGCGGTGGCCGAAGACGCCTCCGCTGTTGTCGCGCTGCAACCGCCGGACACCCTCGCCGCCTTCGGCTGGGTCGTCTTCCTGCATCTCGGCGCGGCGGGCGCGGGTATCGCGCTGCGGATGCGACGCCGGATGTTCGACCTGCTTCGGGCGCCGGAATGGGTGATCGCGGGAATCTACGGCGCGGGCCGTACCGTGCTGCGGCTGCTCGGCTGCGCCGCCGCGGTCACGCTGGTGTCGTTCCTCGCCCACTGGTCCGATATCGGCGACACCTACCGCACCGCCGGGAATGCCTGGGGATTCATCGGTCTGACGCTGCTCTCGCTGGCCTACCTGCCCAACGTGGCGCTCGGCGCGGTGGGCGTGCTGATGGGCGCGGGCGCGAATTTCGGCGCGGCCTCGATCGGTCTGTTCGGCGTGGTCGGCGGGCCGGTCCCGGCGGTGCCGGTGATGGCGGCGGTGCCGACCGGTCCCGCGTCGGTCTGGTGGGCGGCGCTGCTGGTGATCCCCGCCGCGGTCGGCGTGCTCGGCGGCGTCGACGCCGGACGCACCTCGGGCGACCGCCTCACCGCCCCGTGGGCTACGCTGACCTCCGCCGGTGCGGCGACCCTGCTGCTCGTCCTGTTCGGCGCGCTCGCGGGCGGGGAATTGGGCACCTTCGGGCGGGTCGGCCTGGAACTGCCCATCTTCGCCCTGGTGAGCTTCGCGTGGCTGGCCGGGGCGGGCTATGTCGGCCTGGTCTGCGCCCGGTACTTCATCGCTCCGGTCGGCGCGACGCTTCCCGTTTCGGACTACTACGACGATGACGACGGGGACTACGACCCCGACGCGGACTACTACGACGACGACTACGAGTCCGACGGCTACCGCGACTACGCGGATGACGACTACCGCGAAGACGACGACTACGACGACTATCGCGACGACGGGTCCTACGACGACGGGTACTACGACCACGACTCGTACTACGACGACGACCCGGACGCGCTCGACGCCGAACTCATCGATGAACCGCCCACCCGCGCCACCGCCCCGCGCCAGGCGGTTCCCGACATCGTCGACGCGGAAGTCGTCGAGACCGATTCGGACTTCGACCCCCGCGCCGACGGCAGGCGTTAGCGGGCGCTGCCGCGAGATCCCGTCGGTGGAAGGCGCGTATTAGCATCCCGGCCGCCCCGGCGCGCCCGCCACCGGTGGAAAGTCGCGCGCAGGCCACCGACTAGGCTTTACTCCGGCGGCGCCCCGATCCGGCCGCCGTCCGACCGATACGCAGGAGTAGAGCGCTGACGTCTCCGCATGCCCAGTGGGTGCCCGCCGCGGCGCCCGCCACCGTAGTCGTGCTCGCCTCGGGCACCGGGTCGCTGCTGCGTGCGCTCCTCGACGCGGCGGGAGCCGCCGACTATCCGGCCAAGATCGTCGCGGTGGGCGTCGACCGTGTCTGCGCCGCCACCGATCACGCCGACACCGCGGGCGTCCCGCACTTCCGGGTGGCGCTGAAGGACTTTCGGGATCGCCTGGCCTGGGACGCCGCGCTGACCGACGCGGTGGCCGCCTACGCGCCGGACCTGGTGGTCTCGGCCGGTTTCATGAAGATCCTGGGCCCCGCGTTCATGAACCGCTTCGGCGGGCGGATCATCAACACCCACCCCGCGCTGCTGCCGTCCTTCCCGGGCGCGCACGGCGTGCGCGACGCGCTCGCGTACGGGGTGCGGGTCACCGGCTCGACGGTGCACCTGGTCGACTCGGGCGTCGACACCGGACCGATCCTCGCGCAGGAGCCGGTGCTGGTGCTGCCCGACGACGACGAGGACACCCTGCACGAGCGGATCAAGATTGTCGAGCGACGGTTGCTGGCGGAGGTCGTCGCCGCCGTCGCGACGCGAGGCATTGTCTCCGACGGACGAAAGGCAGTAATTCCAGATGAGCGGGTGCGCCAGTGAGTGAGCGTAGCGAAACGACCGTGGTTCCGGCCGAGCGCAAGGCGATCAGCAGGGCGCTGGTGAGCGTCTACGACAAGACGGGTCTCATCGAGCTCGCGACCGGTCTGCACGCGGCGGGCATCGAGCTCGTCTCCACCGGATCGACCGCGGGCAAGATCGCCGACGCGGGCATCCCGGTGACCAAGGTCGAGGACCTGACCGGGTTCCCGGAGACGCTGGACGGCCGGGTCAAGACCCTGCACCCCCGGGTGCACGCGGGCATCCTCGCCGATTCGCGCAAGCAGGAGCACGTCGACCAGCTGGTGGAACTCGGCGTCGAGGCGTTCCAGCTGGTCGTGGTGAACCTCTACCCGTTCACCCAGACCGTGGCCAGCGGCGCGAGCCCGGACGAGTGCGTCGAGCAGATCGATATCGGCGGTCCGTCCATGGTGCGCGCGGCCGCGAAGAACCACCCCTCGGTCGCGGTGGTCGTCGACAGCGGCGACTACGACGACGTGCTCGCCGCGGTGAAGTCCGGCGGCTTCACCCTCGCCGAGCGGACCGCGTTGGCCGCCAAGGCCTTCCAGCACACCGCGAGCTATGACGTCGCGGTGGCCAGCTGGATGACCGGTGTGCTGGCTCCCGGCGTGGCCGAGGAGCAGGCGAGCTCGCCGTTCCCCGGCTGGATCGGCGGCTCCTGGGAGCGCGCCGCGGTGCTTCGCTACGGCGAGAACCCGCATCAGGCCGCGGCGTTGTACACCAACAACGACGGTTCGGTCGGTCTCGCGCAGGCGGAGCAGTTGCACGGCAAGGAGATGTCGTACAACAACTACACCGACGCCGACGCGGCCTGGCGCGCCGCCTACGACCACGCGGCGCCCGCGGTCGCGATCATCAAGCACGCCAACCCGTGCGGCATCGCGGTCGGCGCCGACATCGCCGAGGCGCACCGCAAGGCGCACGCCTGCGATCCGGTGAGCGCGTTCGGCGGCGTGATCGCGGCCAACCGCGAGGTCACCGTGGAGATGGCCGAGCAGGTCGCCGACATCTTCACCGAGGTCATCGTGGCCCCGTCCTACGCCGACGGCGCGGTGGAGGTGTTGCAGCGCAAGAAGAACGTGCGCATCCTGGTCGCCGAGCCGCCGCAGCGCGCGGGCGTCGAGCTGCGCCCGATCAGCGGCGGCGCGCTGTTGCAGCAGCGCGACATCCTCGACGCCGAGGGCGACGACTCGGCCAATTGGACCCTCGCCGCCGGCGAGGCCGCGGACGAGCAGACCCTGGCCGATCTCGAATTCGCTTGGCGCGCTTGCCGCGCGGTGAAGTCCAACGCCATCCTGCTCGCGCACGAGGGCGCGTCGGTCGGCGTGGGCATGGGGCAGGTCAACCGGGTGGACGCGGTGCAGCTCGCGGTGCAGCGGGCGGGGGACCGGGCCAAGGGCTCGGTGGCCGCCTCCGACGCGTTCTTCCCGTTCCCGGACGGTCCGCAGCAGCTGATCCAGGCCGGTATCCGCGCCATCGTGCAGCCGGGCGGTTCGGTCCGCGACCAGGAGACCATCGATCTGGCCCGCGAAGCCGGAGTGACGTTGTACCTCACCGGTTCTCGCCACTTCGCGCACTGAGCCGGACGAACGCGGAGAGCGATCCCGAAGGGGTCCGCTCTCCGCGTTTTTCGTGTTCAGACGGGCTGTGAAGCAATCGATGTGCCGGAGCCACAAGGCTTTTCGGTAACAAACTGGACGTCTGGATCTCATTATCCGGTATGGAATCCCCGGAATAGTATTTCCATGGTGCAGAATGTACGCATGCGTATCGTGGTCGCCGGGACATCGGGGTTCCTCGGCAAGTATCTGGTCTCCAAGCTGAACGACGACGGCCACGAGGTGGTCCGCCTGGTGCGCAGGGAAGCTCTGAAACCGGACGAAATCCGCTGGGACCCTTACGGTTCGAACTTCGACAGCGGCATCGTCGCGGGCGCGGGCGCGGTGATCAACCTGTGCGGGGCCACCGTCGCGGGCAAGCGCTGGTCGCCCGCCTACAAGGAGGAGATCCGCGACAGTCGCATCGTGCCGACCGAGGTGCTCTCGCGCGCGGTGGCCGAGACCGGCGTCCCCGTCCTGCTCAACGCCTCGGCCGCGGGTTGGTACGGCGACAGCGGTGATCGGGACGTCGACGAGTTCGCGCCGAACGGACCCGACTTCCTCGGCACCATGTGCCGGGATTGGGAGGCCGCCACCGAAGCCGCCTCCACCGCGGGCGTCCGGGTGGTGAAGCTGCGCACCGCGAACGTGCTCTCCACGGACTCCATGCTGGTCGAGCGGCTGCGCCCGCTGTTCCGCCTCGGGCTGGGCGGCAAGTTCGGCACCGGCCGCCAGTACCTGCCGTGGATCACCCTGCACGACTGGCTCGCCGCGGTGGACTGGCTGCTGACCTTCTCGGTCTCGGGCCCGGTCAACCTCTCCGCACCGGAGACCGTCACCAATGCCGAGTTCACCACCGCTTTCGCCACGGCGCTGAACCGGCGGTCCCGGCTGACGCTGCCGGGCGCGGTGCTGAAGCTGATCGGCGGCGAGGGCGGCGCCGAGATGCTGCATGGGCACAGGATGGTGCCGAAGGTGCTGGTGGGCAACGGTTTCGAGTTCACGCACGGCACCCTGGACCAGGCCATGAAGTACACCTTCGCCACGCGCTGAGCCTGCGTCAGGCGGCGCTGAGCACCGCCCGGTCGCCCAGCGGCGCCTTCAGCGGGATCTCCATCGTGCCGAACACCGCGATCATCACGCACATCTTCCCGACCGCGTCGGGGCGGGTGCCGCCGCGCAATTCCACCGTGACCGTCGTGTCGGTCTCGGTGGTCACCGCGTCCACGCCGTAACACTCCGGCGCACCGGTCTGGAAGTTGACGGCGATCCTGTCGTCGGCGACGCGGGCCCACGACAGGAACGGGATCGGGTGCGCGCCGACGATCGTCGGATCGGGCGTGAACGGCTGGCCTTGCGCCTGCGCGACCTCGCTCGGCGTGCTGGGCGCGGACGTGGTCGCGCCGGGGGAGGTGTTCTGTTGTGCGCCATCGTCATCCGAGCCGCCGCAGCCCGCGACGGCGAGACCGAGCAGCAGTGCGGCGGCGAGGGAGATGCGTCGGCGATTCATGCCGACCACCCTAGGGGACGATGTCCCGGAGGTCACACAGTGAACATTCCGCCAACCCTGCGCGTAATCCGTGTGCCCGCATCGGGCGGACTGTAGATTCGGCGTCGGTGCGCGCCAGTGGCTTTCGGCGCGCACCGCTGTCGAAAGCTCTGCACAGTGATCTTCGAAAGGAACAACGTGGGCGACACGCTGCGCGTAGGCGAAGAACTGGGACTCGGCCAGTCCCTGACCGGCGGTGCGTACACCCTGACCCTGCAATCGGACGGCAATCTGGTGCTGTCCGAACCGGATGGAAATGTCGTGTGGGCCACCCAGACTCACGACCAGGGCGTGGAGCGAGCGGTTCTACAGCACGACGGCAACTTCGTGCTCTACAAGGGCGAGGGCGCCGCCTGGTCGACCGAGACCAACGACCAGGACGCGGACCGGCTGGTCGTGCAGGCCGATCGCAACGTGGTGCTGTACGGCGCCGACGGCAGCGCGCTGTGGGCGTCGGGCACCGACACCGACACCCCGCTGCCCGCACCGGAGCCGGAGCAGGAGCAGGAGCAACCCGCGGTGGCCGCGGTCGCCGAGGAGGTGCCCCCGCCGCCCGCGCCGGAGCTGCGCACCTACACCGTGGAGCCGGGCGACACGCTGTGGGCCATCGCCGAGCGCTTCTACGGTGACGGCAACCGCTACCAGGAGATCGCCGACGCCAGCGGCATCCCGAACCCGGATGCGATCAACCCCGGCCAGGTGCTGACCATCCCGTAAGCGGCACACCGCGTACACGGTCGAAGAACGACGTGGGCCCCCGGGACTAGCTCTCGGGGGCCCACGTCTTTCGCGTGAATGGTCTGAGGGCGCTTGCGCGCCTTTGTCTTTCGCTCGCGGTCAGTACCGCATGGCGTAGGAGACCTTGCGCCACAGCGACTTCTTGCGCTGGGCTTCCTTGAAGCGGTCGTCCTCCTCCAGCACCGCGGTCGCGTTCGTCACCCGGCGTTGGGCCTCGGCGATCGCCTCGTCGACCGGCATCACGGTCTCCAGGTCGAACAGCTCGATGATCCGGGAGACCCGCTCGTGCACGGTCCCGCCCACCACTTCGTAGGGCAGCCCGACGTCCTTGACCACCTGCAGCAGGGTGTCGTCGGAGAGCTTGCGGAACGGTTCGGACACCGGGCGGTGGCCGTCGGTCTTCATCGGAAACTCTACCGGCAGATGCACATAGGCGTCGTAGAGCCGGGCGGCCCTTTCCTTGACGACGTCGCCGATGATGTCGGTGTACTCCCGCAGCGGCGCCTTGCGCCCGATGCCGGCGGCGGCCTTCACGGTGCGCAGCAGCAGCCCGGCGCCGGGATTGATGCCGACCGCCATCCGAGCGGTGCCGTACACCCATTCGTGCACCACGGAACCGTCGGAAATGAAGGAGCCCTCGCCGGATTCGTTGTGCACCCGTTCCTCGAAACGGCGCAGCCCGAGTTGCAGCAGCTCGATGGAGTTCAGCTCCATCACCGTCTTGCCGGGAGCCAGATCGATCAGGAGCTCACGGGAGGTGAGCGCGTGCGTGCGCGGAATGCCGGTGGCGATCGAGAGCGTCTCGGTCGTCGTGCTCTTGCCGACGCCGTAGGTGCCGGAGATGGCCAACTTCAGGCTGTCGCGGCGCTGTCCGCCTACTAGGTACACGGTCCTTCTCCGATCGATCGGTGGACGACACGCTCAGTGGTCGTCACGCAGCACTTCCCAGCCCCGTGCGGCGGCGACCCGCTCCAGCGCGGGGTCGACCGGGACGACGGCCGGGTGGCCGACCGTTTCCAGCACGGGAACGTCGCTGAGATGGTCGCCGAAGCCGAAATCGCCCGCCAGATCGTGCTCGGGATATCTGGCCGCGAACGCCTCGACCTCGGCGCGCTTGGCCGCGCCGATGAGGGACTTGCGCACCGCCCCGGTGTACACGCCGTAGCGTTCTTCCAGCTCGGTGCACAGCACGCCCGCGCAGTCCAGTTCCCGCTCGATGGGTCGCAGACAGGCGTGGAAGGAGCCGGACACCAGCACCGTCTCCACGCCTTGCTTGCGCAGTTCGCGCAGGCGGCGCACCACGGGCTCGCGGTAGAGCCCGTCGGCCCGCACCCGCTCGTGCCAGGCGCGCGCGGCGTCCTCGACCTCGCGGACCGGAACGTCGGCCCAGAGCAGGTAGTAGCTCCGGTTCAGCGTTTCCCGGTGCGCTCCGGTCGCGGCCAGGCGTTGCATCCGCGTCTGATGCATGGCCAGCACCTCCGCACGCCCCGTGCCTTCGAAGAAGTACAGCGCGAAGTGCTGCAGTGTGCTTATCCGCAGCAGGGTGTGGTCCACATCGGTGAACGCGAAGCGCGGCCTGGTCGCCAGCACGGTCAGGCCACCGGCGCGGGCTCGGTGGCGCCTTCGGTGGGCACGCCGGGGGTGGCCAGCGCGGCCTCGTCCAGATCGCGGCTGCGCAGCGTGAAGAACGCGATCGCGCCGGAGATCGCCGCGAGCACCGCGGCCAGCACCATGGCGTTCTCCAAGCCGCTGACGAACGCGGATTCCGCTGCGGCGCGGACCGATTCGGCGACCGACTCGGGCACTTGGGCCGCGACGAGGGCGGGGCCGCCCGCCGCCACCGCGTCGCCCGCCTCGGCGGCCTTGTCGGCGAAGACCGTGCGCGCGGTCTCGGACTCGGTGAAGGCGCTACCGACCCGGTTCTGGAAGAACGCGCCGACCGCGGCGATGCCGATCGCCAGACCGGCCTGCTGGAAGGTCTCGTTCACACCCGAGGCCATGCCCGCCTTGTCCGGGGTCGTCACCGCGATGGAGAACGCGGCGCGCGGCGGGTTGAACACGCCCATGCCGAGGCCGATCAGCACCATGCCGGGGATCAGCGCGGTCCACGAGGAGCCGGGCTCGACGAGCAGCACCGCGAACAGACCTGCGGCGATGAGCAGCTGCGAGGCGCCGACCAGGATCGCGGGCGGCAGCTTGGCGACCATGCTGCCCGCGATCGCGGCGGCGACGAACAGCAGCAGCGTCAGCGGCAGGAAGCGGACGCCGCTGGCGAAGGCCGAGTAGCCGAGCAGGTTCTGCACGTAAGAGATGAGCAGGAACAGACCGGGCATCACCGAGAGCGCGCACAGCGCGGTCACCACGGACAGACCGTTGAAGGTGCGGTTGCGGAACAGGGTGAGGTCGAACATCGCGTGGGTCGGCCGGGAGATCTGCAGCCAGGTGAAGACGACGAGCAGCACCAGCGCGAGCACGAAGCAGCCGATGATCCGGGCGCTGGTCCAGCCGTCCTGCTCGCCACGCATGAAGCCGAGCACCAGGAAGAACAGACCGGCGGAGAAGGTCACCATGCCCGGCCAGTCCACGGGCGGCGGGGTGTCGCTGCGGGATTCGCGCATCTTCAGGTAGCCGACGGCGAGTGCGGCGATGGTCACCGGCACGTTGATCAGGAAGATCCAGCGCCAGCCCGCGGTTTCGGTGAGCCCGCCGCCGATCAGCGGGCCGAACGCGATCGCCAGACCCGCGACGCCGCCGAACACGCCGAAGGCCATGCCGCGGTCCTTACCGCGGAACTCGTGGCCGAGCAGCGCCGGGCCGACCGCGAAGAGGATCGCACCGCCGAGACCCTGCACGAGGCGGGCGACGATCAGCACGAAATCGTTCGGCGCGAGTCCGCACGCCAGCGACGACAGCACGAAGATCACCAGGCCCGCGTCGAAGACCTTCTTGCGGCCGATGCGGTCGGCCAGCGAGCCCGCCGCGAGCAGCACCGCGGCGAGGCCGAGGGCGTAGGCGTCGAGGATCCACTGCAGCGCGGAGAAGCTGGAATCGAAGGCCGCCCTGATGTCGGGTAGCGCGACGTTGACGACGGTGAGGTCGAGCATCAGCATGAACGTGGCCAGTGCGACGACGACCAGGGTCCAGATCGCACTGTCCGATCGCTGTGGTGTCTTGGTCAAGGCGCCTGCGGATGCCATGGGTATTCCCCTCCAGGTGGTATGCGGCGACGGCTGTTGTTTACGCGGCTTGCAACGCTGCGGAGACCGCGTCGGGCACCGGCATCAGCTGCGGTAGCTGATACATGCCGGCCACCCGGGTGACGATTTCTTCGATGGACCCCCCGATCACCAGATACGGGACGGTCCCTTCGTACAGGGTGTCGAGCAGGAGTCGATCGATGGTGGTGCGGTATCGGTCATCGCCTTCGGTGGCCGATTTGCGGTCCATCTTGAGATGGACGAACCCGTCGTAGGTGACGTTGGCCCGCCGCGTCACGATCCCGCCGTGCGCCAGCAGGTACCGCTTCTCGAAGATGCGATAGGGCAGGTCGCGCGGGTTCCACAGCCAGTGCCGGAGCCTGCGGGTCCGCCGCAGCGCCTCGGCCGCCACCCATTCCTGGAGCACCGAACCGTCGGAGACGAAACCCGAGGTCAGCCGAGCTTCGGAATCCACGCGCTGTTCGAAGCCGCGCACCGCGGCGTCGACCGTCGGCGCCAGCCTGCGGTCGGCCCCCGGGGTGGCCAGGTGGGTGGAGATGGCCGCGTAGTCCAGGCCGGTGGCCAGCGCGAGTGCGGTGCAAACGGTGGTCTTACCCGTTCGCGGTGCGCCGGTCACGGCCAGTCGTAGCGCGGGTGCATCCTTCATCGGGCGTCCTTGTATTGCGGGTGCCCGCACTCTCGCGTATCCCCTTGTGGGCAAGCGGAATACGCGAACACGGAATGCGGTTTCACCGGGTTCATCGAAAATCTAGTAATCAAGTGATAACTTGTCAACATGAGGCCCAGACTGAGCGCGGCCGAGCGCCGCGAGATGATTCTCGAGGCCGCGGGGCGGGCGTTCTCGCGGGGTGGCTACGCGGGCACGAGCACCGACGTCGTCGCGCTGGAGGCCGGGGTGTCGCAGCCGTACGTGGTGCGCATGTTCGGCACCAAGGCCGACCTGTTCCAGGAGGTCTTCGACCGGGCCGTCACCGCCCTGCTCACCGCGTTCACCGCCGAACTGGAGGATCCGGAGGTGGCCGCCTCGCCCGAGGTCTGGGATCGGCTGGGCGGGGTGTATACCCGGCTGGTCGAGGATCGGGACGTGCTGGTGGTTCTGTTGCAGGGGTTCAGCGCGGCCGCCGGTCATCCGCAGATCGCCGCCGCCGCACGGCGTTTCGTCTCCGCGTTGTACACCCTGCTGGTCGAGCGCACGGGTTGCGGTCCCGAGCGGGCACGGGAATTCATCGCCAACGGCATGCTGCTCAACGCGCTGCTGGCGATGAACGCGACCGAACACGCCGACGACCCCGCGCTGGCCGCGCTCGCGCAATGCGCGCTCGGCCAGGACTGCGGGCTCGACGACGTTCCGTGACCAGGGCATGCCTAGTCGGGCAGCTGGTGGGCCAGCAGGCAGAACCCGGTGACGCCCTGGAACTCCTTGATCAGTAGATCCGCGCTGCGCCAGCGCTGGCCGCCGCGGTCGATGGTCGAGGTGCGGCGGATCTCCACGGTGCCGTCGAAGGGTTCGGCGGCGGAGCGGCGCGGCCCCTCGGTGACGAACTCGAGCTTGCGCATCCACAGGGTGTTGCTGCTGCTCCGGTCCAGTCCGTCCATCTCGTAGAGCAGGATCTGGGAGAGCTGCGCCGCGCCGACGATGGCGTCGATCGGCGAGACCGAGTTCCAGTAGACCGATTCGGCGCCGACGTAACCGCCCTCGACGCCGGTGTTCACCCGCTGCCTGCCGGTGATACGGGAGGCGGACTCGTCGACGGTCAGGTCCGTCGCGGTCAGGGTATGGTCCTTCACGCCGTTCAGGTAGAAGTGCGGCGCCGGTCCGTAGATGTCGCTGAGCTGCGCGATGTGGTCGACGCCCGGCACGTCGAGCGTGCCGGAACCGGCCGGATGCACCATGGTCAGCGTGCCGGTCAGATTGCCGACCCGGAATTTGAAGGCGGTCTCGATCTCGTCGGCGTCGTCCGCGGCGGTGGTGGTGGTGACCTCCGCTTCGACCGGGATGCGCTCGAGGTCCTCGTGCGGTGCTGCGCCCGCGCGCACGGCGGCCTGGCGCACCCACATCCGTGAGGATTCGGCGGGGCTGAGATCGCGAGCGTGGGTGATCGCGGCGTCGCATAGGGATGCGGCTAGCATGACCGTGTCGACGCTGCTGACGTGCGGCACGAGCTCGCGGTGCTTCTTGGTCGACCATGCGGCCGGGTAGCTCAGCCGCGCGGTACCGGAGTGCTTGGCGCCGAGCTGGGTGGATCGGCGGATCTGGAGATCGGTCAGTTCCGGGCTGACCTTTTTGTAACCCTCACCGAAGTATCGATCGGACCGGGGTCCGAGGGGCTCGTCGTAGCTGGAAAAAGAAACGGTCATGGCAGAGCAACTTTCGAAGAGCGATCGCGAAATTCGGTTTCAGGCAACCTGGGGCAGGTCGAAAACCTGTCCCGCATACGACAGGCCGGCGCCGAAAGAAACCTGCAGAGCAAGTTGTCCCGGCTTTGCCCGGCCCGAAGACACCAGGTCATCGATCGCCAACGGAAGAGCGGCGGCGGAAGTGTTTCCGGCCCGTCGGATGTCGTCTGCGATCACTACCGATTCGTCCTGCCAGCCGAGTTTGCGAACAACCCCGTCGATGATTCGCAAATTCGCCTGATGCGGGATGAATACCTCGACGTCGGCGAGCGTGATGCCACCGGCGTGTGCGATATCGGAAACTATCTTGGGCACCGCGCCGGTCGCCCAGCGGAATACTTCGGTGCCTTCCATGTGCAGGAAGGGCGTGGCCGTCGTGGTCGGCGCGGCGCGCAACTCCTCCCAGCTCGGTTCCTGCCTGATCAGGCGGGACTGGGTGCCGTCGCTGCCCCACACGGTGCGCCTGATGTGCCCGGATTCGGTGCGGCCGACGATCGCGGCGCCCGCGCCGTCGCCGAAGATGGGAGCCACCGACCGATTGCTGGGATCGATGACGTGGCTGAGCTTTTCGGAGCCGATGACCAAAATGTTGTCGGCCTGGCCCGCATTGACGAGCGCGGCGGCCTGGCCGATACCGTGCGCGTAGCCGGAGCAGCCCGCCGAAATGTCGAAGGCGGCGGGTCCGGCACAGCCGAGTTCGGCGGCGACGATGGCCGCGGCGGCCGGAGTCTGGTTGAGATGGGTCGAGGTCGCGAGCATCACGACGTCGATCTGGCTAGCGGACATTGCGGCGGCGTCGAGCGCTTTTTGAGCGGCCGATGCGGCCATCGAAATTACTGTTTCGTGATCCCCCGCGAATCTACGTTCGGTAATTCCGGTCCGCGAAGATATCCACTCTTCGTCGACACCCAATTCTGGGGCCAGGTCGGAATTGGAAACAATTCGATCGGGCCGGTATGATCCGATCATTAAAACTCCGGCAGGTAATGCCGTCATACTTCCCACCCCCGAGAGGTGAACGCGTCAATTCTGTATGAATGAATGTATCACTCGGCCAGATTTCGCGAGTGAGATCACATTGCTATAACGCCTGTATAACAGGCACCTGTGACGAAGGTCACGTTTTTTCATAGACTATTGACATGGCTCGATTACCGGCCATCGCCCGGCCCGTTGCCGAGCGCTTGCCATTAATTAACTACTTATTGGTAATCGAGTGATTTTCACTCGATGAAGTGATCGGCGTGCGAGTTGAGGCCCATTGATGCCGGTTCGCTCGATCGATAACTGTGGATTGTCCGTCGTGTGGCCTCGGGGGGCTCGTCGGACCACGACCGGCGGATACGACAACGGCGGGGGCTCTGGTGCGTCACACACCCGAGCCCCCGCCGTCGAGGCTGGAAGGGCTCGCGCTACCGGCTGGTGAACGGCAGCAGGGCCATCTCGCGGGCGTTCTTCACCGCGACGGCGACCTGGCGCTGCTGCTGCGGGGTGAGCCCGGTGACACGCCTGCTGCGGATCTTGCCGCGATCGGAGATGAACGTGCGCAGCAGGTTCACGTCCTTGTAGTCCACCGTTTCGATCCCCGCGGCGATCAGCGGGTTCTTCTTGGGGCGGCGGGCCTGTTCCGCGCGGACCTTCTTCGACGGTGCTCGCTTGACTGCCATATCAGGGATTCCTTCTACGGGATCGGTGGTTCTTACCAGCTCGATTTGTGCACACCGGGAAGCTCTCCCCGGTGGGCCATCTCGCGCACACGCACACGGGAGAGACCGAACTTCCGGAGGTGGCCGCGCGGACGTCCGTCCGCAGCGTCCCGGTTGCGTAATCGTACCGGACTGGCATCGCGGGGCAGTCGCTGCAGTGCCGCCTGCGCGGCGGCCCGGTCGGCCTCCGATGTGGCCGGTCCGCGGACGAGTTCCTTCAGCTCGGCGCGGCGGGCGGCGTACCGGGCGACGACGGCTTTGCGCTGCTCGTTGCGGGCGATCTTCGACTTCTTCGCCACGTCAGCGCTCCTCGCGGAAGTCGACGTGCTTGCGCACCACCGGGTCGTACTTCTTCAGCACCATGCGGTCCGGATCGTTGCGCCGGTTCTTGCGGGTGACGTAGGTGTAGCCGGTGCCCGCCGTGGACTTCAGCTTGACGATCGGCCGGATGTCGGTGGATTTCGAGGCCATGGCAGCTCCTCAGATCTTCTCGCCGCGCGCCCGGATGCGAGCGACGACCGCCTCGATCCCGTCCCGGTCGATGGTCTTGATGCCCTTGGTCGAGACGTTCAGCGTGATGCGGCGGTCCTCGCTGGGCAGGTAGTAGGTCTTGCGCTGGATGTTGGGGTTCCAGCGGCGGCTGGTCCGCTTGTGTGAGTGCGACACGGACTTGCCGAATCCGGGCTTGCGCCCGGTGATCTGGCAGTGGGCCGACATGGGGCTTCCTCCATTCGGGGATGGCGGCCGGCGGAGCCGGCGGGGCAGATCGGGGAAGTTGACAATCATTTTCGACAACGGCTGCTCGACACTGTAGCGTTGGGCAACGGCAAATGAAAATCGTTATCGAAAGGGGTTTCGGTGGTAGTGCCTGATCCCGCCCTGCTCCCACCCGGGCCAGACGGCCGGACGCCGGTGGTGCTGGTCGCCGGCCTGCCGGGACGCGCCGCGGCGGGCGTGGACCGTGTCGCCGCCGCGCTGCTCGGCGGGGACGGCGTCGTGGTCGTGCGCCACGAGCTGAGCGAGCTGCGCGAGGGCATCGTGCGCCGCACGGTCGGCACCGCGACGGACACCAGGACCACCGTGCTCGAACTGGCGCACGGCTGCGTCTCCTGCACGCTGCGCGCCGATCTGCTTCCGCTGCTGTGCACGCTGGCCGCGCGAGAATCGGTGCGGCGCATCGTGCTCGCGCTCGATCCGGCCTTCGAGGCCGAGGCGGTGTGCCGCGCCATCGACGATGTCGTGGTGACCGGGGTCGTCGGCCGGGTGGACGGACCCGCCGGGCGGGACGTGCGCGTCGAGGCGGTGCTGGCCTGCCTGGACAGCACGCAGTGGCTGGCCGACGCCACCGGTGACGAGACCCTCGCCGAGCGTGGCCTCGCCGCCGCGGACGACGACCGCACCGTCGCGCAGCTTGCCGTCGGCCAGGTCGACTTCGCCGACGCGGTGGTGGCCATCGGCCCCGCGCTCGACGCCATGGAACAGGCCAGGCTCGCCGCCGTGCTGACCCGCCTGGTTCCGGACGCGCCCGTCGCCTGGATCGACGACCTGGACGTCCTCGCCGCCGCGGACGTCGCCGCCTTGCTCGGGCGAATCCCGGCAGGGGCGCGCCGTGGGCGGACCTTGGACGCGCACGCGCCGCTGCTGCGCGGGCAGCCGCCGCTGGTGGCCGAGCACGGCGTCACCCTCATCGAGTTCGCGGCGAGCAGGCCCTTTCACCCCGGCAGGTTGCACGACGCCCTCGACGTGCTTTTCGAGGGCGTGGTGACGGCGCGCGGCAGGATCTGGCTGGCCACCCAGCCCGACGAGGTGGTGTGGCTGGAGTCCGCGGGCGGCGGGCTGCGCGTCGGCGGCGCGGGCCGCTGGCTGGCCGCGATGGGCGAGGACGACGTGGCGCGGGCGGATCCGGACCGGCGGGCGCTCGCGGCGTTGCGCTGGGACGACCGCTTCGGTGACCGGGACGTCTCGCTGGTGATCCTCGCGCACGACGCCGATCCCGCCGAGATCCGCCAAGCGCTGCACTGGGCGCTGGTCGAGGACGACGAGCTGCGGCTGGTCGAGCGGGCGCCCGAGCGGGTCGCGCTGTGGGACGACCCCTTCGGCGACTGGCATGCCGACCCGTGCGAGGACGGGCTGGTCGACGAGATCGCGCAGACCGAGAGTCGGAGAGGAGAAGGAAAGTGAAGACAGGTATTCACCCGGACTATCACCCGGTGGTGTTCGAGGACTCGAGCACCGGCAAGCGGTTCCTCACCAGGTCCACCGCCACCAGCGCGCGGACCGTCGAGTGGGCGGACGGCAAGGCGTACCCGCTGCTGGTGGTCGACGTGACCGCCGACTCGCACCCGTTCTGGACCGGCGCGCACCGCGTGCTGGACACCCAGGGCCGGGTCGAGAAGTTCGAGCGCAAGTACGGCAGGCGCGTGCGCGCCGGACGGGAGGCCTGAGATGGCGGTGCCCAAGCGGAGGATGTCGCGGTCCAACACCCGCAGCCGTCGCGCCCAGTGGAAGGCGACACCACCGGCTCTGGTGCCGGTGACCGTCGGCGGCGTGGTCCATCAGGTGCCGCGCAGGCTGGTGCAGGCCGTGCGCCGCGGACTGGTCGACCTGGATCGGCTCTGAACGTGCGCCGTCGCCGACGGCGAGCGAGACAAACGCGTCGGGCCCTGCGGTGTGATCCGCCGGGCCCGACGCGTTGTCGTGTTGCCGCCGAGGCGAACTCAGCCTTCCTTGCCCGCCAGGTCGGCGAGCGCCGCGGCCAACCGGAAGTACTTGTTGGTGCCGAGGTCGGCGATGGTCTTGATCTTCAGTGCCTCGAGCACCTTGTCGTGCTCCGGGGTGAGGCCGGCCAGGGCCGAGGGCGGAGCGGACATGATCTCCGCGAGCGACTTGTTCTCGTAGGCCTTGTCGAGCGACTTGTCGAGCACCACATTGACGGTCATGCGAACTCCTTCGAGTCGAACCTGATGTGCCGCGATCGAACGCAGGCCCGACCGCGTCGTGCCTGGCGACCATAGCCAGCACCACGCTCCGGCGGGTGCGGAACGCGCCGCCCGTTCGCCGGAGTCGCGGCAGAACCCGGTGGTGTCGCGATCGTTATGCGGCGGCAACCGTCTGGCTACCAATGTGGCGTGCATCACATGGCGTTATTTCCGAATTATCGCGTGCGACAAGGTAACTGAGCCGTGGAATACATACTTGGAGTTGGTTTTTCGGGGTATTAAAAGTCTCCGTGCAGTGATGATTTCGTGCTCACACACCGGTACCCTCATCCGAGAGGGCGGGTTCTTCCGGTTCTTGGAAGAACCCGCTCATCGCCAATTTCGGCCATTCCCTCTCGTAAACCGTTCTCGCCGAGGATGTTCGGCGAGCTAGAGTTTGCCGTTTCGTGCGACCGGCTCCGCGTCCGAATGTCCCGGCAATCCAGGCAAATCCGGCAGCAGCGACTCCAGTCGCGCCAGCTGCGCGCCGATCAATTCCGCCGGGCCCTCGATCAAGGAGAACGGCCACGGCCAGCGATGCTCGTCCAGCCGCCGCACCTCCTCCACCAGATCGGCGGTCGTGGCCTCCAGTTCACTGATCTCCGTGCGCAATTCGCCGACCTGGGTGTGCAGCGCCGCGTTGTCGCCCTGCAGCTCGTCGATACGGCGTTGCATCTCCTCGATGCGGCTCAGCGCCGCGGCGAGCCCGTCGACCAGCGTCAGGTGCTTGCCGTCGGCGTCGGTGCCCAGCTGCGGCCACCCGGCGAGGCCGGGGCCGCGCAACTGGGTCTGGATGTCGCGCAGCACCGCATCCTGCTCCGGCGTCATGTCCGGTTCCTCCTGTACGAAATCCCATTGGCCGAAATCCACTGTCTCGGCCACGTTCACATCGCAGAGCACGCCGTTGACCCGGACCTGACGCAGTGTCTGGTGAATGTTGCGCCGGGTCTCCACGTTGCCGCCCGACCACGCGTCCGTCTGCCAGACCCACATCGCGCTGCCGGCGTCCAGCGCCCGGCTCACCGACCAATACCCGCCGTAGATCCCGACATTCGCGCCGCCGAGCACTGTCGCCGCCCCGTCCAGATACGCGTTGATCGACACCTGGTCCTGCGGGGTGGCGTCGAAATCCGCCGAGAAGTAGATGGGCCGGTCGGAACGGCCGCCACAGCGCAGCACCTGCGCGAGGCCCGCCCGCGCGTCCACGATGCCCGCGTTGTAGCCGTCCAGCATGCGCGCCGCGGTGGTCTCCCAGTTGGAGACGATGGAAATACCGTGCGCCCGAAGATCATCGGCCTCGGCGGGCGTCAGCAGCTTGCCGGGCAGGCTCGGGCCGCCCGGCGTCAGATAGCGCACCACGAAGTCGAAACCGGCCGCCCGGATGGCGGCGCCCCCCGGACGTCCACCGGAATAGTCCAGGCCGAACCGCATGTGTCCCACTGTAAGACGTCGGCGGCGCGGTTGGCCGGGGTTCAGTGCATCAGCTCGGGCTGCCGAGACGGCAGCGCGGCAGGCGTCCGCCGGTCCGGAGCGACCAGCACAGCGGTGATCGGCACGGCCAGCGACAGCATGCCGATGACGAACATCGGAACCAGGAAGGAGAACAAGTCCTCACCGGCCGGAAGGGCGGCGCGCGGGTCGATCCGCACCTCCAGGCCGGCCATCCGCAGATAGTGCATCCCGACGACAGCGCACCCGAACAGCGCGGAGGCGCCGATCACCGCGGACGTCGGCCACGAGCGGAGCACGAACCACAGTGTGGCGAGCGAGATCACGATGCCGAGCGCGCCCGCCGCGAGCACCTGCCACAGCCCGAACTCGAGCTCGCCGCGCACCTGCACGGCGCTCATACCCAGGGCCAGCATCAGGCTCGTGCCGAGGCCCATCAGCAGACCGCCGCCGAGCAGGCGGGGCAGCTGCAGCGTCCGCCCGGCGAGCACCAGCCCGCCGAAGACCGCGAGCACGGCGAGCACCGCCGCTCCCGTGAGCCGGGCGACGTCGTAGCGGATCATGGTGTCGCCCGAGGGCGTGACACCGAGCATCGTCACGAAAATCGCCAGCCAGGTACCGATTCCGCCGATCGAGACCGCGGCCGAGGCCAGCCAGACCATGCGGAACTTGGACGTCACCGATTTGGTCGACTGACGGATGCAGATCATTCCGATCAGCGCGCCCGCCATGGCCACCAGGATCGACAGGCCCAGCACCCAATAACCCATGGAGAAGTAGGACAAAACAGCGACCCTTACACCTGTCCGACGGGCTGCTCGTGCTGCTGTGCGGCGAGCCGCTGGATCGCGTATTCGGTGACCGCGGCGAGGGATTGGCGCACTTCCATGGCGTTGCGCGCGTCGATGTCGACGATCGGAACCCCGGACCGCACCGAGAGCGCCTCGCGCAGCTCGCCCACCGGGAACCGCGGGGCATCCGGAAAACGGTTGACCGCCACCAGGAATGGCAGGCCGCGCGCCTCGAAGAAGTCGACGGCCGCGAAGCTGTCCTCGATGCGGCGGGTGTCGACGAGCACCACCGCGCCGATCGCGCCGCGAATCAAGTCGTCCCACATGAACCAGAACCGGCGCTGGCCCGGCGTGCCGAACAGGTACAGCGTCAGGTTCCCCGGCAGCACGATGCGGCCGAAATCCATGGCGACCGTGGTGGTCTCCTTGCCCGGCGTGGCGGCAAGGTCGTCGATGCCGTCGGAGAAGCCGGTCACCATCGCCTCGGTGCGCAGCGGGACGATCTCCGACACCGCGCCGACGAAGGTGGTCTTGCCAGCGCCGAAACCCCCTGCGACAACGATTTTCGTCGACGCGGTGCGATTGTCCATGGGTGCCGAACCGTACGGCTGGGAGTTATAGGGCGCGGAGTCCACGCAAAGTCCTCTCCATCAAAGACCGGCGCTCGTCGTAGCTCGCCTGGTCGCTCAGGGTCCAATGCACGCGTAGCGTCCCGGCGACGACGAGATCGCCGATCACGACCCGGACCAGTCCGAGCGGCCGTTGTAGCTGGGCCGATATCTCGGCCACCGAGAGGCGTGCGGTGCCGAGCCGCACGATATCGGTGCGGATATCGCCGACCGGCCATTCGAAATGGGCAGTGTAGGAGATGGTCTCGATGACCGCCTCCAGGGGAAGGTCGACCGCGGGTTCGGTACGCCCCGAGGTCAGGGCATAGGGACGAACGCGGGTGGGTGGTGTGCCCGGCCCCCCGCCGGATGGGGTAGACATCGCACGCTCTATACGGCCGTCCGGGCGGTGGCCTGGACCACCGAACCGACACGATCGACGAGCAGCGCCATCTCATAACCGATCCGGCCGATGTCGTGCGTCTTGTTGGCGAGCACAGCCAAGTGCGATCCGTTGCCGACGGTCATCACAAGCAGGTAGCCGCGCTGCATGTCGACGATCGACTGCATCACCTTGCCGCCGTTGAACAACTGCGCGGCGCCTGCGGACAGGCTCGCCAGACCCGCGGTGACCGCCGCCAGCTGCTCGGCGCGGTCCGAGGGCAGGTGCGGGCTGGTCGCCTGCAGCAGGCCGTCGGCCGACACCAGCACCGCGTGGGTGACACCCGGCACGTCCCGCGTGAAGCGGGTGACCAGCCAGTTCAGATTCTCGTCTGTGGTGTTGCCTGGTTTGTCGGTCATGCAAGCCCTCCGTCGTTGTACTGGGCGTCGGCCCGCCCGCTGCGGACCCCGCTGAGATGCCTGGTCAAGCTATTGCGGATCTCGTCAGGATTCCGCGTGTTGGATTCGTTGGCCGGCGCCAGACCGCCCGGGACCAGCTGCGCTCCCGGCTGCCGGATGGGCAGGCCGCCGGAGGTGCGGCCGGAGTTGGTCGGGTTGCTCGCCTCCGCGGCGGCGGCCCAGCCGACGTCGGCAGGGGAAGTCCAACTGTTGCCGTCGTCCTCGGCATTGGCCGAAGCGGGTTCGACCAACCACTCCGAGACCATGCGCTGGTAGATGGGCGTCGGGGACTCCGGGTTCACCGGTCGCAGCCCGGTGACCGTGGCCTGCGCGGCGTTCGCGAGCGCCGCGGGCTCGGGCACCTCGTAGGTGGCCGTCTCGGCCCACACATCGACGTGCACGGGTTCCTCGGGCGCGGGCGCCGGTGCGGGCGCGGGCAGCGCGAGCGGCTCCACGGAGCGGGGCGCGCCGTTCTCGTTGCGCATCCGCATCGGCAGCGGGCCGCCGCGACCCGGATCGGTGGTCTCGGCATCGATCACCGGCGTCGCGCGATCGGCCGGAGTGGCCACCCGGATCGCCGGGCGGCGCTGCGGCAGGCCGGTGCCGCTCATCTCGAACGACGAGGTGTGCTCGGGCAGCGCCAGGCTCGGCACCGGCACCAGCATCCGCGGCGGCGCCACGGTGGGTTCGGGCGAACTCTCCTGCGGCATCGGCGCGGTGAGCTGCGGAGCCTTGTCGCTGATCGGCACCGGCGAGACCAGGGTGCCCGGCAGGTGCACGCTCGCCGTGATACCGGGCTGCTGTGCCATCGCCGAGGTGCGGCGCAGGTTGACCGTGATGTTGTGCCGCTTGGCAAGTCGGCCGACCACGAAAAGACCCATGCGGCGCGCGGTTTCGACGGTGACCTCACCACCGGAGGCGAGGTGCTCGTTGACCGTCTGCAGGTCCTCGGCCGACATGCCGAGACCGCGGTCGATGATCTCGATCAGGTAGCCGCCGTCCACCGCGCGCGCAACCGAGACCGCCACCGGGGTGGTGGGCGGCGAGTAGCGCAGCGCGTTGTCGATGAGCTCGGCCAGCAGGTGCTCGACGTCGACGGCGGGCTCACCGGGCACGATGCCGTCGGGCGCGCTGCCGATCTCGACGCGCTGGTAGTCCTCGACCTGGGAGACCGCGCTCCACAGCATGTCCGACAGCGGCACCGGCGGCAGGTGGCCGCGGCGCAGCGCGGTGCCCGCGAGCACCAGCAGGTTGTCGCCGTTGCGGCGCATGCGGGTGGCGAGGTGGTCGAGGCGGAACAGGCTCTGCAGGCGCTCGGAGTCGTCCTCGTCGTGCTCGAGCTCCTCGATCAGCGTCAGCTGCTGCTCGACGAGCGACTGGCTGCGGCGCGAGAGGGTCTCGAACATGCTGCCGATCTGGAGGCGCAGACGCGCCTGCTCGGCGGCGAGATGGAGCGCGGCGTTGTGGATGTCGTCGACGGCGCGGGCCAGCTGGCCGATCTCCTCGGTGGTGTGCACGTCGACGCGGGTCGGCTCCGGCGTGGCGTTGCCGGAACGCACGACCTCGAGCTCGTTGGGCAGGTCGACGTGCGCGACCTGGAGTGCGCCGTGCCGCAGGCGGCGAATCGGGACGACGAGCGAGCGGGCGACCGCGAGCGCGAGGGCGAGACCGGCCAGCAGTGTCGCGACCACGATCGCGATATCGCGCAACACGATGCCGCGGACTTCGGCGGTCCGGTCGGCCAGTCGCGCGTCGATGGTGTCGACCAGGTTCAGGGTGGTCTGGTCGTAGGCGGTGGCACTGGTGCGCAGCGAATCGATGACCGGCTGGCTGCCCGCTGGGTCGCCCAGGTTCTGGCTGAAGGCGCCGAGCCGGACGTTCACCGCGTCGATCAGCACGCTGGCGTTGAGCGCCGAAGACGGCTGCAGCTGGGCGAACTGGCTCAGCAACACCAGCTCACCACCCGCGGTGATCAAGACGGTGGGGCGTACGGCCGGGTTGCGGTCCGCGCCGGGCGAACCGATCAGCAGGTACTGCTGGGTGTGCAGCCTGCGCGCGTTGGTGGTCACACCGAGCTGCAGGAAGTACCGCTGAATGGTGATCTCTTCCAGCGACGTCGAACGCGCGATCGCGTTGCCGATGCGGGCTGCGACCTCGTCGGCCTGCTGGCCGATCGCCACCGGCGAGCTGTTGCGCAGGCCGTTGCGCATCGCGCGGCCCGCGGTGAGCGCCGCGTCGAGCTCGTTGACGACGTCGGCCGGCGCGCCCGTCGAACGTAGCGAGGTCTGGAGATCCGCGGCCGCCTGGTCGAACCGGCCCGCGATGCGGTCCAGGTCGGCGTCGGTGGTGTGGTCCTCCCACGTGGTCGCCGTGGTGACGGCGAGTTGTTCGGTGGCCGAGGCGAAACCGAGCATCGGCCGGATGATCCTGGCCTGGTCGGTCGCCGCGTCGAGGTCGCCGATCGTGTTCAACTCGTCGTTGATTCGCAAAACCGCGAACGTCGAGGCGAGCACCACCGGCAGCAGTAGCACGATCCCGACCTTGCGGGTGACGGACCAGTTCGACAGCCTGAATTGCCGGGAACGCGGTGCTGCATCCATCCGCTTCCGTCGCCTCCACTCCGCGCGGTTTCCCCGGATGGCTAGTGGCTGTTTCACATAAGTATGGGACCAACCCGCTGATGAACCAACTCGAGGTCTTGTTTTTACCGCTGGGAACATACCGTGCTGGCTGTGTAACGGCAATCTGGGGCACTCGACTTGATATTCCTCTAATATGGCTGAGCAGAACAAGTTTCGGTACTGAAGTGAGACTCGCGACGACCGGAATCCGCGCGCGCCGATGAAAGCCCCAGGTCATCGGTGGTGCTCTGGCGTGTCGTCCCTCCAGCGCTGTTCGCGGCGTGTCGGGCATCCCCTCTCAGTCGGCTCTCAGTCGATGCGGTCAAACTGGTGGCATGCGCATTCTGGTAGTCGACGACGATCGCGCCGTCCGGGAATCGCTGCGTCGGTCGCTGACCTTCAACGGCTACTCGGTCGATCTCGCGGTGGATGGTGTGGACGCCCTGGAGAAAGCCACCGTCCAACGTCCGGACGCACTCGTGCTGGACGTGATGATGCCGAGATTGGACGGGCTCGAAGTTTGCCGACGGCTGCGCAGCACCGGTGATGATCTTCCGATTCTGGTTTTGACGGCCCGCGATTCGGTTTCCGAAAGGGTTGCCGGACTCGATGCCGGAGCCGACGATTATCTGCCGAAGCCATTCGCTCTCGAGGAATTGCTCGCCCGGTTGCGCGCGCTGCTGCGGCGCCGCGCGCCCGAACAAGGCGACACCTCCGAAGCGATGCTCTTCGCGGACCTGTCCCTGGATCCGGTGACCCGCGAGGTCGCCCGCGGCGCCCGCTCGATCAGCCTGACCCGCACCGAGTTCTCGCTGCTGGAAATGCTGATGGCCAACCCGCGCCGCGTGCTCACCCGCAGCCGCATCCTCGAAGAGGTGTGGGGCTACGACTTCCCGACCTCGGGCAACGCGCTCGAGGTCTACATCGGCTACCTGCGCCGCAAGACCGAGGCCGAGGGCGAGCCGCGGCTCATCCACACCGTGCGCGGCGTCGGTTACGTGCTGCGCGAAACTCCGCCGTAGGTCGCGCGACAATGGCTCGAAGCGTTCCCCGGCGACCCGTCATCGCCACCCTGGGCCACCGCCCGCCCGACCCGAACGAGATGCGGCCGCCGATGCCGCTGACCCGCTCGGTGTCGCTGCGCTGGCGTGTCACCCTGCTGGCCGCCTCGGTGGTGGCCATCGCGGTCGCGTTCACGTCCATCGCCGCCTACGCGATGGTGGCGCGCGCGCTCTACGCGGACGTCGACGCGCAATTGCGGGCGCGTGCCTCGACGATGATCGACAACAACTTCGAGAGCATGGGCTTCCAGTCGATCATCCTGGCCGGCCTGTTCTCCAACGATGTCGGCGTCGCGTTGATCTTCGCCGACCACAAGCCATATATGCCGCCGCAGCAGACGATTCCGCCGGTGGGGGAGCAGGAGTTCGCCGTCGCCGACGGCACGCTGACCTCCTCGTTGCGCACGGTGAGCAATCAACGCGTGCTCGCGGTGCGCACGAACTCCGGTGCGACGCTGGTCATCTCGCAGCGACTCGAGCCGACCCGCGAGGTGCTCGACCGGCTCGCCTGGCTGCTGTTCGTGGTCGGCGGCTGCGGCGTGGTGCTCGCCGCGGCGGCGGGCACGGCGGTGGGCCGCACCGGGCTCAGACCCATCGCCAGGCTGACGGCCGCGACCGAACGCGTCGCACGCACCGACGACCTCACGCCCATCCCGGTCACCGGTGACGACGAATTGGCTCGGCTCACCGACAGTTTCAACACCATGCTGCGGGCGCTGGCCGAATCACGCGACCGCCAGCGGCGTCTGGTCGCAGACGCCGGGCACGAGCTGCGCACGCCGCTGACCTCGTTGCGCACCAACATGGAGTTGCTCATCGCCTCCAGCAGGCCGGGCGCGCCACGGATTCCCGAGGAGGACATGGCGGAGCTGCGCGAGGACGTGATGGCTCAGATCGAGGAGCTGTCCACCCTCGTCGGTGATCTGGTCGACCTGGCGCGCGAGGACGCCCCCGAGACGGTCTACGAGCGGATCGATCTCGGCGAGGTGACCGAGCGGGCATTGGAGCGCGCCCGGCGCAGGCGCGGGTCCATCGAGTTCGTCGCCGAGCTGCGGCCGTGGTTCGTCTACGGCCACGAGGCCGGACTGGAGCGGGCGGTGCTGAACGTGCTCGACAACGCCGCCAAGTGGAGCCCCGCAGGCGCCCAGGTGCTGGTCACCATGCGCGAGACCGGACGGGGTCTGCTGGAACTCGCGGTGGACGACGCGGGCCCCGGCATCCCGTCGGACGAACGGGAGCTGGTGTTCGAGCGGTTCTACCGGACCACCGCGTCCCGATCGATGCCGGGATCGGGGCTCGGCCTGGCCATCGTCAAGCAGGTGGTGACCAAGCACGGCGGCACCATCACGATCGACACGTCCGACCGCGGGGGCGCGCAGATCCGTATCGTGTTACCGGGCGAGGGCGATGGCGAGGGCGATGGCCCCGCGACCGCTCAGGAGATCTCGGAGAACTGAAAGCACGGTCTCAGTCGGCTCTAAGCCGTCGTCGGCACGCTGGTCGGCAGACGTGAGGAGAAACGAGAAACCATGACGGAGGATTTCCAGGACCGCAACGTGGAGCTGGGGAAGGCGGATGCCTCCGGACCTCGGCCGACCGAGCAGTTCCCTGCCGCGGGCGCGGCCGAGCACGCGGCATGGGCCGCACCCGGCGCGGCGCACCAGACGCCCCACTATCAGTCGCAGCAGCATCCCGGTGAACACCATCGGACGCAGCCGTTCCCCGGCCCCGAATCGGGTCACGGATTCGGGGCTCCCGGCGGCCCGCCGCCGCCCCCGCACGCCGTGCCAGGCGCGGCCTTCGGCGCGCAGCCGCCGCAGCCGCCGCGACGTCCGTTCCGCACCGGTCTCGTCGCAGGCGCGGTGGCGCTCGCACTGGTCAGCGGCGGCGTCGGCGGTGCGGTCGGCGCACTGGTCACCCGATCCGACGACGGCAGGGCATCGGTGACCAATGCGCTGGACGCGCCGAAGCCCAATGTCAGCAACGCGTCCAACGCGCCGGCGGGCTCGACCCAGGCGGTGGCGCAGAAGGTGCTGCCGAGCGTCGTCATGATCAAGGTGGCGAGCAACCGCGCCCAGGGCGAGGGCTCCGGCGTCGTGCTCTCCTCCGACGGCCTGATCCTGACCAACAATCACGTGGCCTCCGGCGGTGGCGCGGGCGCCAAGATGGAGGTCATGTTCTCCGACGGGAGCAGCGCGCCCGCCACGCTGGTCGGCGCCGACCCGGTGTCGGATCTCGCGGTGATCAAGGTGCAGGGCAAGAACGACCTGACCCCGATCGAACTGGGCACCTCGTCGAATCTCCAGGTCGGCCAGCCGGTGGTCGCCATCGGCTCGCCGCTCGGCCTGGCGGGCACCGTCACCACCGGCATCGTCTCGGCGCTGAACCGGCCGGTGTCGACCAGCGGCGAGGGCGGCCAGAACCCCAACGCCCCGCAGCCGGTGATCGACGCGATCCAGACCGACGCCGCCATCAACCCCGGCAATTCGGGCGGCGCGCTGGTGGACGGCAGCGGCAAGCTGATCGGCATCAACACCGCGATCGCCAGCCTCGGCGTCGGCGAGATGGGCGGCCAGCAGAGCGGTTCGATCGGCCTCGGCTTCGCCATCCCGGTGGACCAGGCCCGCCGCGTGGCCGACCAGCTGATCAAGAGCGGCCACGCCACCTACGCCCAGATCGGCATCAAGCTGCGGCCGCAGGACAGCGCCGCACTGGTGCTGGAAGCGACACCGGACGGCCCGGCCGCCAAGGCGGGCATCCCGGCGGGCGTCGTCATCACCAAGCTGGACGACCGGTCCATCGACTCCGGCGAAGCCCTCATCGCCGCCGTTCGTTCGCACCAACCGGGAGACAAGGTGAAGGTCACCTACACCGACGAACAGGGCAACAATCCCAAGACGGTCGAGGTCACTCTCACCGGCGTGCCCGCGGACGGTGGCCGATGAGGCGGCTGAGTGACGCGGAATTGTCCAGCGCCGCCGCCGGGTTGCTCGGTACAGGCGCTACGGTGAGCACCATGGAAATCGATGCTCCTGTGGCGGGGCGTGCACTGGTGGTGGTCGTCGACGATCGAACGGCGCATGGAGGTGTGGACTCGCTCGGCCCGCTGGTCACCGAGCTGCTCACCGAGGCGGGTTTCCTCGTCGACGCGTCGGTGTCGGTGTCGGCCGATGAGGTGGAGATCCGCAACGCGCTGAACACGGCCGTGATCGGCGGCGTCGACCTGGTCATCTCGGTGGGCGGTACCGGGATGTCGCCGCGCGACGTGACGCCGGAGGCGACCTCCCAGGTGCTGGACCGGGAACTGCCCGGAATCAGCGAGGCGCTGCGCTCTTCCGGCCGGGTCGCCGGCTCGCTGGACGCCGGGCTCTCGCGCGGGCTGGCGGGCGTGTCGGGCAGCACCCTGGTGGTCAACCTGCCTGGCACCCGCGCCGCCATCCGCGACGGCATGGCAACCCTCTCGCCGCTCGCCAGCAAAGTGATCGGCGAACTGTCCGGATTGGCCGAATAATTCCGGCCGCCGACTCCTCCGACGTCCCTCGCTCCGCCGCGCGCCGGGCGAGGGACGCCGCGCGTCTGGCGCGGATCTTCGGCGACACCCTCCCGGACACCACCCGCGACGAACGCGGTGACGATCCGGCCGACCGTGGTACTGCCGACGACTGGTTGCGCTCCCAGGTTCCGCCGCATCACGGCTGAGCGCCTTTTCTACTATTTTAGTCCGTACTTCAGGACTATATTCCTGCGTTATCTCCTCACCGTTTTCTATTACGGACTGTGATCTGCGCTATTCATACGGCCCTGTCCCGTAAGTAGCGGTTGGCGTCGTTGCGACTCGTGTCGATCAGTTCAGGCGAATGCGCGACATTCCCGCCTGCATTTATGCACGTCAAGCGATATTGGCATGTCAGCACCAGTGATCTACATCACATTGTTCTTTACAATTCTTTACGTTGCCAGGCAGTTACCGACCGTTTAATCTTCGCCTCGAGCCACCCAAACGTAGGTCCCCCGCAGGCCCGGATACGGCACGTATGTTGTCGATCCGGCGGAACCCGGCTCGGTTCCATTTGCCAGTGAGGGCGTTGCGCCGAAATAACAGCCGGTTACATATCGGCAACAAAGGGGCGACAAACTGAGCTGGGCCTGAGTATGGACCACTGTCCAGCCTCGATGGTCGAGGTTGACTGTTTGAACCTGATGAGGGGAAGTATGAGCGAGAACCGCACCAACGGTCTGCGTCGCGGTGCCCGCGTCGCGGGCGTCGGCGCCGCCGCGGCCGTTGCCATGGGCCTGCTGTCGACCGGTGCTGCCAATGCCGACACCTTCGTGCCGTTGCCGGACGGTCAGAAGGTGGGTCCTGGCGTGACCCTGACCCGCACGGGTGAGCACGCCCTGATTTCGCCGTCCCTTGCCGCCAACGGCGCCGGTCGCGTCGTCTGGGTCTCGGGCAACGCCACCGCCGATGTCACCGTGACCCCCGAGGGTACGGTCGGCCCGAACAACGGCCCCGCGGGTGGCGCCGGCACCAACAACTCCTCGACCCACGGCGCTTCCCAGCTGAGCACCGGCTACATCGTCGGCTGCCAGGTCAGTATCGCCGACGACGCCATCTCCGCGGGCGTGTCGGGCGGCGTCAACCTCGACGGCTTCAGCCTGGGCGGCTCCATCGGCCTGAACCTCGGCCCTGGCGAAGTGAAGTTCGTTCAGATCGACTACAAGGACATCCTGAAGCCGGGCGTGTACTCGGTCGAGTACCAGGATGCCGAGATCGAGATCCAGGGCTGCGCGGGCTACGCCCAGGCGCGCGCCTACACCGTGGTCGAGATCATCGGTGACCACTACTCGAAGACCACCCTCTACGGGATGCCGTTCAGCATCGGCTGACGTCTGTCGAGTCCACCGCGGCGAGCGCGGACCGCGATCGATCGCACGAGCGATCGTCGCCGGTTCGAGGCCGCCGATCGAACAACGAACAATCTTCTCGCTGAAGCGAATTCAACCCTCGAGGGGTACAACGAAATGATCAACCGTAAGAACGTGGCGCGTGTGGCCGGTGTCGGTGCCGCCGCCACCATCGCCATGGGCCTGTTCTCCACCGGCGCTGCCAACGCCGACACCTTCGTTCCGCTGCCGGGCGGCCAGATCGTCAAGCACCTGTCCGACGGCACCGTCGTGACGGTCCGCTTGGTCGGCGAGTCCGCCACCATCAGCCCGTCCCTCGGCTCCACCCCGGTGCACCGCAACGCGTGGGTCTCCGGTTCGGCTCAGGTCGAGGTGTCCGGCACCGGCTCGGAAGCCGGCGGCAAGATCTTCCCGGGCTACACCGTCGGCTGCCAGGTGAACATCGCGGGCGGCGGCGCCGAGGGCGGCGTCGAGGCCGGCAGCGACTGGCAGGGTGAGAGCCCGAGCATCGGCGCGACCAGCGGCGGCAACCTGTCGCTCGGCCCGGGCCAGGCGACCTCGTTCTACATCCTCGACATCGAGGAGGCCGACGACTTCGGCAACGAGGCGCACAAGAAGCGCAACAAGTTCAAGGGCAGCAACGGCTCGGTCACCTGGGCGGACTCCACCATCGGCCTGTCGGGCTGCGGTGGTTACGCGCAGGCCCGCGCCTTCGTCAGCGTCGAGGTCGAGACCGACAACGTCGTCACCTGGGTGACGCTGTGGGGCCAGCCGTTCAGCCTCGGCTGATGTGCCTCTCCGCCCGCGCTCCGATCATCGTCGGTGTGCGGGCGGACTCCATCGGGCCGCGCCGACTGTCGGGTCGTGCGCCCGATGACCCGAACGAACGGGCCCGTCGCTTCGGCGACGGGCCCGTTGTCGTCCGTAGCGGCGATTCGATGCCGATACTGGACATGCGTCCATTAGGGCGCGACTAGGCTGGATGTGTCGTTCGGAGGGGACAACCCGGACGACCCGACGGGAGCGGGTATCCGGGGCGGCTGCTCGAGGGCTCGCTTCCGCCCGGTTCAGTATTCGTGCCGTCCACCGGCGCTCTCGCGTCCCTCGGCCAGCAGATCGCGGATCTGAACCAGAATCTCGGTATCGCTCAGCGGTTCTTCCACGTCGCCGCCGAATCGCTTCTTCATCTGCGCCGCGGGCAGCACCAGCACGAAATACAACACAGCGGCGATGATGGCGAAATTGATGATCGCGGTGATGATCGGGCCGACCTGAACGAATGTCGCCGGTTTGTCGGCAACCAGGTAGAAACCGAGGCCGATTTCGTCGCTTCCGCCGAAAACGGCGAGCAGCGGATTGATGATTCCGTTGGTGAACGCGGTGACGATCGCGACGAACGCGGTGCCGATTATCACCGCAACTGCCAGGTCGACGACGTTTCCACGGAGCATGAAATCCTTGAATCCCTTGAGCATTGCCGATCTCTCCTCTTCGGAAGGCAGCTACGGTCACACTCGGCGGAATCTGCGTGCCGGGTATCGGGGATGCTAGTCGACCCATTCGGTTAATGTTCGGCGAACATATTCGCGTCGCGAATAAATCCGCGCGGGGGGCGGTCTGTCAATGGAAGACCACCGTGAGCGCGGTGTGCAGGGAGGCCGCGGCCACCACCGCGGCGCGCTCGGAATCCATCGCGACCAGCACCACCCTGTCGGTCGCGTCGCGCCGCTCGCCAGGCTGGGAAACCAGGACGACGGCGGCGTCGCTCGCCAGGGTGCGGGCCGGGTGCGCGCCGGGCCCTTGTTGCTCCTCGCCGCCGATCACGTCGACGCGGTCGCCGGCGCGCAGGATCTCCGCGACGGCGCTGTCGGCCAGCCGGACCGGGACTATGCGCGCATCGCGCGCGCCGACGGCCACCTCGGCCAGCCGGGGCCCGATCACCCGCAGGTCGGTGAACAGCTCGCCTGCTCGCATCGCGCCGGTCGTCGTCGCGCCGTGCAGCGTCGCGGGATCGCGCACCACGCCGACCGGCAGGGTGCCCGTTTCGCGCGGAACGGTCTTCAGATCACCGGGCTCGAGCACCGCGCCCGGCGGCAGATCACGCCCGGCGACGACGACCTCCGCCCGCACCGCGCCGGGATTCCCGCGTGCGAACAGGACGACCGCCAGCAGTGTCAGCGCCGCGGCGAGCACCCGGCGGGCGAGCAGGCCGTCGGCCCAGGGCGGGCGGTTCGACAGCGCGAAGCGCAGTGGGCTACCGCGACCGAGATCGGCGAGTGCGCGAGTCATGGCCGGATCCTATGGCCAGAATCACACCGCGCGGCGCGCGAAAAGGGTGGGTTGTGGATCAACCGGAGGCTGTGGACAACCCGGGATTCGGACTACCGCGGAATCAGCTGGCGACGGCCGTGCTGGCGGTCGAGCTCGTGCTGCTGGAAGAGCTGGAGTCGGAGCCTGCCGAGCTGGAGCTGCTGTCGGACTTCGCGGGCTCGCTCGCGGTGGACGCGCCGCCGCGGCTGTCGGTGCGGTAGAAACCACTGCCCTTGAACACGATGCCGACCGAGTTGAACAGCTTGCGCAGCTTCCCCGAGCAGTTCTCGCAGACCGTCAGTGCGTCGTCGGTGAAGGACTGCACGATGTCGAACCGGTTGTCGCACTCGGTGCACGCGTATGAATAAGTTGGCACAGGATCCTCCGCAGGGTTCGTCAACTGGCACTCTACAGTTGACAGTGCCAACGCCGCCAATCGGTCGATCATTCCGCGACCGGATCGCCGCCGAGTTGCCGTAATCCGCCGCGCGGCGTGAGGACCCAGCCCATCCGCAGGTCGTGCGGTTCTTCGGGCAGCCGTTCCACGAATTCGTCGTCGCGCACCACCGCGACCAGCCGGGCGTCCGGCCGGGCCGCGCCGAGGGTGCGGTCGTAGTGCCCGGCCCCGCGCCCGAGCCGGACGCCGCGCCGGTCCACCGCGAGCGCCGGAATCAGGATCAGCTCGGCCAGCGCGACGGCGTCGGCGCCCAGCGCGGGGCCGCTCGGCTCCAGCAGCCCGTACCGGGCCTTACGCAGGTCGTCCCGGCCGGTGTACTCGGCCCAGTTCAGAGGTTCCGCGCCGCCGGTGAGCGGCAGCAGCACGCGCGCACCCGCCTCCCGAAGGGCCTCCAGCTGGGCGGTCGAACCGGGTTCGCCGCGCACCGGGACGTAGGCGCACACCCATCCGGAAACCTCGAGTTTGCCGACTTCCTCGGCCAGGGCCAGCGCCTCGCTCGCGCGTTCGTCGGCGGACACCGCGGCCCGTCGGGCGAGAATTTCGCCACGCCATGCATGTTTGTCCCGCTCGCCGGGCATCTCCATGGGGATCACCATAAGCTCACCGAGTGCCGGGCCGCCGCGACGACGGTCGGCGGTGTGATGGATGGATAGGGTATGCGTATGACAGCAATGGCAGGACAGTCCGCGGATGGTGCACTGATGTCGTGTTTCCGCACGGCAGTCGTGCCAGCGGCCGGGCTCGGGACCCGTTTCCTGCCCGCGACCAAGACGGTGCCCAAAGAGTTGCTGCCGGTGGTGGACACTCCTGGCATCGAACTGGTGGCGAGCGAGGCGGCGGAGTCCGGCGCGGACCGGCTCGTGATCGTGACCTCACCGGGCAAGGACGGCGTCGTCGCGCACTTCGTCGAGGACCTGGTGCTGGAGAGCACCCTCGCCGAGCGTGGCAAATTCCACTTGCTCGAGAAGGTGCGCAAGGCTCCTGCCCTGCTGGATGTCACCTCGGTGGTGCAGGAGGAGCCGCTCGGTCTCGGTCACGCGGTCGCGCAGGCCGAGCAGGTGCTGGACGACGACGAGGACGCGATCGCGGTCCTGCTTCCCGACGACCTGGTGCTGCCGTGCGGCGTGCTCGACGTGATGAGCCGGGTGCGGCGCAAGCGCGGCGGCACCGTGCTGTGCGCCATCGACGTGCCGAAGGAAGAGGTCAGCGCGTACGGCGTCTTCGACGTCGCGCCGGTGCCCGACGCGACCAACCCGAACGTGCTGCGGGTCAACGGAATGGTGGAGAAGCCCGCGCTGGCCGACGCGCCGTCCACCTTCGCGGCCGCGGGCCGATACCTGTTGGACCGGGCCATCTTCGACGCCCTGCGGCGGATCGAGCCGGGCGCCGGAGGTGAGCTTCAACTCACCGACGCCATCGCGCTGCTGATCGAGGAGGGACACCCCGTACACGTCGTCGTGCACCGTGGGTCGCGCCACGATTTGGGCAACCCGGGCGGTTATCTTCGTGCTGCGGTCGATTTCGCTTTGGAACGAGAGGAATACGGCCCCGCCCTGCGCGAGTGGCTGCAGCACCGGCTCGGTCCGGACTGGGATCCGCAGCTGACGACGGACGACTGAGCGAATGTTCGGCTTTCGTCGACAGTGGACCGTCGGGTACGAATGATGGTTCACCGAACGCGGTTGCGTCCGAAGCGCGTGCGGCGGAATCGGTTCGAGGTGCGGAGAAGATCAGGAAGGGCTGGATGCGCTCGGTTGAGGATCAGCAGATCAAGGTGACCGCGGCGGCGGTCGCGCCCCGGCCGGTCCGTGTCGCGATCTCCGAGGCCCAGGGCCTGCTGTGCGCCGAGGACGTGATCACCGAGCGGCCGCTGCCCGGATTCGATCAGGCGGCCATCGACGGTTACGCGGTGCGCAGCGTCGACGTGTCCGCCGCCGGGTCCGATATCCGCGACGAGGACGGCGAACTCGTCGACCTGACGCTGCCGGTGGTCGGCGAGGTGGTCGCGGGTTCCCGGCAGCCGATCCGGTTGCAGCCGCGCCAGACGGTGCGGGTCGACACCGGCGCTCCGCTGCCGACGCTCGCCGATGCCGTGCTTCCGCTGGATTTCACCGACGGCGGCCGGGCCAGGATCAAGGTCTACGAATCGGTTCGCTCGGGCGATTACGTGCGGCGCATCGGCGACGACGTGCAGCCAGGCGATGTCGCGGTGCGCGCGGGCACCATCATCGGCCCCGCGCAGGTGGGCCTGCTCGCCGCGGTCGGCCAGGACAAGGTCCTCGTGCATCCGCGTCCCCGGCTCTCGGTGATCTCGGTCGGCGGCGAGCTCATCGACATCGATCGCACGCCGGGGCCGGGCCAGGTCTACGACGTCAACTCCTACGCGCTGGCCGCCGCCGCGCGCGATGCGGGCGCCGACGTGAACCGCGTCGGCATCATCAGCGCCGATCCGCGGCGGCTGCGCGACGTGATCGAAGGCCAGCTGGTGCGTTCGGAAGTCGTCGTGATCGCGGGCGCGGTCGGCGGCTGGGCCTCCGAGCAGGTGCGCGAGGCGCTGGAGGGGCTCGGCGAACTCGAGATCGCCAGGGTGGCCATGCATCCCGGCTCGGTGCAGGGTTTCGGCAGGCTCGGGCGCGACGAGGTGCCGACCTTCCTGCTGCCGTCCAATCCCGTTGGCGCACTGGTGGTGTTCGAGGTGATGGTGCGTCCGCTGATCCGGATCGCGCTCGGCCGCAGGCATCCGATGCGACGGATCATCCGGGCCAGGACCATCACCCCGATCAATTCGATGATCGGCCGTAAAGGCTTCTTGCGAGCGCAGCTCATGCGCGACGAATCCACCGGGGACTATCTCGTGCAGCCGCTCGGCGGCGGCGCGGGCTCCTCGCATCTGCTGGCCACCATGGCCGAGGCGAACAGCCTGATCATCATCGATCCGGAGGACACCGAGGTCAGGACCGGCGACGAGGTGCAGGTCGCTTTTCTCTCCCAGCGCGGCTGAAGCGTGGAGTCGATGAACGTCTTCCGGGTCACCCAGCATCCGGGGTGGCCCGCGCATCTCGGTCCGGTGCGCGTCGCGGCGGGACAGGTCACGCTGCGGCCGGTGCGGTTGCGTGACGCGGCGGCATGGAGCCGCATCCGGCTGCGCGACCGCGAGCACCTGGAGCCGTGGGAGCCGACCGGCCGCGGGGCCTGGGACGCACGCAATCACGCGTCGAACTGGCCCTCGCTGTGGTCGAGCCTGAAGGCCGAGGCCCGGCGCGGCGCGATGATTCCGCTCGTCATCGAGGTCGACGGCACCTTCAGCGGCCAGTTGACCGTCGGCAACATCGTGCGCGGAGCGCTGCGCTCGGCGTGGATCGGCTACTGGGTGGCCAAGGATCTCAGCGGGCAAGGCGTGGCCACCGCAGCGCTCGCGCTCGGACTCGACCACTGCTTCGGGCCGGTCGGGCTGCACCGCGTCGAAGCGACCGTGCGCCCGGAAAACCTGGCCAGCCAGGCCGTGCTGCGCAATGTCGGGTTCCGAGAGGAAGGCCTGCTTCGCCGCTATCTGGACGTGGACGGCGCGTGGCGGGACCATCTGCTCGTCGGCCTCACGGTCGAGGAAATCAACGGGACCGTGCTCGATCGGCTGGTGCGTGACGGGCGGGTCATCCTGCCCTGAAGGCCGCAATTCGTTTGCAAGACATTTGCTTCTCGGAATACCCGGAAAGAAATCCTGCAATCGATAGACGGACGGAACGATACCGTCGTGACACGTCAACTCCCGCGCGAAACGCGGACCGACGGGGGAGCTTGTGACAGGTGTGGCGGATGTGCACGGCGCGCCTGCCGTATTCGCGCGGCGCGCCGAATTAACCTACGGACGTCGATGCCGCGTCTTGCGGTACCGGCAGGGAGCCTGAGAGGCGTCTCCGGACGATGGATCGCGTCCGAGAGCGGGAGCGGTAGCGAACGCACGGCGCGGTGCGTCATCCAGGCGCGGGCCGAACGGACGAACAGGTGGGGACGGAGGTGATGACCTGATGCCGAACTCGATTCTGTGGATCGGGCTCGTCGTGCTCTGGGTCTTCGTCCTGTTCCCGATCCTGGCCGACCGGCACCCCAGGATCCGGCAGACCACCGATGCGGCACTGGCGACCCGCGTGTTGCACCGCGGCGGCTCCAAGCGACGCATGAAGAAGGGGCCGGCGGCCGGGCACGACAGCGACCCGGACTATCGGCCGACCCGAGTGCAGAGAAAGCGTTTCTATAGCGATGATGCGGAGGACCGGATGAGCGCACCGGCCGACGAGCAAGTCACCGAGGTCGACGAGGACACCGACGCGCGGGACGATTTCCCGGCGCTCGAGGCGGGGCAGGACGCGTCCGCCGAACACTCCGGCGCCGCCGATGACGAACCCGCCGAAGCGGATTCGGCCGAGCCGGACGACGACGTGACGAGCGAGGCCGACCGTGCGGCGGATCCCGATTCGGATCTCGATTCGGACGAGAACGACACCGAGACGGCCCGATCGCCTGCGGACACGGACGCGGCGGCCGATGATGACGACGTGGCCGAAGACGATGAAGAGGCCGCGGCGCACCACGAACCGACCACGGCACGTATTCCGCCCGCCCGTTCCGCCGCACCCGCGCGCGTCCCGGACCTCGACTTCGAAACCGATTCGGCCGAACCGGAATTCGTTCCCACCCGGCGCGGCCGCGGTGGTTTCGACCCGGAAGCCGACGCGATAGCGCGCGCCGCCCGCTACACCTTCCGGCAGCGCGCCGTGCTCGGCCTGCTGCTGTCGAGCATCCTCTGCGGGGCGCTCGCGATCGTCGTGAGCCCGCTGGTGTGGTGGGCCTGCGCGGCGTCCGTCCTCGGCCTCGGCACCTACCTGGCGTACCTACGCAAGCAGGTCCGGATGGAAGAGGAGATCCGCCGCCGCCGCGCCGCCCGCCTCACCCGCGACCACGAGGACGCCCACGACGACCCGCGGCACGCCGGCGACACCGCGGCCCGCCGCGGCATGGATCGCGACACCGCCCGCGCCCTGCGCCGCCGCTCCGTCCTGCTGGACGCCGACGACGAAGACCCCATGTTCGAACATCTCGAAACCTTCGATCCCGCCACCGCCCGCGCCCTGCGCGGCCGCACCGGCACCGACATGCGCCGCGCCGTCGGCGAATAACCGCAGCTCAGGCAGGCGATTCGGTATCCCGCCGCATCGCCTGCTACAGTTGCACAGCGCGGTTCCCCCGGGGATCGCACGGGGCTATAGCGCAGTTGGTAGCGCGTCTCGTTCGCATCGAGAAGGTCAGGGGTTCGATTCCCCTTAGCTCCACAATTTCCGCAGGTAAGGGCGGGTTTTCGAGTCAGACTCGGGAACCCGCCCTTTCGCATCTTCCAACTAAGTCCCAACTATGTCCCTGCCCCGGTGACCGCGCGTTCGAGTGCTTCGGCGGCGGCATGGTGGGTTCGCCCGCGTGCCATGTAGTGCCGTTGTGTCATGGCCGGGTCGGCGTGGCCGAGGACATCAGCGGTGACTCGCGCCGACAGTCCGGCGTCATCGAGGATCGTCGCCACCGCATGACGGAAGCTGTGCGCGGTGATGTCGTCGGCCATACCGAGGGCGTCACGAACGCGCTGCCATTCGTGGCCGACGTTCTGCGGATCGCGCAGCGTCCACACCGCCGAGGGGAACACCAGATCGAGCGTTGGTGCGTCCGAGTCGGGAGGTGACGCCAGTTTCCGGGCCGCGAGTGCCGCTCGACGCCGCTTCAACATCTGAACGGCGAAGTCGGGTAGGGCGATGGTGTTGCGCCGGTTCTTCGGGTCGTCCTCCACCTCGAGGCGGACCAAGCCGTCGCCTTTCACGCGGACGACCTTGCCAGTGGTACGCAGGGTGCGCGCCTCGAGATCGATATCCGACCACAACAGGCCGAGTATCTGACTGCGCCGCAGCCCGGTCGCCGCGAGCAGGGTCACCAGGTCGGCCAGGTCGGCGGTGTCGCAGTAGTCGGCGACCGTTGGCGGGGTGTACGCCTTGACCGGTGTGCCCCGGTTGCGCTCGGCCCTGGACAGCTTGCGCGGGCAAGGCACCTGCGAGGTTCGTACAGCGGTCAGGATGAACCGCAACTCATCGATGGTGAGATCGCGGGCGCCACCGGTGCGGCCCTTGGCCTCGATGTTCTTGGCCATCTGCGATTCCCGGACCGGGTTCACGGTCAGGGCATCTTTGCGCACGGCATAACGGAACATCCCCGACAGCACGTTGCGCGCAGTGCGCATCGAGGACGGTCCCTTGGCTTCGCCTACCTGTTTTAGGAACACCTCCACCGCTGAGGTGGTGACCTCGAGAAGCCGCCGCTCACCGAACGCAGTGTTGAACAACTCCGCGACCACGTCGTAGCGGTCCATCGTGTTACCCGCGCGGCCCTGTTCGACCAGATGTGCCCGATACAGCCCCCACAGTTGCCGAACACTCGTGGACTCCGACAACTCCCCGCCCAAGTCCACACGGATACTCGTGGCCGCAGCCATGACCGCATCCAGTGCGCGTGATCCATTGCGATCGGGGATCTTTCGGCCGCGTGCATCGAGCTTGATAGCCGAGACCCGTTTCAGATCTCGCCTCTTGCCGGAGGCATCGCGAACCAAAATCCTTGCCTCCCAGCGGCCTGGAGACAATTCGGTCAGCATCGGGGCGCCAGGGACACCGATGGGACGGGCGGGTCTGCCTCGTTTCACGCCCGCCCCCTTGCTGGCTGGCTCACGGTTCCTCGCGACCCTCCAGGGCCGCGTCCAGCGCGTTCAGATCCCAACGGAAATCCTTCCCGACCCGCTTGGGTCTCGGTAGCCACGGGTACTTGTCGCGATTGCGGTTCCAGCGCCGAAGCACTTCCGGGTTCACGCAGATGTGTGCGGCAGCATCTTTGGTGGTTGCCCACCGGCGAAGCGGCACGGTGTGTTCGTGCTCAGCAGACATCGGGGGCTCCTGTCCGGTCAACAGCATTATCGTTGCCAGATATTTGCTGTCCTATTGGTGTGGCACAAGTCGGCCCGTCCTCGTCCGGTGGTGGTGGATCGGCGGCAGCGAGCATGGCCCGGTCGTATTCGGCTCGCCAGGTGATGCGTTCGGCTATGGCGGTCATGAGCAGCTTCGCCCGCGACGGGATGCGTGCGCCGGGGGCAATGGTGGCCCAGGTGTAGCGGCGCGGATCGGTGGCGGACTTCTCGATGCCGACGGCGGCCAGGCGATTTCGGACGAACTCCATCCGGTCGGCCTTGTGATCCCCGAGCGTCTTGTCCGTCCACTGCTCAGAGGTCAGCACCCGGTTACCTGGCAGGGCTAAGGTTTCCCGCCGATGTGCTCGCGCCTTGCAGACTCCTGGCACGGTCTTGGCGGTGGCGCCCTTGGGGGTAATGCCGTAGAGCAGCCAGATGGCGCACCGCGGACTACAGGGGGTGCGGCACAGTGCGGCGTGTAATCGGTCGTAGTGGTCGTGCTGGCGTGCGGTGCGTGCCTGGAGGACCTCGGTGACGGACTTGGTGAGGTACTTGCACAGGTAGCCGATCGCCTCGCTGGCGGCTTTGGTGCCTGCGGCGATGCCTTGGATGTCGATGCGCGGCCCGAACGCCGCTTTGTGCGCGGGTTCGTCGGTGGGTCCGATTCGGTCTAGGGCATCGTCCCAGTCGACCAGTGCCGCTTTGCTGTTGGGGTCGATGAAGGTTTCGCGGCGCGGGTCCCACACCGGCACGACGGCACCGGGATAGCGCATCTCGCCCAGTTGCGGCCACCACACTTGGTGGTAGGTGGCTTCGTTGACTTGGCGGATCACCGCGCGGGAGATCGCCCCGCGCAACGCCATGTGGATATGCGGTGCGCCGCGCTTCTGGGGTTCGACCACGGCGAAGTACTGGACGTTCCAGCCGACCACGCGGCGTAGGTTCTGGATCCAGCGGGAGAACAACCGGGCGCAGGTGATCGCATCCCATGCCGCACGCTGGTAGTCGTAGCGCTCTGGGTTGCGGGCGCTGCCGTCGCCGTGGACCTTGCCGTAGCTGGGCATGGTGAGGGTGACGAACATCGAGGAGTAGTGACCGCCGAATTCTCGGCCGATGGTGCGATCGGAGACCGGATTGCGGGGCAGGTCCGGCGCATCTTGCCGCCGACGTGTCGAGCGACGCCGTTTCTCGGTTGCCGAACTCTCCTCGCTGTCTCGGCCGGCGGATTCTTCACCGGCCGATGCCGGCGGGGTCCCCCGCATCCCGAGTGCGGTCAGTTGGTTGTCCGCCCAGATGATTTCGGCCTCTAACTCGGCGATGTCGGCGGCGTGCTGCTGTTCGCGTGCTTCGCCCAGCAGCGCGAGCAGATCGGCGCGGTAACCGATCAGGCCCTCTTGGTCGAAGGTGGGCCGCGGGCGCGGCTTGGTCGGCTCGCTTGTCAAATGCCAGCCTTCCCGGCATTGAGCTTGCCGAAGTGCTTTGGCCTTACGCGCGCACGGGCCGCACTGGGATTCCCGCGTGGCCCCGCAGGGCACCGGAATGTAGGCCATGCGGCCGGTCACGATGCCGGTTTGTTCGAGCACGATCGGCCGCACACATACCCCGTGCCGGTCGGCCGCTGCTATCGCGATGTCGAGGAACGACGGACCGCGCCCGGCGGATTGACCATCCTCATCGGTCACTTTTGGCGCGTCGTCGAAGACAGTGGTTGTCATGAGATCACCTGTCTCGTAGTCCCACACGCGGCACCAGGCCGACAACGCCGAGCGAGCGCGGTCGGACCGGTGCCGCGTGAAACGTGAAATGCGAGCTACCGGAGCAGGTTTCGAAGGTGGTGTGCCGCCGCCGGTACGACGGTCACGGGCGCTACTCGCGCTGAATCGGAAAGACTGTGAATGCGCTATCCGCGCTGCATATGTGCCGCTCGCAAAGAGATGTTGATGGTCACCTGGTGCGGCAATACCAGGCTATCGAGCGTTCCTCGCGGTGATCGTTTCCCCTGGTTACGGAGCTACGAGTGGTCGGTGTCGGTGTCGGTGTCGGTGTCGGTGTCGAGCCGTGGTGTGCCGTCAGGGTGGCGCGGTAAGGGCGGGTAGGTGCGCATGATCCAGTCGATGTCTTCATCGGTGACCCAGTAGGCGCGAACCCTGGTGATCTCCACCGAGGTTTCGTGCTCGACGTAGGCCACACCGGGAGTGCTTTCGGGGATTTCATCGCACAGCGCCCCCCGATCGCGCCCACTCGGTCCGAACAGCATGTTCGGCTGTGTCGGCTCACTCATGCGCAAACCCACCCGGTACGGGTAGAGCTGGCGAAGCTCGAGCACGTCCTTCGACGGGTCCTGGAGACTGCCGACCATCGGCACCGCCACCGCGCGTGATTGGGTGAGCACGGTACCCATGTGCCGCAGAATCTCGTCTCTGATCTTGCGATCGGAGTAGTAGGCGGTCAGGCTCGCGGCCTCATCGATGATCACCACAACGAGTGGTTCGGCCACGGTGGGTGTGATCTTGCGTTCGGCTTTGGTCATGTAGATCTGGCCCCGCTGTTGCACCAGTGCCGCCGCATCACGCAACAGCGCGAGCGCCTGCGGGCCGTTGTCGTAGGCGAAGCGCGCGAACCACTCTCGGGCTGCGCCCATCTCCATTCCCCCCTTGGGGTCGATGACCCACAGCACTACCCGCCCGTCCCGGATCGCGGGACCCAGGGCCGCGATCAGCGACCAGATCACCGATCCCTTGCCCGAGCCCATCTTTCCCGCGACGAGCAGTTGGTTACCGAGTAGCCGTATCTTCCAGGGTTCCCCGAGTTCGGTCATGCCGATGGTGAGTGCTTCCAGGTCAACGGTTTTCGCCTCCATCCGAGGCAGTGGAATCGGTTCGGTAAGCCGGTCGGTGCGGATCACCTGTAGCCGCACGAACCCCGATTCCGCGTGACGGACCCGCACCCCGACCGCGCCGAAGGCGTGGCGCAACGCATCGGACTGCTTGGCCCACATCTGCACCGTCTGACCACCCACCAGCTTGACCAACAACTCATCAGCGGTGTCACCGATACCGACCTTGACCAGGACCGGGGTTTGAACACCGTTGTCGAGGATCTTGGTCAGCCCGTGTATCGCGGTCAGCGTCTTCCACCGCCGCTTATAGCGCTTCCACGACAGATACCGCGTGCGCATCCGCCTCCACACCCAGCGCCGCCACGAGCCCGGCCACCACGCCCACCACATCCCCCACCCAGCCAGTGACAGCGCCGCCGCGCTGGCACCGATCGGCCAGCCCAGCAACCACCACCCCACGCCTGCGGCTGCGATCGGTAGCGAGATCATCGGGAACAGCAGCGCCCACCACAACAGGTGGGCCAACCCCATCACCATCGCTTCCAGCAGCAGCATCAGCCCTTGCCCCAGATCATCCATGATCGTGGGCGGGCGGGGTTGTGGCTTTTCGTACTCCGCGGAACGAACCACGTCTATCAACTCCAACTATCTTGTTGCGAATGTTGTTGCCGCACAGTCCGATATGACGGCCGCGCGGGGGCGGGTCGGCCCGGTTGCGTCCGAGCCGACCCGCCGAATTCAGGACCGCGAGTCAGAATCAGGCCGGGGTCTTACCCGCGCCCGCTCCACTCGCCGACCGGTTACCGCCACCCGGCGCAGTCGCGTAGCCCGTCGCGCGCACCGTGTAGTCCAGGTACTTGTATTCGCCCTGGCCAGCGATGCGCGGTTGGACGGTGACGCCCACCAGTTCGATCGGCCGCAGGTTCGGGCCGATCTCCGCGGTTGTGGGTACCGGTTCGGTCTCCGACAGCAGCAGAACCTCATAGCTCGCACGCCGCGCCTTGCGCACGGCCGGATCGCTCACGGTGGCTTTCCACACCAGAGCCCCGGTCAGCTCGTCGCGCTTCTGCGGACCGGGCCTGTTCGGATCACCCGTGTACACCAGATCAGGATTCACAGGCCCCATCTGGTACAGCCCGTCCCGGAAGAAGTCCGCGAACTCCACAGCGAATCGAAGGTTCTTGCGAGTGTCGATTAGGTTGTCCTCGGCCATGGCGGCCACCATCCAATCTGTGACGTATCTGGTTGTTGTTAGATGAATCCCGCACCAGGGCGGGGGAGTTCGGGCACGGCACCACGCACCGGACCCACGGACACCACCAGCGCGAACAGGCGGATCACGCCCCCCGACCACACCCCGCCACGCCCGCACCACGCCAACTCCGACACCAGCCACGCGCAACGGGACCCGGTGAATTTCACGCTCCGAGAAGTCACCCCAATTGGGTGCATGGACTACTCTGGACATGGCAGAGACCTCGTTTCTGCACACGAATGAAAGAGGGACTCCGAACGGCAGGGTTGCAGCCCGCATGCCTATCGGAGTTGGTTTCGTTCAGGCTGTCCCCTCGTTAGCGCGGGGGGACAGCCGCGAATCAGTGACGGCTAGCAGCCGTAGTTATCATTCGATGAATCAATCTCCTTCCAATTTTCTCCATCTTGACACGGAAAACGTCCAGCGTGCCGCCACCCAACCCACACAATTTGTGGGGGTCAGCCAGACCGTTCCACCCACCAGCTGTGGAACCATCCATGGCGGCAGACCTGGGCCACGCTTGACCAGGGAGTTTGCGGCCTTACCCGCGACCACGTACCGCGACTCACTCAGCGATACGGAACCACCTACACCAGTGCGGGCCGGGAGCGCCATACGGCTGCATCGACCAACCCACACCCGAGAGACAGACACAGGCGCGCACATCCTTTCTCTCCTACCCGGCCCGTCGAGTACTTCTCGCTGTCTCCATCATCCCGCCAGGTGCCACACGGTCAAGAAAAACCACGAAATATCCGCTGGACCTACGACACATTTTTTGATAGCGGATTGCAATAGCTCGCCTAAAATGGGTCTCACGCTTGACATGCGAGAAAGGAAAGCTCTCAATTTACTAAAACGAGGGCTTTCTTCTAGGGCTGCACGGGGTAGGTGTCGCGGAAAGCTTCGCGCACGATGGCCGCGTCCGGTGCGCCTCGGCCCTCTATCTCCGAGACCACTTCGGACACGCGCCAGTAGTTCGACGGCACCAGGCGCCCGGACTCCACGGCTGCCAGCGCGACATGTGCCGCTTCGTCCGGCTTGTCGGCTGCGACCAGAGCCAGGCCCAGGTCCAGGTTCGCCGTAGCGATCCGGCGCGGGCGCACCGACTCAGCGCCTGCCAGATCAGCGAGAACGTGCCGGGCGTAGGACTCGGCTGCCGGATCACCGAGCCAGGCCAGCGTGGTGGCCACATAGGCGTCCGATTTCGCTGGGTCGTATCGGAAATGGTGCTCCGGCCGGTTGGGCGTGCTCAGTCCGGCCACCAGCCGGGCCACACGACGCAGCGCCCCGTACGTGCCCTTGCTGTCCCCGAGCCGTGCCAGCGCGCGACCCTCCTGGGCGGTGGCTTGGATGAATGCCGAACTGTCCGCCGGGGCAAGGGAATACGCGGCACGCGACAGTTCTGCCGCCGCTGCGAACTTGCCGTCGGTCAATTGCTGCCACGCCCGCGTTTCCAGGCACCATGCCGCGATCTCGCGGTGTCCCGCTTCGTCCGCCAGCTTCCACGCCAGGTGTCCCCGCGCCGCTGCGGCGGAGGTTTCGCCCAGGTCGATATGGCACGTGCTGGCCAATAGCGACAGCCAGCCGACCGAGACCAGCAACCGGCGGTGCTGCGCCAGCGTTTTCCGGCTGTCCATCAGGCGTCCGGCGTAGCCGAGATGTTGACGGATGCGCATGAGCAGTTCGTCCGGCGGAGTTGTCGGGTATCCCGCCGCTAGGTCGTCCACCGCCAACTCCAAGCGGTCCAAGGTGTCCCCGCCCAGGTCCGATGCCGCGACCCGCTGAATCCATTCCGTTGCTGCCCGCTCACCGTCAGCCGATTCAACGAACAGCGCCGAGCCGATACCCAGGGCATCGGCGTAGGCGGTCACGTGCTCCGGCCTGACCTGACGCTGCCCGGTCTCCAGCAACCCGAGCAGCGCCTTGCTGTAGTGCGTGCGCGCCGCCAGTGCGGACAGGCTGAGCCCCGCCGCCTCTCGTGCAGCGCGAAGCCGGATACCGGTGATGGCGTCCGATTCCCCGCTCTCGTCCACAAGACCAGCCTAACGGGCATTGATCCGCTGTAGACGCTTGTAGACGCCGAACGGCTCCAAACCCAAAACGTGCACATCTAGCGTCTTTTTCAGCCCCGCCGTCGGGTGGATGGGGGTTCTCCTTCATCCCCGGCGGCGGGTGCTACTCAGCACGCGTTGGCCCAGCAGGGAGGGGTTGCATCAATGGGTTTGTCCGAGGAGTTGGGTTGGGATGAGTCGGTTGCCCCGCCGACTGCGCCGCGTACCGACTCGCCTGCCCCGGTGGCCGATACGCCGCGTTCGCGGGTGGGCTACTACCGCAGCGTGTGCCATCTGCCCGCTGTGCTCCAACCGGACACCGGCCGTATCGGTTTCACCGCGGGCATGGTGTGGGCGGTAGCGATGCCTGCGGAGTTGGGGCAGATGGTCAAGGTCCACCTCGAGCGTCACAAACAAGGTGGTGGGCCGATCGTGACCCATCCGCGCTCCCACACATGGACTTTCCTCGTGCGCTCGGACATTCCGGCCACGATGATCGCTGCCGAGGCAGCGTTGTTCCGTCTTCGCCGAATCACGGTCTTGGGCAACGGCGATCACGTCGCGCTACCGTCACCGGCTGATCAAGGTTCGGAGCATCGGGTGTGGATCACCGCCGCGCATTCGGTGTTCCGTCCCTCCGGGCGTGCGGTGCTGTACGCGGTGCACGCCTGCCTGGCCCCGATCCGACAGCCCGCGCTATGAGCACCACCGCGCCGACCCCGGACGGGTCGCCATCGCCCACCGAACCCGATGTGCACCTGAGTGTGTTCCTGCACGGGCAGCGGATGGACTTCGTTGCCTGCCTGACGGCTGCGTTGATCTTCGTTCAGGAGCACCAGGCCCGCCACTACGTCGACGCGGTGACCGTTGACCTGGACAAGCGCGAGTTCCCGCGCCTTCCGAACGAGCGCCTGTACCTGGAGAGGTAACGCCTGTGACCAACCGCGCCAGCCAACAGGCATCCAACGAACACGAAATGCGCAGTGAAACAACATATCTGCAACGGAGCCGGGAAGACTTCAGCCGCGCCCAAGCCACCGCACTGACCGCACTGGCCCAAGCAGGTCGGGCGTGTTCGGCTCGAGAGCTGGCGGGCGGGCCCCGCATCGGCCCGATCACACTGACTCTGCAATGGCTGGTCACCAAGGGCCACGTCCGCACCGAGGTCCACCGTCCAACAGGCGAGGGCCGCTCCGAACCGGTCTATGAGCTGACCGACGACGGTCGCGCCGCCTATCAGCGCCTCACCATCCACACACCGCCAGCCCGGCCGCTGGAAGCCCCGAAATCGAGGACGTGACTCGCGTGCCTATCAATGCCATCGGCCTGCTCAACCGCAGCGTCAGCGACTCCTGGTTACGAGACGAACGAGTGATCATCGACCTGAGCCACGCGCGCGGGTACCGGCTGGCGCACACGGTGATCATCGACGCCGACACCTACATGCCGACCACGTTGATCGTGTGGACTGCACACCAGCACGCCGCAACCGTCATCGTCGCTCCCAGCGTCGAGCACTTCCCCAGTACCAGCATCCAAAACGCGGTCGCTCTGGCCTGTGCCCTGGTGACACCCGCACGGACCATTCCCCCGGCTGGAAGCCCACACACCATGAAACTCGCCTACGACAGTGCCAAGGGCCGGGGTGGTCGGCTCGTGTTGCGCCCCGTCGCAGGGTTGCCGCCCCTACCCTGTGTACGGCGCTTCGTGGAGCCTGGAGTTTGCGGCGCTGGCATGTTCGGACGGAGAGGGGTGGTCATGGCCGCGGTGTCCGGCGAGTTCGACGAGGAGGACTTCCAGCAGTTCGTCAAGGATCAGCGGGACCCGCGTTGGGTGGCGTGGCTGGACAGCGTCGATGACCAGTTGGATCGCTTCCTGAGCCGAACACTTCGCTTCTTTTCCGGCGACCTTTCCGGCTACATGCATTCGGCAGCGGCGTTGGTTCTCGCCGAAGAGGCTGCGTTAGAGCAGTTCCCGGACCGCGCGGCGGTACGCGCGCCGGAGAATCGTGCGGTGGCCGAACGCTTCGAGGTTTTCCTCGGTGAGGTGTTCCGACGCAGCTTCGATGGAACCTGGATCAACTGCCCCCATCACGACGAGACCGGGATGGGCTTCTGCCCGGTGGTGCGATTCCCGTTCACCAACCTCGACATCCACGTCCGGACCTTCCTCGAAGCCGCCGCCGAGGAACGCAGCGGGACCGAGTGGCTGTCGGTGTGGGTGCGCGCCGACAAGATACAAATAGCGTGGATCGAGGCCGGAAGCCCCCGACGTACACAGTGGGACCAAGCCGGATGGGTTCCACCCGAGAACGGCGACCGACCAAAGGAGAGCATGGGCATGGGCGACGAGCAGCTGAGCATGGATCTCGGTGTGAACATCGAAGAATCTGCGTGGGCGAAATGGGTCGATCCATCTCGCCGGGAAGCTCAAGCACGAAAGTTCATGTCCTACGCAGGCATTCGGAGCATCCCGGACGAGCTGTGGAGCTATAGCGACTCGCCGCAGATCATCACGGAGCAGCAATCGGCGGACGATGCTGTGGCGGAGTTGTTCCCCGACTGGGACGCGGTGAAAGCGAACCCGGATATGGCCGATGCGTTTGCGTGTTTCCTCGGCGAGTGTTTCGCCAAGTACGCCGGAGCCGAATGGTACGACAGCCCCGTCGGCCGGGAGCGCTCTCTGTACGACGACGTGAATCCTGCACTTATTTACGGTTTCGAGGGGTCGACGGATCACACAGTGTGGCAATTGTTCGACTTGATGTTCGAAAATCGGCTGGAACGGGACGGGCGCATGTTCACTGTGATGGTCGACATGATGGGTGAATACCAGGAGGAATGCCGTTTCCTCCCGAGGAAGCGTGGCAGCTGACCCGCGGCTTGCCGTAACTGATGTGATCGCACATGTTCGGGGGCTGGGTTACTCATGCCAGACGACTACGATAATGACCGAATCGGATTCGGCCCGAACGACCGTGGAAGAATATTCGAGAATGGCGCCGAGGTATTTTTCCGCGATCGCGAAAATGGCTACACGAAGCAGGTTTCGGTACCCGTTCCAGGGCGAGAAGAGAAACGTCGTTTCGACAAAGCACAAGTAAAAGATGGGCGAATCCGAAGCGTCGAAGACAAATCAGGCGGAGTGCGAGGCCCCAACGACCTCAAAGAACTACGCAATGACCGAATACTCCTCGAAAACGGCATCATAGATCACCACACGATACGCACAGTCGAAGGCGAGCCTATAGCGCGAGAGGCGCAGCAGTTGATAAACGAAATGGCTCGGGACTTCCCGAACCGTTTCGAACACCAAGTCATCCCCCGGTCGGTCGCTCGCCAAATCTGGGCCTTGGGACTGCAAAGGGAGCCTGGTAAGCAGCTCGAATTGGACGGGGTCCGTGACAAGGCGCGCGAGCACGCGGCCCGACAGCGGCAAGCACCCGCCGTGTCGCTGGTCAAGCAGCGTGAGTCGCCCACCGTATCCCTGGTTCGCACCGAGGAACAGCAGCGGGACCGTTCCCGGCGCAGCGAGGAGGCGCGGCAGCGGAAAGAGCGGGAGCGCGCAACGCGGCTCCAGGCAGCCAAGGAACGGCTCTCACGTGCCGTTGCCGATCAGAACCGGCGATTGGCCGAAGCGCGGGAGCAGGGGCAGCTCGTTCCCGCGCAGGATCTGAAGAAGTCGCACGAGGGCATTACTCAGCAGCTCGAAGCCGTGCGGGCTATGGAGGCTGCCCAAGCGCGCGAGGCGCTGGAGAAGGCTGGACTTGGCGCGAAGCAGATAGAGGCGATGGAGCCCATTCTCAAGCAGGGGCGTGAGACTCCGCGGCTGGACATGGTGCGCGATATCGACGCGCTTGGCGCTGCTGCGCAAGATGCGGCGAAGGCTCAGCAGCGGCGTGAAGAGATCGAGCGTCAGCGTGAGCAGGTCCGCGATCGCGTCGAACGTAGCCCCCTGCCGCGCGAGGTGGCGCAGATCCTGGAGCTGGGGAGGCCGCAGCCGGGGGAGACGCCACGGCCTGTGCCGGGGCACGAGGTGAGTCAGGCGCGGTTGCACTACGACATCGCCAAGGAGCGGCAGCGCGAACAGGAACGCCAACGCCAACGAGGGCTGGGACGGGAACCAGAGGGAAGCGCATAGCAGGCCCTGGCGCCCTCGGGCTGACTCCGGAAGTCACCCACGTGCTCAACCTCAGCGGCCCCCCAACCAATGCCCGACCGCGACCGCACCAACCATCACACCTGCCGACCGCGCTCGACGCGAGCGCAACGAACGCGAAGCCCGCGAACGCGCACGCCACGAACGCATACACGGCCGCAACCCCGGCGCACCTGACCTCTAGGCCAAGCGACTGAGCGACGACCAACCGCGCCGGATTCGGCCACCACCTCGCTGGTTCCCTGGGTCCCAGGGCTGGGCCGTTCCGGCGCGTCGCGACAGGCATGGCAACCAATGGTCTGATTCGCGGAATGTGTTGTGCCGCAAGCTTGAAGGCTCTGTTGGGAGCGAGTGAGAGAAGTTGGGAACCCCCGGGAATCAGTAGGAAAAAGAAGGAAGAGATAACCGGTAACCCAACAGATCAGAACTTGCCGAATTTCTCTCTACAGAGTCAAGAGCGGCGCGCTACACGCGCCGCCCAGGGTCGCCCCTCCCTCCGCTCCGCTTCGGTCGGCGCACCCTAGCCCAGCACCAGGAGGAGGGCCATGCGCCTATCCAACGGGATGCAGTTAGGCCGTCTAGTGCCTTGTCCGGGAAGGTTGATGCGGTAATCGCCGGGGTGGCGGGTTGAACCGGAGGCCTTGACCGGCGATGCTGCCGGTGGAGGTGATGCCGGTGGCTCGCAAGCCGGATGTGTTCGGCAGAGCGGTGACTCCGGAGGAGGGTCGCAAGCTGGCCCAGATCGCCCGGCGTAGCAAGGTGCCGGTGCGGATGCGGCGGGCGGTGGTGGTGATGGCCTCGGCCCAGCATCAACCGGTCGGGGCGATCGCGAAGTTGACGCAGGTCTCGGAAGCTTATGTGCGGCAAGTGATTCACGACTTCAACGCGCATGGATTCGAGGCGCTGGACCCAAAATGGAGCGGGGGCAGGCCGGCGAAGACCACGTGGTCGGCGAGGCTGTGCATCCGCACCGTGGACTCGGCCCATCTCATCCGAAGGTCATTGACCAGCTTGTCGTCGCCGTCAAGCCGGTGCAGCGCCTCGGTGAGCTCCTGGCCGTGGGTGTCCATTGTCTCGTCGAGCTTGCGCTTCATCGCTTCCCAGGTCTCGTGCAGTTGCTTGGCCTTGTCCGCGTCCATGACCTCATCCTGCCCGGTCGCGCCCACCTGCTCACCCTCGAATCAGCGGCTTTCGCCATCCAGCTCTATTCGTGGCCCACATTCAACTCCGCAAGCACCCGCTCATAACTCTCTATATAAAACATGGAGGAATTTTCTTTAGGGTTTCCAAACAATGGCAGGAGATCAGCTAAGGCATCACGCTCGGCCGCGCTGACCAAAATTTGATCTTTCACCAGAGTGGCGCAAAGGTTATCGATCAACAACGTCCACTCGCCGACCTCACTGAAAGTCCGGTACTGAGCTAGCGCTTCGGGCCGAAGGCGGTCCGAGAACCGTTCTAGAAGTTCCCGGGAATCGTTGTTCAGCTTGGCTAATTTAGCCTTCTGCTCCGGAGTGAACTGTCGCCTTCTGCGCCGAGTGCTGGGCCTATCATCAGAATCCATCAGTGTCACCTAAGTTCTATTTGATCGGGTTGCCATTTGCGTCGTTCTTATACACGCCCGGACCACTGACCGGATAGCCCGTGATGATGTTGCCCGACGTGTCGACGACGACCTCTATGACAACACCATCCCGCGTACCAGTGACCAACCAAGTTCCGTGCTTCTGAAGAACAGGAACCTGATCGGGATTCTTAGCAACATCTTGAATGCTATTGATAATGTGGTCGTCCGTCCAAGTCTTATTGTCCGGGAATTCGGTCTTACCTGGTATGCCTGTCCCAGGCGCATGCCCTCCGCTGTTAACGTCGTCGCTCCCGTCTCCGTCGAGGATATGAATCTTCCTGAGCTCGGTGATAGAGATACTGCTCGGAACAGGCCCCGTAACCTTACTCCATTGGGAGCCAAGGCCGTTGGTCGGGTTCGCTGCGCTGGTCTTCCTCTTGAGCTCTTTGATACGTTGAAGATTGGTACGTGCAGGTCCGAGGTCTCGGGTCTTCTTGACGCCCGACGCAATACCCTTCGTATTGGTCCATTCGATGACGATCCCGCCGATACCTTCAGCCAGCTTCTTGGCCCTGTCGCCGGTCAATGCTGCAGCAGCGTCCGGTCTGCCTAGCAAAGTCAGCCCGACGGCTCCCACTTCACATACGATCGTTACGCCGGCATCCTTCGCGGCATCTTCTAGCGCCTTGGTGATCCTATCCCGAAGGTCTATCAATGCGGCACGGTGGTCACCGCACGAACTGGCGAGTTCACCGCACGCATGTTGCAAATCAACGGCAGCGTTGTGGAGTTGCTTCAAGTCCTCCAGAACTGCGGTGATATCGTCGGACTTCTGGCCGTCGAACGTGCCGGGTAACTTTTGCAGCTTGGCGATATTGGTAACGATCACCTCGTCGGTGGCCATCGTTTCCCATATTCTGCGTGCCAGGTCGAGCCGATCGGTATTGCCATCTGGGACCGAAACCCCGAGCTGTTCAATCAACCCGATTGCAAGTTTGTCGACCAATCCTTGCCCAGGACCACCCGCTGAAGGGGGTGAAGTCTTCGCGACACCTTTGAGTAACGGGAGCGCTTTCGGAGGGTCATCGTTATTTGGGTTGTTGTCGGCCAGGGCGTGAACATAACCCAGGTTGGTGACAATGTCACTGTAATTCGCCAACGCGGTAACTAACTCAGCAGCGAGGTTGGTTAATTCACTGGCCCGGTCATCGTATGATCGAGACCAATCTTTGGCCGCAGCGAAGCTGCCACCCATCGTCTCGCATTCGATCAGGCCTCCCATCGCAAGGGTGAAAAAAGCATCAAACGCGCCTGCGGCATTAATGCAATCAGTGCCAGCGTCGTAGAACGTTTTCGGAGTAACTACAACTTCTTTATCGCTCGGTGCCACGAATTTTTACCGTAACCCCAACGTCCGCAAGTTCGTTTCCACCGCATCGATATAGCTTGTACGCGCATCCGCGGAGGCATCACGCATTGCCGCAATCCCCTCAGCGACCTTACCGGCAGCGGTCATCCACTGGGTAAACGCTTCGCTCTGCGCGGTAGCGGCTTCCCCCGACCATGTCTGATGCAGCGCGGCCATGCGCTGCTGCAGACCCTGTAACGATTCGGTAAGGAATCCCGAGAATCCCTGCATCCGGGCCGTAATCTGTTCCAGCTCATCAAGATTAACCCTATAGCCGTCCATCGGCTTGCCCTCTCGATAATTCACGAATCACGCGTAGCGTCACCATGTTCCGGCGATCAGGGAAGATCCAACGAACTGGTCCGCAGCGCGTTATTCGAATCAGTTTCGACATAGGCAGCGCTGGTCACACCCAACGTTTTCGCCATCGTCGCCAGTGACGCAAGCACTTTCAGTGCCCCCTGCTTAGTCTCATCCCACCCCTCGCGATACGACTGCGCCCGCCCGCCCTGCCATGACTCCAATAGCCGATCCACGTCCGCATCCACCGAATGCAAACCGCTCACCAACGTCTCTGACACTGCTTGAACGAACTTCCCCGCGTCGGAAACCTCGGTCGGGACTACCCAGAGCTCTGGACCGCCGTCACCGGCCGTCGTGGACATGGACGAACCCCCTATGGTGGATAGCGACTCAACGGACAATATATGACCGCCGTTGACCTCGACCAATCATGCTAGCGCCTTGCGATCCTCCAGGATGGCGAAAGGTGTTCTGACCTACGGTAATTCGACTCTTAAGTGTTGAGTTCTCAAGGTTCTGAAGCACCTACGTAACCGGAGTCTCAGCTGCGGGCCGGATGTCCGCCTGGGGTTTCGGCCTTGGCCCCACTGTGGGCTGGCGCCCGGGCGCGGGCGGCCCCAGGGGCGCGGACCCGGCCCAGCGCTCGGCGACTCACCGGCCTCGGTCAACTCGGAATTGTTGTTCTGTTCCGAGCCGTGTGAGCTTTGGAATGCTGCCGCGCCCCTTCGGGGCTTGCCACTCGGACTGTTGCCGATCGATAGCTCACGCTGAACATTCGCGGTGTGTCGCACATTCGACACGCCGATGAGAAGCTGCAAACGCATCCAACTAAGTCCCAACAAATCCAACTAGCGTGCCCGTGGTTCGAATGTGTGTTCGGTCGTGATAAGTAGTCGAAAGTCGCTGAATTGCCTGGTAGGGCGTGCTACCGCCGTTTGGTCGGTAGCTAACAGTTGTCAGCCGTAGTCATGAGTTCTCGCACCGAGAAGGTCAGGGGTTCGATTCCCCTTAGCTCCACCAATAGAGGCGAGTGCTCGCGGAGAGCGCTCGCCTTTTTGGTTGGTTCCGCGTGTTTTGTGGGGGCGAAGCCCCCACGCCCCACCCGGCGGGCTTCGCCCCCGGACCCCCTCCCAGGTGCACCCCTCGGAGCGCGTTCCCGCCCCCGGGGCTCGCAACCTCCGTCGTCCCCGGCATTGTGCACCGGAACTTCGCCCGTGGGCTCATCTCTTCAACGTCGCGGTCCCCTGATCTTTGGATCCGCGCCGTCCTCGGCGATGCGCGCCGGAACTTCGTTCGTGGCCCGCGCACACACGCCGCGCCCATCAGGCTCATCACATCCAGGGCATAAACGGTCGCCCACGCAAACGCTCGGCTGGGATATCCCAGCCGAGCGTCTGGTCGGCCTCGTGTTCACCACCGGTCGGCGGCGGTGTTGCGCCGACCCCGGAGGACCTACGCGGCGACGGTGGCGAGGCGGAGGTGAGTTTCGATATCGCCGGGGGAGCCGGTGTAGTGGAGAGTGCGCAGGCCCAGGCTCGCGGCGGCTTGGCAGTTGTCGGCACGGTCGTCGAGGAACAGGACGCGGCCGGGATCGCGAACTCCGGTCGCGGCGAGTGCGTTTCGGTAGGTGTCGGGGTGGGGTTTGTTCATGCCCAGCCGGGCCGAGTAGAGGGCGTCGGTCATCAGGGTGCGCCATTCGGAGGCGTCGAGAGCGTCACCGACCGGATGGGGTGCGTTGGAGAGCAACACCATCGGGAGATCCGCCCGCCGGGCTTGGTGGAGGAGCGCGACGACGCGGTCGTCGGTCTGGGTCCACATCGCGGTGTCGACGGCACGCAACTGGGTGAGGAATTCCGGGTCCGGGCGATGGCCGAGCACTGCGGTCCAGAAGTCCGTGTCGTCGAAATCGCCGGAATCGTAGGGTTCGCGGGCGCTCCAGAAAGCGTTCTGGAAGAGTCCGAGCTGGTCTGCGTGCCATCCGGCGAGCTCGGCGAGCCTGCTCCACATGGGAACGGTGGGCTGCAGGCCGATGACGCCGTTGTAGTCGAAGATGACCGCGTCGAGTTCCGCGGGCTGGTGAGATAGTGCGGTTACCACCGGTTCTCCAGGGCTCGAGAGGACAGGACAGCCACGCCTGCGGCGAGCAGGGCGGGCAGCATGAGGGCGGCGGGCAAGGTGGTCGCGGTGGCCAGGGCGCCGATGAGCGCCGGGCCCGCGAGGAGACCGAGGTAGCCGGTCACGGCCACGGCGGCGACCGCGCGAGGACCACCTGCTCCGGCCGCGGTGAACAGGGAGGGAATCGTGACGGACAGGCCGAGACCGAAAGCGGCCCAGCCTGCCAACGCGAACGGCACGTCGGTCACCGACAGGCCCGCGATGAGTCCGATGGAGGCCAGAATCGCGCCCGTCCGAACTACTTTCGGCGCGCCGAAGCGTGCGATGAGTCGATCACCGACGAGACGGCCGCCTGCCATGGCCGCGCTGTATCCGGCGTACGCCGCGGCACTGATCGCGGGGGACGCGTTCAACCCGCTGAGATGGACTGCCGACCAATCGGCGGCAGCGCCTTCGCCCAGCAGGCACGCGGCGGCCAGCAAGCCCAACAGCCAGAGCCGGGATCGGGACAGCGCGGGCAAACGTTCCCGCGCCACGGTCTCCACCGAATCGAGGTCTGCGGCAGGCGATCCGATGCAGCGGGTAGCCGGTGCCACCGCGACCGTGGCCACGATCGCCACCCCCGCGGTGACGCCGAAGACGTACGTGTGCGAATCATGTGCGGTGACAGCGGCGAGCACTGCTCCACCCAGCGCGCCGAGACTGTAGGCCGCATGGAGGCCCGACATGATCGGGCGACCGTATGCCTGCTGGCACCGAACCGCCGCGCCGTTCGCCGCGACGTCCAGCACGCCGTGCGTGGCGCCGAAAAGCAGCGCCGCAGCGGCGAGCGCAATCGGATTTCGGCAGGCGCCGAGCAATGCGAGGCTTACGGCGAGACCTAGTGCGCCGCAGGTCAACAGCTGGGAAAGTCGGGCGGGTTCGGCGAGCCGACCACCTATCTGAAGGCCGGCGACCATGCCGACCGCGGCGGCGAGCAGGACCGCGGCCAGCCCCGCGGTGTCCAGCCCGGCGGACTCCTGGATGGCCGGAATCCTGGTTCCCCAGATGGCCATCACAACGCCGAGTCCGGCGAAGTATCCCGTCAACAAACCACGACTCCGCACTACGGCGTCGGGTATATCTCGCGCACGTTCCAAAGCCGGCGCGATGGTGCGTGTCATGAAAGCTCCATCAGTGCCGCCGCCGGTTTCGTCGTCGAGAACGACCGCGAAACCGGCTGCAGGTGGGTATGACGATTCCCGCCTACTTCCACGAGGGAAGAGGCGCACAAACTGTGGATCGGTGGAAGGTTCCGCGAGTCGAAGACTGAGCGTGACGCGCCACGCTGCGCGAACAAGCCGAAACCTACCAAGGGGTACGGCGAGCTACCACTCGGAAAGGGTTCCGGTGATCCGCTCCACAACATGCAGTCCGAAGGTCTTACCGGCGTCGTAGCCGAGATCACCCGCCGAGGTCAGCCGGTATCGATGACCAGAGTTCCTCCTCCACCTGAATCCCGCGGCGGCGCATGTCTGTAACGTCGGTCGTCCCATCAACCGATGACCGGGATATGTTGTCGCAAAAGAGGTCTGGGAAGTTGGGGAAGCTCGCGCGGGTGGCGGTGGCTGCTGCCGCGTTGACGGCGGCCGCGTTGTCGGGGGCTGGAACGGCGTCCGCCGCCGAAGACGGGATCGTCACCACGTGCAGGGGCATCAGTCCCAACATCGTCGACTTCCCGTACTCCGGGCAGGTCGTTGTGGGGCAGTACAACTCGCCCGGGCGTGCGTACTTCACGATTCACGCGGGCGGCAGCGTCTGGGGTGGGTACGGAACGCAGGTCACGCTCAACTGGACCAACCTGTCGACCGGCGCTTCGGGTTCGGAAACGCAAGGCGGCTCTGTCGGGTTCGTGATCGGCAATGGCAGCACCCTGTACTTCAGTCCGTACACGGGCGCAGGCAGGATCCGCACCGACTTCACGGTTGTCAACAGCGGATTCGTCCCCCAAACGGTCACCTGTTCCGGCACCGCTGAAGTCTGGTAGCCCTACCGCAATCCGTAGGCGGCTCACGCTCAGGAGAGCATGAGCCGTTTCCTTGTGGACAAACCTCGCGCTACTCCTGGTGGAATCGCTCGCGGATGACATCCATTCGGGCCCTGAGTTCTTCGGGGCTGATGACTCCGCGGTCCATCAACGTGTGGGCCGTGATCACGGCAGACCGGGCGCGCACGGGGAAATCGTGGTAGATCGTTTCGCCGAGCGCGTCTTCGGCGTGCCTGCGTTCGAGGTTGTCGAAAGCTCCACGCCAGGAGAGGCATTCGCAGGTCGCCTGCATGCTCGACTCCCACGGGTCGGGCTTGCGGTCGAGTTCGGGGAGGCTGGACTCGCGAGAGAATCCGGGGGAGAGGGTGTCCAGCAGGACGTCGTAGGGTGCGCTCGTCATGGGTGCGCCTCCCCTCGCATGGCGTCCTCGACGTGGTTCGGTGGTTTCTGGGCGGTCCAGTCGACCTGGGGCAGCGCGACGCCGATCATCGTGTCGCGGGTGACGATGGCCGCGAGCTGTTCCTCGGTCCAGCCCTCGGTGCCCTCGGGACGCATCGGCATGACCATGAAGCGGGATTTCTGGTTCGAGTCGTGGACTCGGACCTCGACCTCGGGCGGGAAGTGCAGGCCGAATTCGGCGAGCACCTCGCGCGGCCAACGGACAAGGCGGCGACGGTAATTGGGGGTTCTGTACCAGTCGGGAGACATGCCGAGCACGGGGCGCGGGTAGCACGAGCACAGGGTGCACACGATGACGTTGTGCACTTCGGGGGTGTTCTCCAGGACGTAGAAGTAGGTGTAGTCGCTCGGCGTGCCGGAACCGGTGGGGTCGCGCCAGTCGATGCCGATCTCTTTGCAGGTCTCGGTGCCGTCGGCGAGCAGTCGCGCCTTGAAGTCCGGGTCCAGCCACGCCTTCGCGACCAGTTTCGATCCGCCGTGCGGTCCGACCGCCTCGGCCCATTCGGAGAATCGCCGATGGTCTTCCTGCGAGAAGAGGCCCTTCTCGATGGCGAGTTCGCGAATCGCCGTTTCCAGCACCTCGAACTCGCTGATCTCCTCGCTCGCCTGGATCGGCGCGTGCGCCCCGTGGTCGTGGGTATGACTCACTGCGAACCTTCCTCCTCTGCGGGCTCGAGCCAGCGCTCGGAGACCTCCGTCTCCAGGGTGTCGGCGTCGAAGCCGGTGTATTTGGGCCACAGATCTTTCTGGCGGAACCGCACCACGTAGAACGGCTCGACGCGGCCGTCGTCGCGCCCCCACGCCTCGTCTTCCGGGATGATCCATTCCGGCCGGTATTCGACGACGACGCCGGTGCGGCCGCGGGTGTAGCTCTGGGTGCGGGTGTGGAACATCGAGGTGGCGTCGCGGATCGTCACGCGGTCGCCGATGCGGTACTTGCGGGTCATGCTCGCTCCTTCAGCCGGGCGCGCACCTCGTCCAACTTGGCCGACAGTTCGTCGGGGGTGATCAAGCCCTTGTTGATGAGGACCTTCGCGGCGACCGTCGCCCAGCGCGCGTAGTAGGGCAGCCCGAAGTAGAGGGTCGCGCCGAGGTCGTTCTCGGCCCGCCTGCGTTCCTCGGAGTTCCACACTCCACGCCAGCCGAGGCATTCGCAGGTGACGTAGGTGCTCATCTCCCACGGTTCTTCGACTTTTTCCTTGTACTCGATCGGGACGTCCGGTTGGCCGCCCACGTCGTGCAGCACGTGGCGCAGGGCCTCGAACAGCTCGTTCGATATGTCGTACGGCGAGTCGAGTGGCTTGCGGAAGACCGGCGCGATGTCCGCGACCCGGTGTTGGAGCTGGTCGAACCGATTCGGTGAACTCATGATGGCTCCGTTGTTGCGGCTCCGATGTCCCCCGACGCGATGCGGCGCGCACCGGCTGAGGGCAGGCACTGGGGAGTGTGACTCCCATCACAATCGCGTTGTCAGGTTGCTAACGATACACGTCACATTTGCCGAGCTGAAGCTGCCGCGCTCCGACCAGGGGCGACTCACCCGTACTCCGAGGCTCTCATCTCAACAAATCGTCTGCGATAGACCCGCCGTGCGGGATGCCCGGAGGGATTGCGAAGAAGGCGCTGCCGGTGTGCTGGATGAGCGGGTTCAGGCGGTCGCTCGCGGCGAGGGCGCGCTGGGCCGCGATGAACTGCGCGGGAGGGTTGTTCATGTAGGCCGCGAAGAGCAGGCCCGCGTCGAGCTGGTTGTGGCCGCCGTGGGTGTGTTCCGGGGTGCCGGGTGCGTGGGGGTGTGGTTCCTCGGTGGCGCCGCCCGCGTTGGCGACGAGGGTGCCGTAGTCGTAGTTGTAGCCGCGGCGGAGCATGGGGATGTCGTGGACGAGGCGGACGTGCGCGGCGGCCGGGATGGCGAGTTCGCCGGTGGCGGTGCGTGCTTCGAGGTCGACGGGGTCGAATTCGCGGCTTCCGTGCAGGGGCGCTCCGTCGCTGCGACGGCGGCCGATGATGGCGTCCTGTTCGGCCAACGGAAGTTGGTCCCAGTCGGCCGTTTTCATGCGGATCTTGCGGAAGACCAGGTACGTGCCGCCGCGCAGCCATGCGGGTTCGTCGGGGGAGTCGATCCACACGGCACGCTCGAACGTCTCCGTTCCGGATCGCGGGTTGGCCGTTCCATCTTTGTGGCCGAACATGTTTCGCGGCGTTCCGCCGTCGGCGGGGCGGGTGAGGAAGCCGTGTTGGGTCCAGCGCAGGCGGCCGAGGCCGGGCATGCGCGCCCGGAGTGCGCGGAAGGCGTGGCTGACGATCTGGGCGTCGTCGGCGCAGATCTGCACCAGCACGTCGCCGCCGCTCCACGCGGGATTCAGTGCGTCGCTCGGGAATTCGGGCAGTGTGTGGAGGTGGCGAGGGCGTTGGGCGGCGAGGCCGAAGCGTTCGTCGAAGAGCGAAGGGCCGAGCCCGAAGGTGAGCGTCAGGCGGGCGGGGTCGAGGTCGGTGGCGAAATCGGTGTGCGCGCTGAAACCCGGTGCGGTGCCGGGGCGTTCCGGGACCGGCTCGCCGGCGGTCAAGGCCGCGGCCGTCGCGGTCCATCCGGAGAGCAGGTCGCGGAGCGTGGCGCGATCCGGTCGCGCGACGTCGACCGAAAGGAACAGCGCGTGCGACTGGGCGGGAGTGGCGATACCGGCTTGCCTCGGTCCGTGGAAGGGTTCGGTTGCGGAGGGAGGTGCGGGGTCCGGCGCTGTCGCGCGGCCCGCGACGGCGCCGACTGTGGCCGCTCCTGCGGTGGCGAGGCTCGCGCCGAACAGGGCGCGGCGGGTGACGCGGCCGGTCGGTGACTCGGAATTACTACTCGCTGTAGTACTTTCGCTCATGAGGCGACAGCGTAGCGGCGCGCTCGCCTTCCTTCAACATGCCTGAAGCTTGCTGGTTCTCCACCCGTGCCGCGCTCCGGGGTTGCTGTGCGCGAGACTGAAGTCGTGACCTCCGAGAACGCCCGGCCCGGACCGCCCGCGATCAGCGCCTCCATCATTGTGCTGACGCTCGCGCGCACGGTGGAAACCGAACTCGGCGCCGCCCTCGCCCCGCTGGATCTCACCATCGGCAGGCTCGGGCTGCTCGGTCACATCTCCGGTGTGCCGGGTGCGTCGTTCAGCGATCTGGCGCGTATGTCGGGCATCAGCGTCCAGAGCGTGCACACCGCGGTGAAGGCGCTCGTCGCCGCCGGGCTGGTGCGCGACCGCACGGCGCGGGCCGGGTCCGCGTCGACGATCGAATTGACGCCCAAGGGTTCTCGTCTGCTGCGCAAGGCCGAGGGGGTCCTCGCCGAGGTCGACGAGCGACTGTTCGGCGCAGAAGCCGATCCGATTCGACACCAGATCGGCGCGGCCATCCTCGCCGCCTTCGCGAACGGAATCTCCTCGCGATGACTTCTCGCGTTCTGCGGGGGTGATTCGGCGCACGTCCTTCAGTCTGCCTGAAGCTCTCCGATTAGGCTTCAGTCCAACTGAAGGACGAAGGAGTCGATCGTTGAAGCATTTCCTGCTGTCGGTGCATGTGGTGGCGGCCATCGTGTTCGTTGGCGGCTCGGCCGTGGCGGCGAGTCTGTTCCCTCGGTACGCGCCGGTCACGGCAGGCGCGACAACGCGGAATCGAGCCGAACGCAGCGTCGCGGTGGCGCGGGTGCTGCACCGCGTCACCGGTACCTACGCGGCACTCGGGATCGTCGTGCCGGTCGCGGGCATCGTGCTCGCCGCGGTGCAGGGCAGGATGGGCGAAATCTGGATCACGCTGGCCATGGTGCTCACCGCTGTCGCGGGCGGGTTGCTCGCGGTTCAGATCCATCCCATGCAGCGCGACGCGCTCGCCGAACCCGACGACGGCGGGCGGCTGCGTGCCCTCGGGATGCTCTCGGGCGTCTACAACCTGCTCTGGACGGTGGTCGTCGTGCTGATGATCGTCCGGCCCGGCTCTGCCTGAACCCGCCTCCCGAGCCCTTGTGACCTGCGGAGATCATCCGCCGCGGTCGCGCGCGGAAACCCTCCTCGGCGCGCGTTGGCACTATGGCTTGGGGAAGTGATCACTACGAGGAGGTAATTGGAGATGGCTCGGATTCCCACGGCGCTGCTGGCGGCCGGTGGACTCGGCGGAGGTTTCGCGCTGGCGCAGGCGACGAAGAAGCGGGAACTCGGCGGCGTGGTGTTCGCGGCGGCGACGGCGGCCGCGCTGCCTCGGTGGCGCAAGGCGGTCGGCACGGGTGGGGCCGCGGCGTTGACGGGGCTGTCGGTGGGCGCGCTGGGAGCCTCGCACCCGCTGGCCAAGAAGATCGGCGCGTGGCCGTCGGTGGCGGTGGTGTCGGGCGTGGTCGCGGCGGCCGCGTGGGCGACGGTGGATCGCCGGGCCTGACTCGGGCCGTGGCTGTGCGGCCGGGGACCGGAGGCGGTTCTCGACTGCATTCTGGTGCTTCGGATCTCGTCCAGGCCGACGCGTTCTCGCGGGGCGGGTCCGACGTGCGTCGGGCCCGCCCCGTGCGTAATGAGTTGTGTGCTAACGAAATCGACGCTACAAGGCGGGAACCTCGCCCTGGGGCGGCGCAACGGGCAGCGGAGCCATCGAGCCTTCCACCGCGCCGACGATCGCGCCGATGCCCGCTCCGGCGGCCGCGAACGGGAGCGTCACCATGCTGATCGCCAGGGTCGAGGCGATGATGGGCATGAAGATGAACCCGGCGGGCGCGAAGGGGAGCGCGACGACGAGGCCGACGGCTCCGCCCATCACTGCGGCGATGGCCGCGATCGGGGCGGCGGCGACAGCGCCGACGACCGCGCCCTGTGCCGCGGTGCCGAGGACGTCGGCCGCGATCAGGTCGGACCGCGCGCGATCGACGCCGGAACCTTGGATCGCGCCGGACAGGTTGTTCTGCGCACCCATCGTGGCGTCGTTGATCATGGCGGCGATCTCGGGGGGGATGAAGTCGGGCCTGCCGACTTCGACGTTGCCGACGCGGAGCACGTTCGTCGGCGTCGGCACGACGTTGGCGGCGGGCACGACCGCGTCGGGTGCGCCTTCGGCAGCCGCCTCCGGTGCGGGTTCGGCCGGATCCGCGAGCGCCGGAGCGACCGCGGGGACGACCGGCAGAGGGATCGGGAGCTGGATCGGCGCGCCGAAGACGTTCGCCCCGAGCGGGAGCGGGTCGGTGACGGCACCGGCGGGCGCCGACACACCCGGCGGGGGCGCCTCGGCCACCGCGGGTGTGGCCGTGACCACGGCCGCGGAGAGTGCGCCGACGACCAGTGTCGCCGTGCGCAGCGAGAAGGAGTGGAACGGGACTACCGACTTGTGTGTGGCCATGCGTTCGTCCTCATCTGGAAGGGCGGAGATTCCTACGAATCTGATTCGGAGCCGCTTCTCAGTCGGATGAAACCAATTTCACACTGTGCGTTCCGCTCGGTCGGTTTTGCGGGAAAGGCCGCCCCGATCGATCACTCCTTCACGTCGGCGAGCGCCGCCTCGACGTCGGGCGGTGTGACCTCCGGCCGACGACGCTCGCGCAGGTAGGCCCACTGGAGCACGCCGATTCCCACCAGTCCGGCGATGGTCGTCCCGATCCCGATCTGCCAGCCCGGCGGACGCCAGTCGACGACCAGTTCGGCGCTGTGGGTGCCGGGCGGGATGTCGACCGTGAGGAACGTGCCGGCTACGGCGAGCGTGGGAAGTTCGTGGCCGTTCAGGGTGACGCGGTGTCCGGGCCAGGTGAGGCGCGAGAACACCACGCGTCCGCCGGTGGCGGCGCTGACCTTCGCGCGGGTGGTGATGTCGTCGTAGGAACCGGTCGAAGTGGCGGTGACGCCGGAGGTGTGCGCGATGGCACCGTCGCGCGTCGAGGCCGGACCGCCTTGGCGTTCCAGCACCCAGATGAAGCGTTCGTGCCCGCGGTAATCCGCCCACTGCCAACCGGGCGGGGCCGGGTGGTCGCGCGCGTCGGGGTACTGGGCGCGGTGCAGCACCACCCGGTCCACCTTCATCAGATCGACGACCGGTATGCCGGTGGACGGCTCGTCGGCGAAGACGCGGCGGAACGCGTCCGGGCAGGTGCTGCCGTCCCAGGCCATGCAGAGCAGTCCGGCGATTCCGGTGTGGCCGATGGGTGTATAGGCGTTCACGTAGTCGAGTTCGAGCGCCTTGGCGTAGTTGCCGATGGCCAGCGATCCGTATGCCCGCGCGATGTCGCGGTCCTCGGGGGCGATGATCGCCCGGTCGGCGAGTTGCAGTGTGAGACCGCCGAAATCGGGGAAGGCGGCCCGCATCTCGGAGCGCCGCTCCGGGAAGTTGTAGGACAGCGGCGTCATCGGCGCGCTCGCCACCTGCGCGAACGCGATCGGGAACATGGCGGCGATGGTCAGCGCGCAGGCCGGGACGATGCCGCGCGTGCGCGCCAGCCACACCACCGCGGCGCCGAGACCGGCCACCACGACGACCGCGAGCAGATGGCGCAGCACCAGCTGGGGTGCGGCCGAGAACGATCGGATGAACAGCAATCCGATCAGCACTCCGGCGGCCACCGCGCGCCGCTTCGACGACGCGAAAGTGCCGTAATGGCTGAGCAATACGCAGACCAGCACCAGCAGCGCGATGGCCACCATCGGCAGCACGCGCGCGGGCCAGCGCAGCGGGCCGATCGCGCCGGGGCCCGCGGTCCACATCAGCACGGCGGTCGCGAAGAACGCGATGCCGCTGAACTCCCGCGCGGAGCGGCGCGCCGCCTTCCAGTCGATGAAGGCGAGCGCGGGGATGAGGAACCACGCGATGTAGACCATCGGCAGCGGCTGCACGTGACCCCACCACGCGGTGAACGCCGGTGTGGTGCTCGGCAGGCTGGCGTTGAGCGATTCCGACCAGGGCACGGTCAGGAAGGGATCGTTGTGGATCTCCGCGCTGCCGCGCCAGGTGACCTGCGAGGAAAGGATTCCCGACAGGTTCGCGATCGCCGCGGTCAGCGCCGCGAAGCCCGCGGTGAGCGTCAGCCGCAGGGCCGGGGCCCAGCGCTGCTGGTAGACGATCTCGCCCGCTGCTACCGCGGCGATCACCAGCGCGGATTCCACTGCGGGGAAGGCGTATTGGACAGTGAGCGTGAGGTAGAGGAAGACGAACACCGGGATCGGGCCGCTGCGCCCGCGCACGTAGTTCACACCGGAGGCCCAGGCGTGCACCATCCACGCGGTCGCGACGTGCGGGGTGAACCAGCTCGCCTCGTCGAAGAACAGGAACCAGCCGCTGAGCGGGAACGCCACGCCCGCGACCGCGGCCCACGGTCCGCGGGCGCCGTAGGCGAGGCAGATCCGGAACACGCCGAGGCCGGCGATGATCGAGAAGACGAGCTTCACCAGGGTCGCGTAGAGGGCGAGGTCGTCCATCGAGGGCGCGATCAAGAAGACCAGCAGCTGGGGCGGGTTGTAGAGCCCGGCCTCCTCCAGCGTGTAGTTGCCCGCCATCCATTCGTGCGGGATGAGGACCGGTAGTCGACCCTCTCGTAACTGGTTTCCGAGCGCCACCCACATCGGGGCGTACTGCGCCTCGGTATCGTCCGTGTAGTAGTGACGCGGATCGGCCAGCAGCACCGCCAGATATCCGGCGATCACTCCGAGCGAGGTAACCGCCCCCCATTTCAGTCCTGCCCGGCGCGATACGGCCGCCGCGATTGTGCTCACAAGGGGCGGAGCGTATTAGCACCGGATGAACGAAGCAAGAACCGATTGGTGACATTTGTCCGTTTCTTCGGCAGTCATGTCCGGTTGGATTTTGCTTCTCCGCACGTGATAGGAGGGGTGTCATGTCATGTTCACCGTCTGTCCACCGCGCGGACACCAAGGGTCGGTGCGCGCGGGTCCCGCGTCGGTCGATGGTGCGATGAGGACGCCGGAGGAGGAGTCACCAGAGTCCGGCGTCGCCGAAAGCCGGAGCGCCGGTGTGGTCACCGCCCCCGCGAAGCCGAAGCGGTGGTACACGCGAGCGGAGCAGCCGGACAACGTCCGTCAGCAGCCGGGCGTATGGCCGGAGGCGGGCCGGGGGTACGCAGAGGTGGCGCAGGTGGACGAAGTCCGTCAGCAGCCGGGCGTATGGCCGGAGCCGGGCCGGAGGTACGGAGAGCGGGCGCAGGTGGACGAAGTCCGTCAGCAGCCGGGCGTATGGCCGGAGCCGGGCCGGGGGTACGGAGAGGGGGCGCAGTCGGACGAAGTCCGTCCGCAGTCCAGCGCACGGCCCGAGCGCTACCGGCACGATCTCGACGGGCTACGCGGCATCGCGATCGCGCTGGTCGTGGTGTTCCATATCTGGCTCGGCCGGGTTTCCGGGGGCGTGGACGTGTTCCTGGTCCTGTCGGGCTTCTTCTTCACCGGCTCGCTGTTGCGGCGCGCGGAGTCGACCGGCACGGTCGCGCTCGCCGCCACGGCCCGACGGCTCGGCAGGCGGCTGTTGCCCGCGCTGGTGTTCGTGCTGGCCGTCGTCGCGGTCGCGACGGTGCTGATCCGCCCGTACACGCAGTGGACGGAGGCGGCCGCGCAGACGCTGGCTTCACTGCTGTACTACCAGAACTGGTATCTGGCGCTGTCCTGGTCGGACTACCTGGCCGCCGACCCGTCGGTGAGCCCGTTGCAACACCTGTGGTCGATGTCGGTGCAGGGGCAGTTCTATCTGGTCGCGCTGGTCGGAATCGCGTTGCTGGTGGCCGTAGTTCGCCGGTTCGGCCGCGCGTCCGCGCTGCGGCCGACCGTGGCGGTCGTGCTCGGCGCGCTCGCGGTGGTCTCGTTCCTGTACGCCGCGCGGGGCGTGCAACTGCACCAGGGCTGGAACTACTACGACAGCCTGGCGCGGGGGTGGGAGCTGCTGGCAGGCGCGCTGCTCGCGGTGCTTGCGCCGAAACTGATGGTGCCGCGGCTGTTTCGCGTGCTGTTCGCGGTGATCGGCGCGATCGTCGTGCTGAGCTGCGGCTGGCTGACCGACGGCGCCAACGAGTTTCCCGGTCCAGCGGCCTTGATTCCGGTGGGCGCGGCCGTGGCGCTGATCCTGTCGGGCGCGGGCCTGCCGACCGGTGCACAGCCGCTGCCCAATCGGCTGCTCGCGGCGGCGCCGATGGTCCGGCTCGGCGAACTCGCCTACGCGCTGTACCTGTGGCACTGGCCGATCCTGATCTTCGTGCTCGCCGAGCGCGGCACCCCGACGGCGGGCATCGAGGCCGGGCTCGCGGTGCTCGCGATCTCGTTCGCGCTGGCGTACCTGACCCACCGGTTCGTCGAGGAGCCGCTGCGGGCAGGCGCGGGCGCGAGCCGATCCGGCTATCGCCGCCGCGCGGGCCGGATTGTCGCGGCCGTCGGCGCGACCGTGCTCGCGGTGGCGGTCGGGGCACAGGTGGTGAGCAGAATCCTGCCGCCGCAGCCGGTCGCGTACCTGGATCCGGTGCGCTACCCCGGCGCCGAGGCGCTGGCGGCGGGCGCGGCGGTTCCGCGGGCCAAGATGCGGCCGACGGTCTTCGAGGCGCCCGCCGACGCCGCCTACCCCTCGAGAGAAAAGTGCATCGCGGACTGGGACACCCGCGACGTGATCACTTGCACCTATGGCGATGCCGACGCCGAACACACCATCGCGGTGGTCGGCAGCTCGCACGCCGAGCACTGGGTGCCCGCGCTGGACGTGCTCGCCCGCGAACACGGCTTTCGCATCACGGTCTACCTGAAGATGGGCTGCCCGCTGACGGTGGCGGCCGAGCCGATGTACAAGGGCGAGGCGATTCCCGACTGCCGCGACTGGTCGGCCGAGGTGATCGACCGTCTCGGCGTCGACCGGCCGCAGTGGGTGTTCACCACCGGGACCCGCCCGCGCGACCGCACCGGTGACGAGACCCCGACGGATTACCTCGAGGTCTGGTCCCGGCTGGCCGAACACGGACTCAACGTGCTCGCCGTCCGCGACACGCCGTGGCTGCGCCGCGACGGCATCCGCTACCGGGCCATCGACTGCCTGGCCCAGAACGCCGACGGCGTGGCCTGCGGCATGCCCAGGGTCGAGGCGCTCGACGAGGTGAATCCCGCCGCCGAGCCCGCCGCGTCGTTCCCGAATGTGTTCCCGCTGGACCTGACCGACGCCGTGTGCACGCCGGAGGTCTGTCCGGTCATCGAGGGCAACATCCTCGTCTATCACGACGAGCACCACCTCACCGCCAGCTACTCGCGATCGCTGGCTCCCGAGCTGGGTCGCCAGCTGGCGCCGATTCTCGGCTGGTGGTGAGCCGGGGCCGGTCCGTCCGGCCCCGGCTGTCACAGCGCCAGCAGCGCGCGCTTGCCCCATCGCGGATCGGCCAACGGCCGCACCGCGATGCGCATCAGGGCCAGCGCGTTGTCGTCGCCCGCGATGCGGTTCGCCTTCAACGCGCCGCAGGCCGCGCACTGGTGCACGAGCAGCCATTCGCCGTCGTCGCGCACCGTGAGGCTGACCGCGGTCATCCGCCCGCCGCACGACGACGCCCGGTCGCCGGGGATCCGGCCGTCGACGTGGCGGCTGGACAGGCAGTGCGGGCAGTGATTGCGATGCGCGGTGCCCGGTGCGACGACGGACACCGCCATGCGGCAGCCGACGCAGCGGAAGACGTCGCCGGATTCGCCGCCCGGCCCGTGCAGCACGTCCTTGCGGCGTTGCGCGCGAGTGGTTTTCGACTTTCTTCGCGGCATCTCGCACCCGCCTACATATCGCCGAAGACTTCGAGCGGGAAGGGCGGTTCGGCGAGCGGACGCACGGCCAGCCGCATCAGGATCAGCTGATTGTCGTCGCCGGACACCGGGTACAGCGACAGCTCCTGGCAGCGTGTGCAGCGGTGTACCACCGCCCAGGAACCGTTGCGCTGCACCGCGATCGAGAGCGGGGCCATCCGGCCCAGGCAGTCGGACGCGCCGCCGTCGACGTGATCGACGGTGTGCTGCGACGCGAGACAGCTCGGGCAATGGTTGCGTCGGCTGTCGTCCGGCGCGAGCGTGGCCACCACGAGGCCGCAGCGCACGCAGGTGAAGGTGCCGGTCCGTAGCGCGGGGCTCGGACCGCGATGGGTCGAGGTGTTGGGGTCGGACACCCGGATTCTCCTTACTCCTTGGCTGTGTGAAGAGCAGCGGGAGCAGGCCGAGTGCGCCTCGAAAGGTCAGTTGCTGTCGGCTTTATCGGCGTGGTCGGGCTTCCGAGCCACGCCTCGAGGCGCCCTCGGCGCGAGCCGGGTCATACATCGTCCTCCTTCGCGGCTACCTGTTCGGCCGAGTCCGGTTCGGCGCGGAGGGAACTGTAGCGCCGCGCTCGCGGCGGGGGCCACCGATTATTCGCGGGCGATCGTCGAGCGGCCCTGTCCCTCGATGTCGCGAGCCGACATGGGACCGCCGCGCTCAGCGTGGCGCGTTCCCGAGGGCGGCGACCGCGCCGGAGATCTGCCCGGCGATGTCGAGAATCAGCCGGAACACGTCCTCGGGGACCGGTTTTCCGTTGCACCACAGCACATTGCATTCCGTCGACGCGTACGGCCCGACGCCGAGCAGGACGGCGGCGACGGTGAGCGGGTCCACGAGTTTGCCGAGATCCTCGGGGGTGCGCACCAGCGGCTGGTTCGGGTCCTGGACGGCGTAGGGATCTTCGTAGGCCAGGTCGGGCCCATCGACGACCGCGGCGCTCACCCTGCGGAACAGTTCCTTGTTGTCGGGGTTGCTGGTTCCGGTGAGCACGCCGGTCGGGTTGCCCGGCTCGAACCGGGAGGGCACGCCGAGGCGGACGATCACCAGGTCGCGGCTCGGCACCACGGTGAGGAACTGGCCGAGCGCCCCGGAGAAGGCGTAGGTGTCGCGCGGCGAGCCGACGAACACCGGATGCGAATACAGCTGGGCGACAGGCACGTTCACGCCGCGATAGGTGTCACCGGCATTGAGCTACCACAGGAATGCAGCAGCCTGCCGATCCGGGCCAGGTCGGCGGGCCGCATCGCGAGGCCACCGTTGACGGCGGTGTTTCCGCTGCGGTCGCGCAGCCAGATCCAGTTGTCGCGGTCGATGCCGAGCGGGCCCATGACTTCTCGCTGCACGAAGTCCTGGAAATCGGCCCCCGTGGTGATCTCGATGATCTTCGGCAGCAGGGCGAGACCGTTCTGGGCGTACTGGAAGGTGCTGCCCGGCTCGTAATCGACCGGAGCGGCGAGTGTTTGCCGCACCGAGTCGGTGGACAGACCGGCGATGTCGGCGGGCCAGCTGAAGTGGATGCCGGTGGTCTGGTTGAGCACCTGGCGCACCGTGATGTCCGCGTGCGCGGCGTCGGCCTGTGGGAAGAACGTGCCGAGCGGGTCGTCGAGACCGAAGTAGCCCATGGTCACGGCGCGCCCGACGGCCACCGACGCGACGCCCTTGCTGCCGCTGGCCAGCGGCATCGGGATGTTGCCCGTCGGAGTGTGGTCGGCGACCAGGCAGCCGTGCCGGTAGATCTGCACCGCGTATGACCCGGTCCGCGCGCCCAGTTCCACCGCGTCGGCCACCGCGGCTGGGTCCATCCCGACGTCGGCGGCGTCCTGTCGTTCCGGAGCCTGACCCGCCGTGGGCTCGGCGCAGACCGCCTGGGGCGCGGCCGTGGCGGCGGGCGAGAGCAGCGCCGCCGTGACGAGCACGGTGGCGCCGAGTCCAGCCACCAAGGCGTTGCGACGGAAGAGCATGGTGAATGTCCCTCTGTGGTGCGATGTTCGGTGTCAGTTCAGAGCGTCGGCACGGGCGTTGCGGTGGACGCTGAAGTAGGTCTGGTCGGCGGGCAGGCGCCAGTTCGGTCCGGTGAACCAGCTCGCCGCCTCGGCGTCGCCGAGTGCCAGATGCCGCAGCCAGGCGATGGCCGCGCCCGCCGAGCGGTAGTGCTCGATGCCGTCCACGGGTGAGAAGTGGGTGACGCCACGGGCATTCGCGATCCAGGCGGGAGCCGCGGCCATCAGGTCGTACTGCCACCAGCGCACCCACGCGAAGTCCGGAACGACGAAATCGTTGTAGCCGGTGAGGAACAGCGTCGGCACGGTGATCGCCGCGCCGAGCGCGAGCGGCCCCGGTTCGATGGCGAGCACCCCGGCCACGCGCAGCGCGGGATCGATCGACGGCGCGGCGGCGGGGAAGACGGTGGCTGCTTGCAGTGCGGCTTGGCCGCCCGCCGAGTGGCCACCGAATACGGTGCGGCCCAGATCGATCCGGCCGAAGAGCGGCGAGTTCGGATCGCGGTTCGCGAGCACGGCCACCGCGACGCCGAGGGCGGGTACGTAGGCCAGCGAGTTGAAGAAGTCGTACGGGATCACCACCACGAAGCCCTGTTCGGCGAAGCGCTTGGCGAGCGCGTCGTACATGCCGGGGTTGGCGTTGATGCCCGGTGTGAACACCAGCAGCGGCGCGCTCGGGAGCTCGGCGATGTCGGCGGGGTAGTAGGTGTTCACGCCGATCGGCGACTGCAATCCGTACGGAAAGGCTTGGGTGCAGGTGGGATCCGCGGCGTTGCCGAACAGGTGCACGGCGATGTGGGCGACCATGCCCGCGATCGACTCCTGGCACGGATCGGTCCGTACGGCGGTGGCTACGGGATGCGGGCCCGGCTTGTTGTAGATCTCCTGCACGGTGGGTGCGTCCCCGGCCCGGCCGGTGGCCTGCGAAGCCACCAGCGTCGCGGCGGCGATCAGCAGCGCGGCGGCCGCGCGGCGCGGGCCGTTCGTCCTCGTCATCGAGGTCCCCCTAGCGTGCTCGAGTCAACCGACCGAGCAAGCTGTGGAACTGGCCGGTCTCAGATCGCGACTGTAGCGCAGGAGTGTTCCGCGACACAATCGCTTCGGCGAGTACGCTCTGGGAAGCACTTGGCTCCACGTGACGGATTTTCATTCCAAACGAGGGACGGGCCATGAATATCGCACTGTGGATAGTCGCCGGGCTGCTGGCGGTGGTGTATCTCGCCGCGGGAGTGGCCAAGCTCGCGCAGCCGTACGAGAAGCTCACCGCGAATCCGAATATGAGCTGGGCCAAGGACTTTTCGCCCGGCATGGTGCGCCTGATCGGGACCGTCGAGGTACTCGGTGCCGCCGGCCTGATTCTGCCCCGCGCCACCGGCATCGCCGAGGTGCTGACGCCGCTGGCCGCGCTCGGGCTCGCCGTTCTCCAGGGCTGTGCGATGGTGGTGCACTCGCACCGCGGCGAGACCAAGAACCTGCCGATCAACCTGGTGCTGCTGCTCCTCGCGCTCTTCGTCGCCATCGGCCGATTCGCCGAGTGGGGCTGAGCCGCGCGGCGTGCTCGGCGCGGCGCGCCGCGGGATGCCTGCGGTCGCGCGGGTGACAGTTAGAGTCGGTGTCCGGGCGATGGGCCGTGGGGATCCGGCCCGTTGGTGAGAGCGAAACAGCTAGGAGTACACGCCACCGAAGTACGTGAGGGGGAGGACGTATGTGGTTTCTCGTGGATACGGCGGAGCCGGACAAGGTGATTCGGCACGTGCCGAAGGAGGGGATGGCGCGGGAGCGCTCGCTGCATCGAGCGATACGGCCCGCGGGACTGGCGACGGCGGCCGGAACGGTCATCGCACAGGCAATCGAGAGTGCGCAGCGGTCCGAACGCGCGGTGCTGCTGCGCGGCGAAGCGCATCGGGTACTGGCGATTCCGGTGCCGGGACCGGACGGCGTGCCGCTCGCCGTGCGGCTGTGGGCCGGCGCGTCGCGCATCGATCCGCCCGACCCGCCCGCGGTCGACGCCTTCGTGTGGGACAGCCGCCAGTGGATGTTGCGCAATCACGGCGGGGGCGGCGGGCCGGTGCTGCCCGAGGGGCATCCGCTGCTGCACGGCGCGTGGTTCCTGTCGCGGGTCATCGAATGTGAGGACCGGGATCGGCTGATGACCGCGGCGCTGGATCCCCGGCCCGGCGTCGCCTGGCGCGGGCCCATGCAGGTGCGCACCCCGGACGATCGCACCGCCAGGGTGTTCGGTTTCCTGCGCTATCACGCCGAGGGCGCGCTGCGCGGCCTGTTGCTCGAAGTGGCGGCCGACCGCGCGCCCGGACTGGTGCCCGCGACCTATCGCGACGACGCGGCCATCGCGCTGCTCGGCGGCACCACCGCGCTGATCGACGCCGACACCATGCAGATCATCGAGTGGCTGACCCCGCCACTCGGCGACATCGCCTGGCGGCACCACCCGGCCTCGCGCGGCCTCGATCCGGACGACGGGCGCGAATTCACCTTGGCCACCACCCATCTCGTGCATCCCGACGACGTGGACGGCTACCTCGGCGCACTGCGCGAGCTGGCCGAGCGGCGCAGCGAGCGAACCAGGGTGGCGGTGCGGCTGCTGACGTTGCGCCGGGACTGGCAACCTGTCGAGCTGTACGCCGCAAGGCTGCCGCGCGGCCTGCCGCGATTCCTGATCTGCCTGATCCGGCCGGTCGCCTCGGATCCCGTGCCCGAGTAGGGAAACCGGGTGCGGTTCGGTCGGGCGTCGGCGAGGCGCGCGGCACGGCATTGCCGCGCGTCTCTCGGGGTCGCTCGATCGTTGCTATCGGTTCGCTGCCGGGTTGTCGTCGTGGCGGGCCCGCGGGTGTTCCAAGGCGTTGTCGAGGTGGATGACGTCGTCGTATCGCGCCCGGTGAACCCCCGTCTTGCAGGACATCTGTCCAGTTCAGCGGCCCCATCCGGCCGGGCCGCCGGTAGGACATGTGATCGGTCCCACCCGGATCATGTTGATAGCATGGCGTTTCTAGCCGACCGGATGCGGGCGGACCCCCGGATGCACCTCGAAAGAGTCTTTCCATGCAGTTTGAAATCATCGAGCGGGATGAGACGTGGGTTGCCGGATTGCCGGTGCGCAGCCCGAAGCGTGCCCTCGGAAAACTGCGTGACCACGACTTGGAGGCCGCGTGGGCGGCCGTGCTGCATCAGGAGCTCGGCGGGCCGCTGGCCAGCGCCTACACCGATTACACCGGGGAGCTGGGCACGTACAACACCCAGATCGTCGGATATCAGTGCGGATCCTTCGCCGAGGTGACTCGTGGCCATCTCGTTGCCCGTCTGCCGCGCGGCAGTTACGCGAAGTTCTCTTCGGTCGGTAATTTTCCGCAGGTGATGACCGATCTCTGGACGCAGATCGCTTACGCCGAGGAACACAATCAGATCAAGCGGACCTATACCGGCGATTTCGAGTGTTACCCGCACGCGTACAAGATCGATCTCTACCTGGCGGTCGATCCCCGATGACGTATGCGATCGTCGTCCGCAACGAGGCGCTCTACGGCGGACTGGTGGTGCCGCGGGTGCGACCCAGTTTCAAGGTCAGCAACAGCGATCTGATCGAGTTCCTGAAGGACCGATTACGCGATCGCGGCGCCGCGGACCAGCCCATGTACACCGTGTATGTGCCGGATCCGGCCGGAAACTACAACGCGATGGTCTGCTTCGAGTATCCGGATCCCGCCGAGGTGCCGGTCGGCGATTTACTCGTACGGGTACCGAAGGGCGTCTACGCTCGTTTCGAACCGAACGGGGACTATCACGATCCGGTAGAGGACGTATGGGCCCAAGTGGACGACGCGACCGCGTCCGCCGAAATCACCCGCGCCTATCGGGAGGAGATCGAGGTGTGGCGCGGGCCCGAGGCGGTCGAGTTGTTCATCTCTATCCTTGTCTGATAGCTACAGGTTAACTACGCGTGAACCGACTGGTCTCTATCTTCTAACTTAGGAATACCTTGCAGCCTTTGACCTGCGAGTATTTCGGGGACCACGATCAGTTTTCGGGATATTAACCAGACGTCTGGTCAATTCCTGCCGGATGACGGATACTGCCCTAGGCAAACTCTCCCGGAGCGCTCGGCGGCGGGGGAGTCTGTCACCCCGGCTCGAAGATCGCGCGCGGGCGCGGTAGCAACGGAGTAGGAACACCATGGCTGTCGAAACAGTCGCAGTCGGCGCTTTCGGAGCGCGCGATGCCGAGGTGTTGCGGTTTCGCGACATGCATTCCGGTTATGTCATCCACGTGGCTCCACCGGGCGCGCATCCGGATCTGTGGCGGCGCTATCTGCGCGGTGCGCTGCGGGTTTACCGGCACTATGAAGTCGAACCTGCATTGGAATACGAGAAAGTCTCCGACGGGCGCTCGACCTCGCTGTTCTTCGCGGCAGTCGATCCAGCGGGCGAGGTTGTCGCCGGTCTGCGCGCCCAGGGTCCGTATCTCCTCGAGGACGAAGTGCACGGGCTCGGCGCATGGGCCGGACGCCCCGGCGAGGCCGACCTTCGCGCGATGATCGCCGAGCGGATTCACCAGGGCATAGTCGAGGTCAAGGCGGTCTGGGTGACTCGCGAGGGCGTCGCGCACCGCGCTCAACTCGGCGCCGCGCTCTCCCGCTGCGTGGTGCACGCGGCCTGGCTGCTCGGCGCGCGGTTCGGTTTCGTCACCGCCGCGGCGCACACCGCCCGCCTGTACGAATCCAGCGGCGGCCGGATCGCCGTCGGTGTGCCCGCCGTGCCGTATCCGGACGATCGGTATCGCACCGTCCCGCTCTGGTGGGACAGCCACGCGTGCCGGACCAGCGCCACCAAATTGCAGGGCTCGCTGCTCGCCCTCGAACGGGCGGCGCTCGGCGCCTGGTTCACCCGGGCGCGTCGCCTGGCCACCGCGGGCGACGCCCGGATAGGGGGACTGGCGCAAGCATGAACGGTGACCCTGGTCCCGGTGCGGACTATCGGCCGCTGATCCTCGACGAGACCGTGCCGGACGAAGCGTCCGTCCTCGCACAACTGCGAAAGTCACCGATGATCCGCATCGTCGACCTGCGCGACGTGCTGCGCGCCGAGCTCGGCAAGCTGAACAATCCGCCCGGCGACCTGGGCGGACCGGAGACAGACCGTTGGGTCTACTACCCGTGGCGGCGCACGCTGACCGGGTTGCCCGGCGAGCGGACCTACCGTGCGATCCGGCTCGACCGCAACCGCAACAAGGTGACCCGCGCCGAACAGCGGCGGCTCGCGGGGCTGGCCGTCGGGGTGGTCGGGCAGAGCGTCGGTCACGCCATCGCGCACACCCTCGCCATGGAGGGCTCCTGCGGGCTGCTGCGGCTGGCCGACTTCGACGACATCGAGCTGTCGAACCTGAATCGGGTGCCGGGCAACGTCTTCGACATCGGCGTGAACAAGTCGATCGTGACGGCCCGCCGGATCGCCGAGCTCGATCCGTATCTGCCGGTCGAGGTGTACACCGCGGGAGTCGACGAGCACACGGTGGACGAGTTCCTGTACGGGCTGTCGATCGTCGTCGAGGAATGCGACTCGCTGGACGTGAAGTTCGCCGTCCGCCAGGGCGCGCGCAGGCACCGGCTGCCGCTGCTGATGGACACCAGCGACCGCGGTCTCTTCGACGTCGAGCGCTACGACCTGGAACCGGAGCGCCCGCCCTTCCACGGCCTGCTCGGCCCGACCACCGCCGCCGACCTCCGCGGGTTGTCCACCAAGGAGAAGGCGCCGCACGTGATGCGGATCCTGGATCCGAGGGAACTGTCGGCGCGGATGGCCGCGAGCCTGGTCGAGATCGACGAGACCGTCACCACCTGGCCGCAGCTGGCAGGCGACGTGCAACTGGGCGCGGCGATCGTCGCCACAGCGGTGCGCCGCATCGGCCTCGGCTACAAGCTCTCCTCCGGGCGCACCAGGATCGATCTGGAACGCGGCCTCGACGGACTCGCCGAGCCGGAGCCCGAGGACGTGGTCTGCGAGCGGGAGCCCGACCCGACAGCGGAGCCGTCCGGGCCTGCGCGGGTGAACGTGCTCGAATGCGCGCAGCGCGCGCCGTCGGGCGGCAACACCCAGCCCTGGCAGCTGCGGCTCGACCACCACGCGATGCGCATCGATCTGGCGCGCAACCGGTCCTCGGCGCTGGACATCGGCTATCGCGGCAGCGCGGTCGCGATCGGCGCCGCACTGCACAACGCCCGCGCGGCGGCCGCGGCGCACGGCATCCTCGGCGACCACCACCTGATCGAGGACGACAGCACGGCGCTGACCGCGCTGCTGGAATTCGGTGCGGGCTCCGACCCGCTGCTGGCCCGCGATTACCCGGCGGCGCTGGCGCGCGACACCAATCGCAAGCTCGGCACCGGCGCGCCGCTCGGCGACGCCGTGCTGGCCGGTCTCGCTGCGGCCGCCGCGGCGGAGGGCGGCGCGGTGCGCGCGATCATCAGTCGTCCCGAGCTGTCCGAAGCGGCGGTGCTGATCGGCGAATCCGATCGCATCCGCCACCTCACACCGCGCCTGCATCAGGAGATGTACGGCGAACTGCGCTGGCCCGGCGAGGATCTACGCACTGGCATCGACGTGCGCGGCATGGAACTCGCGCCGGACGAACAGGCCAAGCTGCGGATCGGCGGACGCGCCGATGTGATGGCCAGATTGCACGAGTGGTCCGGCGGCGCCGCGCTCGGCGAGTACAGCCGCGATCGGGTGCTGTCGAGCTCGGCCCTCGTCGCGGTGACGCTGCCGTGCCGACCGGGGCCGTACGGTGCGAGTCTGGCCGATTACGCCACGGCGGGCGGGGCTTTGCAGCGGGTCTGGCTGGAGGCCGGACGACGCGGTCTGGCCGTGCAACCGGTGTCCCCGGTGTTCCTTTACGCGCGGCACCCCGACGAGCTGATCGCGATTTCCCCGGATTTCGCGGATACACTAACGTCACTTCAGGGCCGTTTCCTGGACCTGCTGGGAGTGCCTGGACATGAGATCATGGCATTGGTGCTTCGCCTGAGCTACGCGGCAGCAGCCACGGTCCGCAGCAGGCGGCTTCCAGTGCCGGGTGCGGGCGACCGCAGCTAGCACGATCGGAGACAAGGTGCCTCGGCGAACGCTCGACTCACTGGTGACGCAAGTCGCCGCCGAGTTGATGGGCGTCGACGCCACGACCATGGTGGCGGCGAGCGAACGCGTGCTGGCCAGACTGGTCGAGCATTTCGACGTCGACTTCAGCTACCTGCGCCATACCGACCGGGAACGGCGCGCCACCGTGCTCGTCGCGGAGTGGCCGCACCGCGGCGACATTCCCGACCCCGATCCGCTGAAGGTGGTGCAGTTCGAGAACGCCGACTCGGTGTTCCGCGAGCTCGAGTTCGCCACCGAGCCGATCATCGTGCGCCCCGACGTCAAGTCCGCCGACTACCAGGAGACGATTCGGCGCTCCTCCGGAATTCCGCAGGTGGCGATGGCCTGCGTGCCGCTCATCTCGCGCGGCGAATCCACCGGCGTGCTCGGCTTCATCAAACAGGGCGACCGGGATTGGAGCACCAGGGAACTCAACGTGCTCAAGGCGATCGCCGCGTTGTTCGCCCAGGTGCAGGCGCGCGTGGTGGCCGAGGAGCGGCTGCGCTACATCGCGCTGCACGACGATCTGACGGGTCTGGCGAACCGGCGCGCGTTGCTCGAGCACATGGAGGACCGATTACGCCCCGGCAACCCGGGCCCGGTCGCCGCGTTCTTCCTCGACCTCGACCGGTTGAAGGCGCTCAACGACTTTCTCGGACACACCGCGGGCGACAACTTCATCCGCACGCTCTCCTCGCGGCTGCGCGAGAATCTGGACGCCAACGACATGATCGCCCGCCTCGGCGGCGACGAATTCGTCATCGTGCCCGCCAAGCCCATGGACGCCGTCACCGCTGAGCTCGAGGCGACCAGGATCCAGCAGCTCATCGGCCGCCGCGTCACCGTCGGCGGCGAATCGGTAAGCCGCGGCGCGAGCGTCGGTGTGGCGGTGGGCATTCCCGGCGAGACCACGGTGGCCGACGTGCTGCGCCGCGCCGACCACGCGCTGCTGTCCGCCAAATCGGGCGGCGGCAACGGCGTCGCGGTGTTCACCGACGCCATGCGCGCCCAGTTCGAGCTACAGGACGACGTGGAGCTGAACCTGCGCGGCGCGGTCTCCGACGGCTCGCTGCTGTTGCACTATCAGCCCGAGGTGGATCTGCGCACCGGACGGATCGTCGCGCTCGAGGCGCTGGTGCGCTGGATGCATCCGACCAGGGGACTGCTGCCGCCCGGCGCGTTCGTCACCGTCGCCGAGGCGACGAATCTGGCGGGCGAGCTCGGCCGGTGGGTCATCCGCTCGGCCTGCGCGCAGTTCGCCGAATGGCGCCGCAGGGGTTTGGCCGCCAACGTGGTGATGCGCATCAACGTCTCGCCGGTGCAGCTGGTGAGCCTGGATTTCGTGGAGCGCATCGAGGACATCCTGCGGCTGTTCGGCATCGACGGCAGTTCGGTCTGCCTGGAGATCACCGAACACGTGGTCGTCCAGGATCTGGCGCGCACCCAGGTGACGTTGCGCGGGCTCAAGCGGATGGGCGTGCAGATCGCCATCGACGATTTCGGCACAGGCTACAGCTCGCTCTCGCACCTGAAGGCGCTGCCGGTCGACGCGGTGAAGATAGACCGCGGCTTCGTGCAGCGGCTCGGCGCGAGCACCGACGACCTGGCCATCGTGAAATCCATCATCGGCCTCGCCGGTTCGTTCGGACTCGGCGTGGTGGGCGAGGGTGTTGAGACGGCGGTGGCCGCGCGGACCCTGGTCGGCCTCGGTTGCTACCGGGCACAGGGTTTTCTGATCGCGAGGCCGATGCCGTCGGACCAGGTCGAGTCGCACCTGGCGCTCGGCCGGATTCCGCTGGATCTGGACCTGCCCCGGGCCGCCCGCGGCGTCGCCAAGCATTGACGGGTTCTCTTTTCTAGATGTTCACCGCTCCTCGAGCGTGACGATGCCTGCCGTATCCGGTTGCGCTGCGACGATCGGCGGGTGCGCATCGTGCAGCTGGCGAACTTCTACGGTCCGCGGTCGGGTGGGCTGCGCACCGCACTGCACCATCTGGGCGCGGGCTATGTGGCCGCGGGGCACGAGGTGGTGCTGATCGTGCCGGGACCGCGCCGCGCCGAGGAGGTGCTGCCCGGTGGCGCGCTGCGGATCACCTTGCCCGCCTTGGCCATTCCCTGGACCGGCGGCTACCGCGCCGCCGATCCGCGCCGGGTCGCCGACGTGCTCACCGGCCTGCGGCCCGACGTGCTCGAGGTGTCGGACCGGCTGACGTTGCGCGGTTTCGGCCGCTGGGCGCGCAAGCGCGACGTGGCAGGCGTGATGATCTCGCACGAACGGCTCGACCGGCTGCTCGGTCAGGTCCTGCCGGGCAGACTGGCCCGCCGCTGCGCCGACATCGCCAACCGCCGCACCGCGGCCGAATACGACATCGTGGTCTGCACAACGGAATTCGCGCGCGCCGAGTTCCTGCGCATCGGCGCGCCGAACGTCGAGCTCGTTCCGCTCGGAGTGGATCTGGACCTGTTCAGCCCGCGCAGGCGCGACCGCAGGCTGCGCGCCGATCTCGCGGCCGGGCATCCGCTGCTGGTGCACTGCGGGCGGCTCTCGGTCGAGAAGCGCGTCGACCGCAGCATCGAGGCGGTGGCGCAGCTGCGCAAGGCGGGGACCGAGGCGCGTCTCGTCGTCGCGGGCGACGGCCCCCGCCGCGACGCGCTGGAACGGCGCGCCCGCGCGCTGCCGCCGCTCTCGAACGGCCAGCCCGCGGTGCACTTCACCGGTTTCATCACCGACCGCGCGATGGTCGCCAAACTGCTTGCCACCGCGGATGTCTCGCTGGCGCCGGGCCCGCACGAGACCTTCGGCCTCGCCGCGTTGGAGGCGCTGGCCGCGGGCACGCCGGTGGTCGCGAGCCGCTCCTCGGCGCTGGCCGACATCGTCACCGCCGACTGCGGCGCCATCGCCGCCGACCACCCCATCGCGTTCGCCGAGGCGGTCACCGACGTCCTCGCCCTTCCCGCCGTCGCCCGCCGCCGCGCCGCCCGGACCCGCGCCGAACAATTCACCTGGCCCCGCGCCGTCGAAGGCATGCTCGCCGTCCTCGCCCGCTGACCGCCGCGCCGAACCAGGGCCTCCCACACGGGTTCGGCACTCTGCACACGCCCGGTGCCTATGCGGGACGTCCGAATGCTGTGTGGCAGGCCAGATGCAACTGGCATCAAGAGGCCCTCGCAGAGGGTGGGTATGTCTCGCAGGGCGTGCAGCCCGTGCCTATGTGGCGCCCTACGCAGGCTGTGCGTCAGCCACGTGTACCGGGCCACGGGGCCGTCGCAGAGGGTGGGTGCGCCTCGCAGGCGGTGCAGCCGCTGCGAGGAGTGCGGAGGCTCTGCGAGCTAGTCGCGGGCGGCGAGGACGGCGTCGTAGAGGGCGCGGCGGGAGACGTTGTTGGCGGTGGCGATGTGGGCGCAGGCGTCCTTCAGGCGCAGGCCTTGGGCGGTGAGGGTTTCGACCTCGGCGACGAGGTCGGCGGGGTCGGTGGCCTTGGGCTGGGCGCCCTCCAGGACGACGGTGATCTCGCCACGGGCGCTGTCGGCGGCCCAGTCGGCGAGTTCGGCCAGGGTGCCGCGCACGACCTGCTCGTAGGTCTTGGTGAGTTCGCGGCAGACGGCGGCGCGGCGGTCGGGTCCGAGCACCTCGACGGCGTCGGTGAGGCATTCGGCGAGCCGGTGCGGCGCCTCGAAGAAGACGCAGGCGCGCGGTTCCTCGCGCAACGTGCGCAGCCATTCCTTGCGCGGGCCCGACTTGCGCGGCGGGAAGCCGTCGAAACAGAAGCGCTCCACGGGCAGCGCGGACAGGGCGAGCGCGGTGGTGACGGCCGACGGACCCGGCAGGCAGGTGACGGGCAGGTCGCGTTCGACGCAGGCCGCGACCATCCGATAGCCGGGGTCGCTCACCGAGGGCATGCCCGCGTCGGTGACCAGCAGCACCGTGCGCCCTGCCTCGATCTCGCCGAGCAGCGCGGGAACGCGGGCGGTTTCGACGTGGTCGTAGAAGCTCACCACGCGGCCGGTGATCTCGACGCCCAGCGCCTTGGCCAGCGCGCGGGTGCGCCGGGTGTCCTCGGCGGCGACCACGTCGGCGGACCCGAGGGCGTCGCGCAGACGCTGGGACGCGTCGCCGATATCGCCCATCGGCGTCGCCGCCAGCACCAGCCGCCCGCCCACCGATCCCCGGGCCGCGCCGTCCCCCGCTGTCGACTGGTCTGCCACCGCACTCCCGTCTCGCTCGACACCCGGCAACCACCGGACACCAGAAGCCTAGTGGGCGCATCAGGACCCAGTTCGTCGCTGACCCGCGATGGTCGAAGCGAAGGCGGCGGTACGAGTAGTGGGCGCAGCTGGACACAGTTCATCGATGACCCGCGTCGGAGCGAGGCCGAGGTACGCCCGGTGGGCGCGGTTGGAGCGCACGGAGGCACACCGAGTGGGCGCAGTTGGCCGGAGTTCGTCGCTGACACGCGCACGGCGGTAGCGAAGGCGAAGGTACGCCTGGTGCGCTGCTGGACGCAGTTCGTCGGCAACCCGCCGAAGTGGACGTTCGCCCGGTGGGTGCTTGCCGGGCAGAGTTCGTCGCTGACCCGTCCGTGGCTGAGGCGGAGGCGCAGGTACCGCCGGTGCACGCCGGTCGGACGTGATCCGTCGTCGGTTTGCGCGTGGCCGGAGCCCGACGCGCGGGTGTGAGTTGTACGTACCGATCAGTTTCGGGGTACCCCGGTCCTAATACGATCGGGGCGTGACCCAGGTGACCTCCCGCGCGACCGTACCCGGGGCAGTGCCCACCTGGTCGAGTCCAGCGCCGCTCCGGCCGTCGCCCGATTTCGGCCCCCTCGACACGCTGCGGGGGTGGCTGGTCACGGCTGTCCTGACCGCGTTCGCGGCGGTGACTCGGTTCACCATGCTGAACTATCCGACCGACGCGGGGACGCCGGTCTTCGACGAGAAGCACTACGCTCCGCAGGCCTGGCAGATGCTCACCGGCGGCGGGGTGGAGGACAACCCCGGCTACGGCCTGGTGGTGCATCCGCCGGTCGGCAAGCAGATGATCGCCATCGGCGAGTTCCTGTTCGGCTACAACGGCTGGGGCTGGCGGTTCACCGCGGCGCTCGCGGGCACCGTGCTGGTGCTGCTGGTGGTCAGGATCGCGCGCAGGCTGGCCAGGTCGACCCTGATCGGCGCGATCGCGGGCATCCTGGCGATCGCGGACGGGCTCCTTTTCGTCTCCTCCCGCATCGGCATGCTCGACATCTTCATGGCGCTGTTCGTCACAGCGGCCTTCGGCTGCCTGGTGGTGGACCGCGACGAGATGCGGGCCAGAATGGCGCGCGTCGACGTCGAAGGACGTATCGGTGCGACACCGTGGGGTCCGCGGCTCGGCGTGCGCTGGTGGCGTTTCGGCGCAGGCGTGCTGCTCGGGCTGGCGTGCGGCACCAAGTGGTCCGGCATCTATTTCATCGTGGCGTTCGGCATCCTGAGCGTCTGCTTCGACGTCGCCGCGCGGCGCGCGTACGGGGTGCGCAAGCCCTGGCTCGGCACGGCGCTGCGCGATGCCGGCCCCGCGCTCTACGCGCTCGTGCTGATCCCGCTCGGGGTGTATCTGGCCACCTACTGGGCCTGGTTCGCCAGCGAGACCGGCGTGTACCGGTACTCGGTCGGCAATCAGGTGGGGTCGGGAGGTCCGTGGTCGTTCCTGCCCGACGCGCTGCGCTCGCTGTGGTTCTACAGCGGCGAGTCGCTGCACTTCCACGAGGGCCTGACCAATTCCGCGGGCAACCACCATCCGTGGGAGTCCAAGCCGTGGACCTGGCCGATGGGTCTGCGGCCGATGCTGTACTACTACGCAGACACCAATGTCACCGGCTGTGCGCAGGCGCAGTGCGTCAAGGCGGTGATGCTGATCGGCACCCCGGCGATCTGGTGGGTCGCCTTCCCGGCGCTCGCCTGGATGCTGTGGCGCAGCGTGGTCCGGCGCGACTGGCGCTACGCCGCGGTGCTCACCGGCTACGGCGCGGCGCTGCTGCCCTGGTTCCTGACCCTGGACCGGCAGATGTACTACTTCTACGCCGTGCCGCTCGCCCCGTTCCTGATGATCGGCTTGGCGCTGGCGCTGGGTGACGTCATGGGCCCGGCTCGCCTGGTGCCGATACCGCGTAGTCCGTCGGGCACCTTCCTGCCCGCCGTCCCCAGCGAGCGGCACGGTCTCGGCCTGCTCGCCGTCTGCCTCTATCTCGGTCTGGTGATCGCGAACTTCATCTGGCTGTGGCCGATCCTGACCGCGCTGCCGATCACGCCGGGCAACTGGCACGACCACCTCTGGTTGCCGAGCTGGCGCTAGACGGAGGCCCGCCCGCGCGGCGGACCCCGTCCGGCGTCGATCAGTATCGGGTCTCCAGCGCGGATTTCACGTAGCGCAGGGCGGTTTCGTCGTCCAGGCCGAGCCGCCTGATGGCCGACACGTACGCGGTCGCGGCGCGTCCGGCCGCGTCGCGGGTGGGGTCGCCGGAGGACGCGATGAACGACCCCTGCCTACCCCTGGTCTCCAGCACGCCGTCGGCCTCCAGTTCGCGATAGGCGCGCGCGACCGTATTGGGCGCCAGGCCGAGCTGGGCGGCCAGGGCGCGCACGGTGGGAATCTTCGTACCCGCGGTCAGCTCGCCGGAACGCACCTGCGCGATGACCGCCAGCCGCAGCTGCTCGTACGGCGGGACGGGCGAATCGTGGCTGATCGTGACGGTGAACATAGGCGGCTCACACGTCGTCTCGGGCCAGCGGGCACGACAGGCATCGCGGGCCGCCGCGTCCCGAGCCCAGTTCCGAGCCGGGGATCGGCAACACCTCGATGCCCGCGTCCAGCAGCCGCGCGTTGGTCATCTCGTTGCGTTCGTAGGCGATCACGACGCCGGGGGCCACGGCGAGGGTGTTGTTGCCGTCGTCCCACTGCTCGCGCTCGGCGGTCACGCCGTCGAGTCCGGTGTCGATCACCCGGAGCTTGCCGATGCCCATCGCCTCGGCCGCGGCGGGCAGGAACGGATCGGGTCCGCGCATCGTCACCCCGCCGCCGCCCTCGCGGACGGCGTAGTCGTCCTCGCGGTGAATCGTGAACGCGCGCAGTTCGTCTCGGACCGCCGGGTACATCACCACGGCGTCGGTGTCGACCATGGTGCACACCGTGTCCAGGTGCATGGTCGCGCGCGTCTGCGCGATCGGGAGGACCAGCACCGTGTGCGCGAGACCGTCGTCGAACAGGCTGCGCGCCAATGCTTCCGCACCGGCGGGCGAGGTCCGCTCGCCGACGCCGACGGCGACGACGCCCGGCGCGAGCAGCAGCACGTCGCCGCCTTCGATCGGCGCGGTGTGCGATTCGTAGGCCCGCCGCACCCCGAGGAAGCGCGGGTGGAAGGCGTAGATGAGATCGGTCAGCGAGGTCTCCCGCATCCTGGCGGGCAGGGCGAGCGAGGTGATCGCGACGCGCGGGCCGACCCAGAACGAGGAGTCCCTGGTGAACAACAGGTTGGGCAGCGGGTCGATGACGAAGTCGGCGCCGTGGTGCATCCGCCGCACCAGGGAAGCGGCGTCGGGGCCGAACGGCAGCTCGTCGAAGGTCATGCCCGCCATCAGGATCTCGGCCAGTTCCGCGGCGGGCACACCGCGCAGATAGGCGGCCAGCTCGTCGGCCAAGGCGTGGCCGAGCCTGCGGGCGTCGACCGCGGCGGAGATGCCCTGGATCCGCGCCGCGCCGCTGGCCGCGATGGTTTCGGCGAGCAGATCCGAGAGCAACAGCACCTCGACGCCACGGCTGAGCAACACGTCCGCGAAGGTGTCGTGCTCCTGCTGGGCTCGCTCCACCCAGGGGATGCCGTCGAACAGCAATTGATCGTTGTTGCGCGGGGTGAGCCTGCGCAGTTCGGCGCCGGGCCGATGCAACAAGACCGTACGTAGGGCTCCTACCTCGGAAGTCACTCCGTAACGCGGTTCGCCGGCGCGGTCGGGCCCGCCCCCGCGCCTGTCCTTTTCGTGGTCGACGGGCACAGCGTCTGCTCCCATCCTCCGACCGTAGTTCGCGATCGGCGCAGCGGTACGGAAATCGGCACCCCAATGCCGTGAGGTGTCCGAATTCGTCCCCAGGACATCCTAACCTGAAGTATTGTTCAGGTGAATGGAGGAGTGTGATGTCGACAGCCGATTGGCGAGCAAAGGAACTGACCCCCGGGCAGCTGTCCGAGCGTAGCGGAGTAGCCGTCTCCGCGTTGCATTTCTACGAGCGCGAGGGGCTGATCACCAGCCGCCGCACGTCCGGGAATCAGCGCAGATACACCCGCGAGACGTTGCGCCGGGTCGCGTTCATTCGCATCTCGCAGCGGGTCGGCATACCGCTCAGCGAAATACGGGAGGCGCTGGACAAACTGCCCGAGAGCCGCACTCCGACCCGGCGCGACTGGGAGACCCTCTCCACGGCGTGGCGGGAGGATCTCGACGATCGCATCAGTCAGCTGATCCGCCTGCGCGACAACCTCACCGGCTGTATCGGGTGCGGCTGCCTCTCACTCGGCAGCTGCAAACTCGTCAACGAGCGCGACCGGCTCGGCGACGACGGTCCCGGCGCCAGGGTGCTCGACACGCATCTCAACTGCCCGTCGAAACCGGCAGCGTGCTGAACTGGGCGCTGGCCCGGCGGATGACGAACTCGTACGGGAGGGCGAATTTGCGCGCCCACCAGTAGCCGAAGCGGATGTCGAACGAGCTGTAGATCAGGAACCGGTTGCGTTCGACGCCGCGCAGGATCGCGGCGGCCACCCGCTCGGGCGGCACCGCGTGCTTGGTGAACGCCTTGGTCAGCCTGCGCACCTTGGGATCGTCCTTGTCCACCCCGACCAGCTCGAAGCTGTGCACGAGCGGGGTGTTCACCGCGCCCGGCGCCACCAGGTGCACCGAGATGCCGTGGCGTTCCAGGTCGAAGCGCAGCACCTCGGAGACGCCGCGCAGGCCGTACTTGCCCGCGCTGTAGGCGGCGTGCCACGGCAGCGCGAGCAGCCCCGCCGCCGAGGACACGTTCACCAAGGCGCCGCCGCGGCCCGCGCGCACCATGGTCGGCACGAAGCTCTCGATGACGTGGATCGGCCCCATCAGGTTGATGTCGACCATGCGCCGCCAGTGCCGGTGCTCGAGGTTCTCCACGGTGCCCCACGCGGAGGTGCCCGCGACGTTCATGACCACGTCCATGGGGCCGTGCCGATCGTGCACGTCCGCGGCGAAGGCGGCCACGGCGTCGTAGTCGGTGATGTCGAAGGCCTGCGAGTCCAGCACCGTCCCGCCCGTGCCGCGGATCTCCTCGACGGTCGCCGCCAAGCCCTCGGTGTTGATGTCGGTGAGCACCAGTTCGCCGCCCTGCCCCGCCGCGGCGATCGCGGTCGCCTTGCCGATGCCGCTGGCCGCGCCCGTCACCAAGACCTTCGCGCCGCGCACCGTCTTGCGGCCGACGCTTCCTCGCCCCACTCCTCGCACTTCGGATCCCATCTCGCTAGCCCGACTCGGCCCAAGCAGGGTACTGCGCCCGCGCCGGACGCAGCGGCAGCTTGCCGATTCTCCGTGTGCCGCGTGACCGGGCCGCCGCTGGAATGGGGTGTGTCACGCTGCGGCGGGCCGGGGCGGGGTCCATGATCGGTGTATGACCACTTTGGAAAGCAAGGCCAAGGAACTGCTCGCGCTGCACCGTCCGGGCAATCCGGTCGTGCTGCCCACCGTGTGGGACGCATGGTCGGCGAATCTAGCTGTCGCCGCAGGCTTTTCGGCGCTCACACTGGGTAGTCACCCGGTCGCCGACTCGATCGGGCGCAGCGACAACGAGGGCATGACCTTCGCCGAACTGCTGACTCGGGTCCGCCAGATCACCGAGGCGGTGGACGTGCCGATCTCCGTCGACATCGAAGCCGGATACGGCCACGAGCCCGCTCAGCTGATCGAGGGCCTGCTCGACGCGGGCGCGGTCGGCCTGAACATCGAGGACACCGTGCACAGCGAGGGCGGGCGGCTGCGCGGCGATCAAGAGCACGCCGACTTCGTGCACGGTCTGCGCGAGTTCGCCAACGCGGCAGGGGTGCACGTCGTGGTCAACGCCCGCACCGATCTGTTCCTCCGGCAGGTCGGCGACGAAGCCGACCGCATGGACCGGGCCATCGCCCGGCTGACGCTGGCCGCCTCCGCGGGCGCCGACGTGCTGTATCCGGTCGGGCGGCATTCCGACGCGGACATGCGCAGGCTGACCTCGGAACTGCCGCTGCCGGTCAACGCGATCGGTCTGCCGGACAAGTCGGACCGCGCGGAACTCGCCGCGCAGGGCGTGGCGCGGATCAGCTTCGGTCCCTACCTCCAGTTCGCGCTCGCGGCCGAGGCCAACCGGCTGCTCGAACGCTGGAAGTGACGCGGAAATCCATGCGTGGCACGGTGATTCATTCGCGGATCACCGTGCCGACGCGGGACGTCAGCTAGCACCGTACCGGCGCAGGTCGGTCAGCTGGCACCGTGTCGGCGCAGGTCGGTCAGCTGGCACCGTGTCGGCGCAGGTCGGTCAGCCGGCACCGTGTCGACGCAGGTCGGTCACCGAGCGCCGTGCCGACGCTGGTACGTCAGTCCTTCTTCTCCAAGTAGCGCGGGTACACCGGCTCCGGAGCGGGCAGCGGGACGCCCGGTGTGAGCGGCGTCGCGAGGTCGGCGAAGGTGCGGCCCTGCTGGGCGAGCAGGTCGAGGATCTTGGCGGCGGACCCTGGCAGCACCGGCTGCACCAGGATCGCGACGATGCGGACCACCTCGAGCGTCACGTACAGCACCGTCGCCATGCGGGCGAGATCTTCCTCGGTGCCCGACTTGCGCAGCGCCCACGGCGCCTGGGCCGAGAAGTACTTGTTGGTCTCGCCGAGGGTCAGCCAGATCGCCTCGAGCGCGAGATGCATCTGCTGGGAGTCGTATTCGGCGCGGCAGCGTTCCAGCAGACCGTTCGCGCGGTCGAGCAGCGCGCGATCCTCCGCGGTGAACTCGCCCGGCGCCGGCACGGCGGCGTCGCAGTTCTTGTTCACCATCGTCAGGCTGCGCTGCACCAGGTTGCCGAACTCGTTGGCCAGGTCGCTGTTGATCCGGCCGACGATGGCGTCGTGGCTGTAGCTGCCGTCCTGCCCGTAGGAGATCTCGCGCAGCAGGAAGAAGCGCACCGCGTCGACGCCGTATTCGTCGACGAGCTCGAGCGGGTCGACAACGTTGCCGACCGACTTCGACATCTTCTCGCCCTTGTTGTACAGGAAGCCGTGCACGAAAACGCGTTTCGGCAACTCCACGCCTGCCGACATCAGGAAGGCGGGCCAGTACACCGTGTGGAAGCGGGTGATGTCCTTGCCGATGATGTGCACGTCAGCGGGCCAGAACTTCTGGAACGCAGCCGATTCCGTGTCCGGGAAGCCGACGCCGGTGATGTAGTTGGTGAGCGCGTCCACCCAGACGTACATCACGTGGTCGGGGTGCTCGGGCACCGGCACACCCCAGTCGAAGGTGGTGCGCGAGATGGACAGGTCCTTCAGGCCCTCTTTCACGTAGCTGACGATCTCGTTGCGACGCGTTGCGGGCGCGATGAATTCGGGGTGCTCCTCGTAGAGCGCGAGCAGCCGGTCCTGGTACTTCGACAGCCGGAAGAAGAAGTTGGACTCCTCGGTCCACTCCACCGGCGTGTTGGTGTCGGTGGAGACGCGGCTGCCGTCGTCGAGCAGCGTGGTCTCCGCCTCGGTGTAGAACGCCTCGTCACGCACCGAGTACCAGCCCGAGTAGTTGTCCAGGTAGATGTCGCCGTTGGCGAGCATCCGCTCCCAGATCGCGATGCTGGCCACCTGGTGGTCGGCGTCGGTGGTCCGGATGAACCGGTCGTAGGAGACGTCGAGCGTCTTGTCGAGTTGCTCGAAGACATCGGAGTTGCGCGCGGCGAGCTCTTCCACCGGGATGCCCTCGGCGGTGGCGGCCTGCTGCATCTTCTGACCGTGCTCGTCGGTGCCGGTCATGAAGAACACGTCGTAGCCGTCGAGTCGCTTGAACCGGGCGATGGCGTCCGCCGAGATGTACTCGTAGGCATGCCCGATGTGCGGCGCACCGTTCGGGTAGGCGATGGCCGTTGTGATGTAGAAGGCGGGGCGTTCAGCTGCGCTCATGGTGTGTCTACTGTAATGCGCGTGCTTTCCGTCGCTCACGTGAATATCCCCGCAGGACCCGGCGGCCGCCCGGGTCGGTCGAGCGCAGGCGAGGCGGAGTCGTGAACGGAGGACGTCGCCCCGCGCCGGATCTGCCCGAGCCGCTTGCGCCGCTGGTGGACGCGCACACCCATCTGGACGCCTGCGGCGCCACCGACCCCGAGTCGACCGCCGCCATCGTGGACCGCGCCGCGTCGGTCGGCGTCGGCAAGGTGGTCACGGTCGCCGACGATCTGGCCGCCGCGCAGTGGGCCGTGCGGGCCGCGCACTGGGATGCGCGCGTCTACGCCGCTGTCGCGTTGCACCCCACCAGGGCCAACGCATTGGACGACGCCGCGAAGGCGGAGCTCGAGCGGCTGGCGGTGGACCCGAGGGTCGTCGCGATCGGCGAGACCGGCCTCGACTACTACTGGCCGGGCAAGCTCGACGGCTGCGCCGATATCGAGACCCAGGTCGAGGGTTTCCGCTGGCACATCGAGTTGGCCAAGCGGGTGCGCAAGCCGCTGATGATCCACAACCGCGAGGCCGACCACGATCTGCTGACCGTCCTGCTGGACGAGGGCGCGCCGTCGACGGTGATCTTCCACTGCTTCTCCTCGGACGCCAACATGGCGCTGTCCTGCGTCGCGGAGGGATACGTGCTGAGCTTCTCCGGCACGGTCAGCTTCAAGAACGCCCACGAGTTGCGCGAGGCCGCCAAGGTGGTGCCGGACGAGCAGATTCTGGTGGAGACCGACGCGCCGTATCTGACGCCGCACCCGTTCCGCGGCGCGCCGAACGAGTCGTACTGCCTGCCGTACACGGTGCGCGCGCTCGCCGAACTGCGCGAGCAGGATCCGCGCGAACTGGCCGAGATCACCACGGCGAACGCCCGGCGCGTCTACGGCATCTGAGGACGCGGGCCTGCGCGTACCCGGGTAAGGGGACTGGAAACCCGGCCTGTGGCCCACGTCACTCCGGGTCACGAAGGCTGTTATCTACCTGCGGTGTCGATATCGTTTCGTGATCTGCGACGGCCCAGGCGGCGAAGAAACGGTTGTTTGGGGCCAGTCTCTTCGTTATCGTACTGTGACCATGTCGCCTTTGACGAGGATCAACCAGTCCCGCTCGCCGCTGCTGTACGCGGCCGTCGCGGGGCTGTTGCTGACGCTCATCGTCGGCGCCTCGATGGCGATCGTGAACCGCAAGACGGTGACGATCGTCGTGGACGGCCAGCAGTCGATCCTGACGACCATGTCCCGCAACGTCGACGGCGTGCTGCGGGCGGCCGGATTCGACCTGACCGATCGCGACCAGGTCCGTCCCGGCCGCGGCTCCGCCGTGACGGACGGCGCGACGATCGTGCTGAACCGGGCGCGCGCGGTGGCGCTGACCGTGGACGGCAAGTCCGAGACGGTGTGGACCACCGGCCTCACCGCGGGCGAGGCGCTCGCTCAGCTGAAGCTCCCCGGCGACAGCTACGTCTGGCCCGCACGCGACGAGCGGCTGCCGCTGGACGGCGCGACGCTGCGGATCGCGAGCCCGCGCTCGGTGTCGCTGCTCGACGGCATCGGCGCGCCGGTCGACGTGCGGCTCGCGGCGCCGACCGTGGGTGAATTCCTCGCCGTCGCGGGCATTCCGCTCATCGAGCAGGACACCGTCGAGCCCGCGCCGAGCACCCCGCTGGCCGACGGCCTGCGAATCGTGGTGACCCGCAAGCGCATCGAGCGCCACACCGAGACGTTGCCGCTCGATCCCGCGGAGACCGTCATCGAAGACGAGACCATGAACATGAGCCGCACCATCGTGGAGAACCCCGGCGTGCCCGGCGTGCACGACGTGACTTTCGCGGTGACGATGGTCAACGGTCAGGAAGTCGATCGCAAGGCGGTCGAGTCGAAGGTCTCCGTTCCCGCCCAGCCCAAGACCGTGCGCAAGGGCACCAAGCCGGGCACCGAGGTGCCCGCGGTGCGCGACGGCCAGATCTGGGACGCGCTGGCCCGCTGCGAGTCCAACGGCAACTGGGCCATCAACACCGGCAACGGCTACTTCGGCGGCATCCAGTTCGACCAGAGCACCTGGGAACGGCAGGGCGGCCTGCGCTACGCCCCGCGCGCCGACATGGCGACCCGCGAGGAGCAGATCGCCATCGCCGAGGTGACCAGGGCTCGCCAGGGCTGGGGCGCCTGGCCCGCCTGCACCAGCAGGCTCGGCCTGAGCTGACCCACGCGTCGTCGCGGGGCGCCGTCCCCGGGTGGGGCGGCGCCGCAGTCGTTTTCGCGGTCGATCCCGCCTCGCCATCCCCCGACTCGGTTGTACACTCGGCCGGATTCGTGACGGTGCGGTCAGGGCGAGAGGGAAATCCGCGATGGGATTGCTACACACCGCGCGGCGTTCGGCGCTCGCCGCCGCGCTCGCCGTCGGAGCCGTGCTGTCCGGAACGAGCGCGCCCGCCGCGGCGGCGACGCCGGGCTCGGTGATCTCGGTGACCGCGCAACCCGACGGCTGGCACGGCATGTCCGGCGGCTCGGTGGTCGACTACTGGATGACCGGATCCGACGGCGCCCCGCACCGCGCGAGCGGCGCGCTGTTCCTGCCCGAGGGCACACCGCCGCCCGACGGCTGGCCGATCCTCGCCTACGACCACGGCAGTAGCGGGCTCGGACCCGGCTGCGGCGGTATGTCGCAACCCGAGCGCGCGCCGTTCCCCGCCATGCAGGGCAGGCAGGACCAGCTGCTTCGACGTCTGGTTTCGCAGGGCTTCGCTGTCGTGGCGCCCGATTACCTCGGTCTCGGGCGCTTCGACACCGGGCCGCACCCGTACCTCGAACTGCGCACCGAGGCGACCGCCACCATCGATCTGGTGCAGGCCGCCCGCGCAGCGCACCCGGAGTTGTCGCGCACCTGGGCGGTGTTCGGCGCCTCGCAGGGCGGGCAGGCCGCGCTCGGTACCGCGCAGCTTCAGGCGACCTACGCGCCGGACCTCGATTTCCGCGGCACCATCGCGGTCGACCCGGAGTCCGACGTGGAGAAGGTGCTTCCGCTGGCGGGCCCGGTGATCCCGACGATGTCGGACACCGCGGCGCCGATGAGCTTCTTCGTCAGCATCCTGGCCGGCGTGCGGGCGGCGCGGCCCGAGGTGCACGTCGACCAGTACCTGACGCCGCTGGGCCGAACCGTGCTCGACGAGGTCGGTGGCCTGTGCCTGGACCGGATCATCGAGCGCGTCGCGGGTCTCGGCATCGGCCAGCTGCTGGCCAGGCCGCTGTCGTCCGAGCCGATCCGCGCCGCGTACACCGACTACCTGACCGTTCCGGTGCGCGGCTACGACGCCCCGATCCTGTTGCTGGTCAACGCGACCGACACCGTGGTGCCCTCCCCGCTGCACGCGGCCCTGATCGCTCAGTTCGCCGCCAACGACGTCGACTCCGAGACCGTCTTCGGTACGGGTCAACACACCCAGCTGAATCCCGCCATGTGGACCGCCGTCGAAGCCTTCCTCGCCCGCATCCGCGAGACGCCCGCCGAGCGCTGAGCCTGGCGCTGCCGGTTCGCACGGGGCGATTCGGTTCCGGCCGCGCACACCCAGCCCACGCCAACCCGCGCTTCCGCCCCTCGCGCTGTTGGTCTCCACAGACCCTGTGGTCGCGGCGAGGCAGGTGGTGGACCTGCGTAGTGCTGCCGGGTGGGCGGGGGTAGGGCGTCGGGTTGGTAGGTTCTTCGGGTGTCCGATGCCGATGTTTCCGCGAGGGGGAGTGCTGCGCTGCTGGGGCCCGCCGAGGTGCGGGTGCTCGCCGAGCAGTTCGGGGTGCGGCCGACCAAACAGCTGGGGCAGAACTTCGTGCACGACGCGAATACCGTGCGGCGGATCGTCGCGGCGGCGGGAGTCGGGCGCGCCGACACCGTGCTCGAGGTGGGGCCCGGACTCGGCTCGCTGACGCTCGCGCTGCTGGACGTGGTGGATTCGGTGATCGCGGTCGAGATCGATCCGGTGCTTGCCGAGCATCTGCCGGTCACGGTCGCCGACCGGGCTCCCGAACTGGCCGACCGGCTGCGGGTGGTGCACGCCGACGCGCTGCGGGTCGCCGCCGCCGACCTGCCCGCCGCCCCGACCGCACTGGTGGCGAACCTGCCGTACAACGTCGCGGTGCCGGTGCTGCTGCACCTGCTCGCCGAATTGCCCAGCATCACAACCTCTCTGGTGATGGTGCAGGCCGAGGTGGCCGACCGCCTCGCGGCCGAACCGGGCAGCCGGATCTACGGGGTGCCCAGCGTGAAGGCCGGGTTCTTCGGCAAGGTGAGCCGCGCGGGCGCGGTCGGCACCCAGGTGTTCTGGCCCGTGCCGCGAGTGGAATCGGGCCTGGTGCGCGTGCAGCGCTTCGCCGAGCCGCCCTGGCCGATGGACGACGAGCACCGCCGCCGCGTCTTCGAGGTGGTCGACGCGGCGTTCGCGCAACGCAGGAAGACCTTGCGCGCGGCGCTGTCCGGTTGGGCCGGATCGCCCGCCGAGGCCGAACGTCGATTGGTCGCCGCCGGAATCGATCCGACCGCGCGCGGAGAAACCCTGGATACTGCCGCCTTCGTCAGGCTGTCCGCGCAAAAGTAGCGACCGGCTTCCCGCGGCACTACGGCGGGGTGTGGCTTAGAGGGGCGCGGGAAACGCTGGTTACCGCGGCCATCGTCCGGCTCTCCGCGCAGAAGGAGCGATCGCCTTCGCAGCCGCACACGACCGGCGGGTCGTGGAATGCGCTGCTTCGGGCGATAGGCGGAGCGCGTCCCGAGGCGGTCAGCGGAAACGGCGCAGCCGCAGGCTGTTCGTGACGACGAAGACGCTGGACAGGGCCATCGCCGCCCCGGCGAGCATCGGGTTCAGCAGGCCCGCGGCGGCCAGCGGGATGGCCGCGACGTTGTAGCCGAAGGCCCAGAACAGGTTGCCCTGGATGGTGCGCAAGGTGGCGCGGGACAGGCGGATCGCGGTGGCGACGGCGCGTAGATCGTCGCGCACCAGCACGATATCGCCCGCTTCCGCCGCGACGTCCGTGCCGCCGCCCATGGCCAAGCCCAGGTCGGCGGCGGCCAGTGCGGGGGCGTCGTTCACGCCGTCGCCGACCATGGCGACCACTCGGCCTCGGTCCTGGAATTCGCGGACCACGCGCAGTTTGTCGTCGGGCAGCACCTCGGCGATGACCTCGTCGATGTCGACCCGGGCGGCGACCGAACGGGCAGTCGTCGCATTGTCACCGGTGAGCAGCACCGGCGTCAGCCCGAGGGCGCGCAGGTCGGCGACCGCCTCGGCGCTCGTCGGTTTCATCGCGTCGGCCAGCACCAGGACACCGCGCGCCATGCCGTCCCACGCGACGGCGATCGCGGTCGCGCCCTCGCGTTCGGCGTTCTCCTTCGCCGCGGCAAGGCGCTCGGGGAGGACGATGCCGCGTTCGGCCAGCAGTTCCGTGCGGCCGATCACCACGTCCCACCCGTCGACCACCCCGCACACGCCCATACCGCCATGACTCGTGAACCGCTGCACCGGTGCCAGCCGTAACCCGCGTTCACGCGCGCCCGCGACCACCGCGCGGGCAACGGGATGCTCGGAGCCGTGCTCCACTGCCGCCGCCGTAGCGAGCAATTCGTCGGCGGATGTTCGCACTTCACTGACGGGCGCGTGCGGTTCGTCGGCGCGCTCGTCCGTGATCACCTCGACCAACGCCATCCGCCCGGTCGTGACCGTCCCGGTCTTGTCCAGCACCACCGTGTCGATGCGCCGCGTCGACTCCAGCACCTGCGGGCCCTTGATCAGGATTCCCAGTTGCGCCCCGCGCCCGGTGCCGACGAGCAGCGCGGTGGGCGTTGCCAGGCCGAGCGCACACGGGCACGCGATGATCAGCACCGCGACCGCGGCGCCGCACGCCACCGCCGTCGGCGCGCCGGTGATCAGCCAATAGACCAGCGTCAGGCCCGCGATCACGAAGACGATCGGTACGAACACCCCCGCCACGCGGTCGGCGAGCCGCTGCACCGGCGCCTTTCCGTTCTGCGCCTCCTCGACCAGCGCCGCCATCTGGGCCAGCTGGGTATCGGAGCCCACCCGGGTGGCGCGCACGGTGAGCAGGCCGCCGGTGTTCACGGTCGCGCCGATCACCGTGTCGCCGGGGCCGACGTCCACCGGCAGCGACTCTCCGGTCAGCAGGCTCTGATCGACGGCCGAATCGCCCTCCACCACAACGCCATCGGTGGCGATCTTCGCGCCGGGCCGTATCAGGAACCGGTCGCCGACGCGCAGTGCATCGATGGGCACGAGCACCTCGGTGTCGCCGCGCAGCACCGAGACCTCCTTGGCGCCGAGTTCGATCAGGGCGCGCAACGCGGAACCGGCGCGGTCCTTGGCCCGCGTCTCGGCGTAGCGACCGGCCAGGATGAACACGATCACGCCTGCGGCCACCTCGAAGTACACATTGGACGCGGCGTCGGCGCGGGCGATGCCGAGGCTGAACGAGTGCTTCATACCGGCCATCCCGGCGTGCCCGAAGAACAGCGCGTACACCGACCAGCCGAACGCGGCGAGGGTGCCGACCGAGATCAGCGTGTCCATCGTCGCGGTGCCGTGCCCGGCGTTGATCAGGGCGGCGCGATGGAATTCGTACCCGCCCCAGCACACCACGGGCGCGGCCAGGGTCAGCGAAAGCCATTGCCAGTTCTCGAATTGCAGCGCGGGGATCATCGCCATGGCGATCACCGGAACGGCCAGCGCCAGGCTGACGAGCAGGCGGTGGCGCAGTGTGGCGAGTGCCGCGTCGTGGGACTCGTCGGCTTCGGTCGAGGGCGGCTCGGGCAGGTGCGCGGTGTAGCCCGCGTTTTCGATCGTGGTGATCAGCTGTTCCGCTGAAACAGACTGTGGATAGCGAATTTTTGCCTTCGCTGTCGCGAAATTCACGGTGGCTGTGACGCCGTCGAGCCTGCTCAGTTTCTTTTCGATGCGCGCGGCGCAGGACGCGCAGGTCATGCCGCCGATCTCGAGTTCGAGAGCGGCATGGCCCGCGGTCGCGGTCATCGGTGTTCGCCACCCGGATGATGTCCGGCGCCGGATGTGGATGGCGCTGTGGAGAGCGGCGCGAATTCGAGGGTGAATTCGGCGGTGTGCACCGAACCACCGTGCGCGAATTCGAAATACAGCCGATAGGGGCCCGGCACGGGCGGCTCGACGTGGAACGCCGCCTCCGGGCCGGGGCTCGTCCGGCCGACCTCGCCCTGCGGATGCGCGTGCAGGTAGGCGAGGGACGGCGCGTGCAGGCCGACCAGGTGCGCGTAGGCGCCGAGGTACGGCTCGAGATCGGTGACGGGCCTGCCGTCGCGGGTCACGGTGAACCGCAGGTCGCCCGAGTCGCGCTGCAACCGGACCTGGTAGCCGTCCACCGAAGCGGTCTCGGCGGCGGGCGGCAGCGGCCGCGCGGCCGCGTCCCCGGTGACCGTGACGGTGCGGCTCAGCACAAGCCCGGCCCCGTCGCCCAGCTCCGGCGCGAAGTCGGCGAACACCCGGTACGTCCCCGGTGTGGCCCAAGTCCATTCGACCGACCAGGTGCCGTCGGCCGCCATCGTCGGATGCGCGTGCCGAAACTCGGCGCCGTCCGACCGGGCGACCACGAGATGCAGTGGCTTCTCGTGCCGGACGGCGAACCGGGTGACCGGCGCGCCGTCGGGACCGGTGATGCGGAAGAGCAGGGGACCGGCGCGGTTCGGCGACGCGGGGGCGCTCAGGTCGGCGAGGGTGTAGCCGGATTCGGAGTCCGACAACCCGGTCGACCGGTACGACCCGTCGAGGACGACGCCGCTGTGCTCGACGCCCCGGTCGGACGGATCGCCCACCAGGGCGCCGATTCCGAGCGCGGCGCCGAGCAACACGACGAGCCCGCCACCGAACGCGGCGAACCGCAGCCGATCCCGCATCAGACGGCGACCTCGTACCCCGCCTCGTCGACCGCGGCGGCCACATCGGCATCGGCCAGCGGCGCGGCGCTGTCCACGCGCACCGCCCCGGTCGCGAGGTCGACGTCGACGCTGGTGACGCCATCGATCTTGCCGATCTCCGTCTTGACCGAGCCGGCGCAGTGCCCGCAGGTCATTCCCTTGACGGTGTAAGTGGTGGTGGCCATCTCCAACTCCTTCGCTCGCTGCAATCATACGGTGCCGGGGTATCTCCGACGAAGGAGAACATACCCCCTGTGGGTATGTGTCCGCAAGTGATTCGGCCCGGCTCGTTCAGTCGGCAGGCCACGCCAGCATCGCCAGCTCGGCCACCCGCTCCAGCTCGTCCTGGCTCGCTCCGTCCCGCGCCGCCTGCGACATCCCTTGCAGGACCGTCGCCACGAAGCGCGCCAGGGTCGCGGCGTCGGTGTCGGCGGGCAGCTCGCCCGTGTCGATGTCGGCCTGAATGCGCGCGGCGAACGTGGCGACGTTGCGATTGCGTAGTCCGCGAAGGAATTCGGCGACCTCCGCGTTCGTGGTGTTGACGGCCGCGCTGATCACCAGGCATCCCGCGGGCCTGCCGGGTGCGGTGTATTCGGCGGCCGCCTCGCGCAGGATCCGGCGGGTCATCGCGGTCGCCGTCGGCTCCTCGGCGATGGCGCGGGCGGTGAAGCCGCCGTAGTTGTCGCCGTAGTTCGCCACGGCCTCGGCGAAGAGCTTCGCTTTGTCGCCGAACGCCGCGTACAGGCTCGGTGGGCCGATGCCGAGTTCCTTGGTCAGGTCTCCGATCGAGGTGGCCTCGTAGCCGTGTTCCCAGAACAGGCGCAGCGCCTTGTCCAGCGCCGCTTCTCGGTCGAAGGAACGAGGTCGGCCCCGGGTCGCTGTGCTCATGACCTCGATTTTATAGCGATCACTAGATAATCTGCTACTGTCCCATTCTGTAGTGATCGCTAGAGAAAGGAGCCCGGTCATGGGCGCACTGACGGGTAAGACGGCACTGGTGACCGGCGGCAGCCGCGGCATCGGGCGCGCCGTCGCGGAACGACTGGGACGCGACGGCGCGCGAGTCGCCGTGCACTACAACGGAAACGAGCAGGCCGCGAAGGACACCGTCGCCGCGATCGAAGCGGCGGGCGGCGCCGCCTTCGCGCTCCGCGCCGAACTCGGCGTGCCAGGCGACGCGGCCGCGCTGTGGGCGGCCTTCGACGCGCACGCCGACGGCCTGGACATCCTGGTGAACAACGCGGGCACCGACGGCATCCGCGAGCCGATCGGCGGCACCGACGAGGCGGCCTTCGACCGGGTCTTCGCGATCAACACCAAGGCGCCGTTCTTCGTGACCAAACTCGGGCTGGACCGGCTCCGCGACGGCGGGCGCGTCGTCAACGTCTCCACCGGACTGACTCACGGGCTCGGCATGCCCGAGCTGATCGCGTACACGATGACGAAGGCGGCGATCGACTCGTTCACCGCGGTGCTTGCCAAAGAGGTCGGGGCCCGCGGCATCACGGTGAACGCGGTCGCCCCCGGCGTGATCGACACCGACATGAACGCCGGGTGGCTGCGCAATCCCGAGGCCGAGGCGGCGGTCGCGGCGTTCTCGCCGCTGCGCCGGGTGGCGCAGCCCGCCGAGGTCGCCGATATCGTCGGCTTCCTCGCTTCCGCGGACGCCCGCTGGGTGACCGGTCAGTGGATCGACGCGACCGGCGGTGCGCTGTTGTGACCAAACGGATCACGGCGGGTGAATGACGGATATCGAGCCCGGCAGTTGTCGGACCCACCCACTAGGCTTGAACACCGTGCTGTCAGTAGTGCCCAGCCCCGTCATTGTGCGCGCGCCGTCGAAGGTGAATCTCCACCTCGGCGTCGGCGACCTGCGCGCGGACGGGTACCACGACCTGACCACGGTGTTCCAGGCGCTCTCGCTCAGCGACGATCTCGAACTCGCGCCCTCGTCGGCGCTGACCGTCCGGGTGACCGGCGAGGGCGCGGCCGAGGTGCCCACCGACCGCAACAATCTGGTGTGGAAGGCCGCCGTGCGCCTCGCGCACCTCGCGGGCAGGGCCCCGCTGGTGGAAATCACCATCAGCAAGGGCATTCCGGTCGCGGGCGGCATGGCGGGCGGCAGCGCCGACGCGGCCGCCGCGCTGGTCGGCCTGAACGAGCTCTGGGACATCGGCCTTTCCCGCGACGAATTGGCCTCGGTCGCCGCCGAACTCGGCAGCGACGTCCCGTTCGCGCTGCACGGCGGCACCGCGCTCGGCACCGGCCGCGGCGAACGGCTGCTTCCCGTCTTGTCCCGCAACACCTTTCACTGGGTGCTCGCGCTGGCCAAGGGCGGGCTGTCGACGCCGTCGGTCTTCGCCGAGCTGGACCGGCTGCGCGAACTGGGCGAACCACCGCGGCTCGGCGAACCCCAGCAGCTGATGCAGGCGCTGGCCTCCGGCGATCCGGACCAGCTCGCTCCGCTGCTCGGCAACGACCTCCAGGCGGCCGCGGTCTCGCTGAAGCCGGAGCTGCGGCGCACGCTGCGCGCCGGCGTCGGCGCGGGCGCGCTCGCGGGCCTGGTCTCCGGCTCCGGGCCCACCTGCGCCTTCCTCTGCGAGAGCGAGGACGCCGCCGTCGCGGTGGCCGCGGAACTCGCGGGCGCGGGCGTCGCCCGCAGCATCCGCACCGCGAGCGGGCCGGTGCCGGGCGCGCGGATCATCGACACGGACACGTCGGCCAAGCGCTGATCCCGCCGCGCATCGACCGCGCGCGGGCGCGCTTGGCCGGGTGAGTAGGCTCGTACGGTCGGCAAATCACCCGGAGAGGCGGGCTAGCAGCGTTCATGTCCAACCTGATCAACCTGGAGCAGGTCTCCAAGAGCTTCGGGATCAAGCCCCTCCTGGACAACGTCTCGCTCGGCGTGCACGCGGGGGAACGCATCGGCGTCGTCGGCCTCAACGGCGGCGGCAAGACCACACTGCTCGAGGTGCTCACCGGCATCGAGGAACCGGACAGCGGCCGGGTGAGCAGGCTCGGCGGGCTGCGGATTGCCGTGGTCACGCAGCGCGGCACGCTGCCCGAGGGCGCCGCCGTCGGTGAGGTGGTGCTGGCCGGCCTCGCGGACGATCAGATGACCGACGGCGTCGCCGAACACGAATGGGCCGCGAACCCGCGGATCCGGACCGTCCTCGACGGCATCGGCATCCAGGGTCTCGGCATGGAAACCCCGGTCGCCAACCTGTCCGGCGGTGAGCGCCGCCGCGTCGCGCTGGCCGCCGCGCTGGTGCGCGAGCTCGACCTGCTCGTGCTGGACGAGCCGACCAACCACCTCGATGTCGAGGGCGTGCAGTGGCTGGCCGCGCACCTGCTGAGCCGCCGCTCCGCCCTGGTGGTCGTCACTCACGACCGCTGGTTCCTCGACACCGTCGCCACCAACACCTGGGAGGTCGTCGGCGGCAAGGTCGAAAGCTACGAAGGCGGTTACGGCGACTGGATCTTCGCGCGCGCCGAACGAGCGAGGCAGGCCGACGCGAGCGAGGCGCGGCGGCGCAATCTGGCCCGCAAGGAGCTGGCCTGGCTGCGGCGCGGTCCGCAGGCGCGCACCTCCAAACCGCGCTACCGGGTGGAGGCCGCCGAGGCGCTGATCGCCGACGTGCCGCCGCCGCGCGACAGCGTCTCGCTGGCCGCGTTCGCCCGAAAGCGCCTGGGGCGGGTCGTCATCGAGCTCGAGGACACCACACTCGCCACGCCGGACGGCCGCGAGCTCGTGCGCGACCTGACCTGGCGGCTCGCGCCGGGAGAGCGAGTCGGCCTGGTCGGCGTCAACGGCTCGGGCAAGACCACCCTGCTGCGCGCGCTGGCCGGTGACGCCGCGCCCGCCGCGGGCAAGCGCATCCAGGGCCAGACCGTGCAGATCGGCTGGCTGCGGCAGGAACTCGACGATCTGCCGACCGATATGCGCGTGCTCGAGGCGGTGCAGCAGGTCGCGCAGCGAATCATGCTGGGCGACAAGGAGATCTCGGCAGGTCAGCTGGCCGAGCGGCTCGGTTTCACCCCGGCCCGCCAGCGCACGCCGGTCGGCGATCTGTCCGGCGGTGAGCGGCGCAGGCTGCAGCTCACCCGCATCCTGATGGCCGAGCCCAACGTGCTGCTGCTCGACGAGCCGACCAACGACCTGGACATCGACACCCTGCAGCAGCTGGAGGATCTGCTCGACAACTGGGCGGGCACCCTGGTGGTCATCAGCCACGATCGCTACCTGATCGAGCGCATCTGCGACTCCAATTGGGCGCTGTTCGGCGACGGGAAACTCACCAACCTGCCCGGCGGCATCGAGGAATACCTGAACAAGCGGGCCGCGCTGAGCGCACCCGCGCCCGCCCGCGCCTCTGCCGACAAGCCCGCCGCCACGGCCACCGATTCCGCCGCCTACCGGGCAGCCCGCAAGGAACTCACCCGGCTGGAGCGCGCCATCGACAAGCTGTCCGAACGCGAGGAGCGCCTGCACGCCGCCCTCGCCGACGCCGCCACCGAACCGGACAAGCTCGTCACCCTCGGCGCCGAACTCAAACAGGTACTCGCCGAGAAGGAAACCGCCGAAGAACGCTGGCTCGAACTCGCCGACGGCGTCTGAGGACCCGTGGCGGGCCACCCGTTCGCAGCCCGTCGACGCGGTCCCGCATACCGTCCGCACGCTTCACACAAGCCACGCCTGCGTGAAGCGTGCGTGTGGTGTGTGGCAACCCAGCTCGCGCGCGAAGGCACGGCGGGGTCCGCTCAGCTGGACTCGGCGCGGCCTTCGGTCACCACCGGTAGGCACGTCTGCACGAAGTCCGCGCCGAAGGTCGTGAGCACGATGCTGCGGTAGTGCACCTTGGTGCCGAATCCGGAGCGCTTCAACAGCTCTCGCACCGGCGACTGCGCTTCCAGCAGCTGGTAGCGGTTCGGATTGTCGACCGGTTCCTTGGCGAACTCGATCAGCCCGAGTCTGCGCAGGTTGGTGAGGTACTGGGGCACCCGGTTCGGGAAGCGCAGCCCGGCCTGTTCGCCGATCAGCGTGAGCCCGGACAGGTAGCGCTCCGCACCGAGCGCCCTCGGCCGTCCGACGCGGATGTCGATCGAGGGCTGTGGGCCGTCCACGTGCAGGAAGCGCAGGATGCGCGCCTCGTCGGGTGTCAGCTCCGCGAGCATTCCGGCGAAGGCCGGGTGGATTTCGGACGCCTCGGCGTGCGTGCTCGCCGAGAGGCGCAGCAGCGCGGCGCCCTGTTCGCGCAGGGTGGGCACGGCCGGATCGGTGCGCTCGGGCGTCGCGGCGGGCAGACCGAGCGCCCGGCGCACGGCGTCGCGGACCTCGGCTTCGGCCTCGGCGAGCACTTCGCGCGGCGGCACGCCCGCGATGCTGCCCTTCACCACGGTCCCGGTGACGCCGAGCGCGGTGTCGACGGTCCACGCGGTGACTTCGGAGGCGGCCGTGAAGGCGACCTTGGCCACCCCGCTCGCGGCGCGTACAGTCTCGCGCGGCGACGGCACGCGGCGTTTGGCGGGCGGCTTCGCCGCCGGTTCGATATCGGAGAGCGGCCACCGGGCGAGCTCCGTCGACGGCGCGACGGGTGCGGAATGCTCGGCGGCCTGGATATCGTCGCCGACCGCGTCGGCGTCCGATCCCGCGTTGTTCTCGCCCGAGCCCGTCATAGCCATGTCGTCGCCACTCCCGTTCCGAAGATCAGAATGTGAGCGTATCCGGCGAAGAGGCCCAGCGCGCCGCCATGGACGAAAAGCAACCATTCATCCTGTTTGATGGCCGAGCGCAGCATTTCCACGAAGTCGGGCGGCTGTAGGGCGGACATCTGTTTGGCGATGTAATCGTTGATCTGCTTGCCCTGCTGGACATTGAAGTCCGGATCGGCGAACGCGATCGGCGCGATGGACATCGCCTCGGTGGTCAGCGTCGCCTGCAGCGAGTCGTATTCGCGGCTGCCGAGCATGAATTTCACCGCGGGGCGCGCGGGACCGAGCGCGCGGTCGGCGGCCGGGCGGAGGGTGTCCTCCAGCATCTGCATGGTGCGATCCGAGCGCGGACCGTTGAGCAGTTCGTCGCCGATGTTGGCGACCGTCATCACCTGACTCGACACCAGTTCGGCGTAGCCGTCGGTGATCTCGGACTGGCGCTTGATCAGCAGACCCTGCCGCCACGGGCACCACCACTTCGGGTAGGCCGGGGCGAAGATCATGTTGATGCCGATCCAGTTGACCACCCACCCGATGATCACACCGCCGATCGGCAGCACCACCCACGTCGACCATCCGGTGACGTGCAGGATGAGCACGAGCAGCGCACCCATCGGCGCGCCGAAGTAGAAACCGAAGTTCTGCATGAACCGCAGCTCTTTGGCGCCGAGCACCTGGAACAGCGTGTTGAGCAGCTGCGGTCGCGCCTGGAAGTAGCGGATCACCATTTGCTTGACGTCGATCAGCTGATCGATGTTGGCGCCGAGTTCCTCGGTCAGCTCGCGCAGGATCTCGGGCAGCTGCTGGCGCACCCGCGCGTGCACCATCTCGCGCACTTGACCGGGCAGGTTGTACCAGAGCTGCGGGTGCTCGCGGCGCAGGATTTCTTCGACGATGTCGGTGATCTGCGCGTCGGCGATGCTGGCCAGATGCTCGGCCAGCTTGTCGGGTTCCAGTTCGCGATAGAAGTCGGAGACGCTACCGAGCTTGGCGAGCCCTTTGTCGACGGCGATGCTGGCCATTTTGTCGGCACGTGAGGGAACGATGCCCTGCCAGCCCATTCTGCCGTCGTAACTGAGCAGCGGCAGCACCTGGATTCGCTTGGGCAGGAAAGGATAGAGCGCCCGCAGGCCGGGCACCCGGACGCCGTGAAAGGCGATGGGCTGGAACAGCATGAGCACGCCGGTCCAGTTGGTGATGTAGCCGATCACTCCTGTGAAAAGCGGAATGGTCAAAAGCTCGAGGAGGATCGTGGGGTGAACTCCGAAAACACTCTCTAACAACGACACCCTCCTGCCGAAAAACCGGTGATCGCCGCCTCACCGGCACCCCAAACTAGCACCCTGTCGGCAGCTGGACCCTATTGTGAGTTGCGGCGCTTCGTCCACAACCCGCAGAGACAGATCAGAGAGTAGTGTCTGAGACATCAGTCACAGTATCTGTCTCGAATGCCGCATTGTCTCGGTCGGGACGAGAGAATGACGTCCGCCACATCCTTATTCGCGAATGAAACATGCTGGGGTGCTGGCGATCGGGTCCGACGGGTGGGTCGGCCGGGACGCGCGAACAGTTGGGGTTCGCTGTGCCTGGAAGACGGTCGGGCAATAATCTGTGGGCGGATTCGTTCACTTGGCGACACTTCGGAGTAGCACGTGGCAGACGACAGGACCGGACAGGACGTGACCCGGGCCGGTTCCCGCGCGGTAGAGCGCAGCTCGGATGTCGAACAACGGCAGATCAGCAACGAGGCGAGGCTGATCCGCGGGGTGTTCCGGGCCGCGGGGCTGGCCGCGGGTACAGCCGTGCGCGGCGGGCAGTGGGCGGTGAACACCTCGTACGAGGTGACCAAGGAGATCGCTCAGGCCGCGCTGGACGGCGAATCCTCGGCGGAGATCGCCGAGCGGACCGGCAACGCGCTGCGCTCGATCGCGCGCAGTGCGCTCGGCGTGACCGAGGGCTCGGTGCGCGAAATCGTCAGTTACGTACCGACTCCCACCGGCGCGGCCCAGCAGGCCATCGCGATGGGCTCGTACCTGCGCTCGGCCACCACCGAGGAGCTGCGCCGGCGCGGCGACGCGCTGCTGGCGCGGTCGGCCGACGTCTACTTCACCGAGGACGTGCACCCGGCCTACGACCGCATCCTCGACGAGATCGCCCCCGACGAGGCGCGCATCCTGCGCTTCATGTCGCTGAACGGTCCGCAGCCCGCGGTGGACGTGCGGACCAACCGTCCGCTCGGCATCGGATCCGAACTCGTCCAGGGCGACCTGACCTCGGTGCCGGAGCAGGCGGGCGTGCGCTACCCGGACCGCGCCCGGTCCTACCTGATCAACCTCAACCGGCTCGGCCTCACGCTGACCTCCGAGGATCCGGTGGTCCTCAGCCGCTACATGGTGCTCGAGGTGCAGCCGGTGGTGGAGGCCGCGCTGAAGAAGGCGGGGCGCGCGCCGAAGATCGTGCGCAAGAGTCTGCGGCTGACCGAATTCGGCGAGGATTTCTGCCGCACCTGCTTTACCATCGGTAGTTGATCTTCCCGGGCTCCGGTCCGGCGTTGATAGCAATCTGATACAGATCTCCCAAACCGTGAAGCTCGGCGGCTTCGGATGGGATTGTTGAGGTATGGATCAGGGAAGCGGCGAGCAGGGGCGCGGCGACTCGACCGTGGAAGCGGCCGAGGATACCGCCGAGCGTGCGGAAGAGACCGCCGAACGCGCGGGCTCCGAACCGCGCAACGGCGCTGCGCCGGAGGAAGCTGCTCAGCCGGAGGCCGCTGCCCAGTCGGAGGAAGCCGACATCCGGGATCCCCGAGCTGTCGTCCAGCCGCCCGCCGACCGGCCGGGTATGGACGACGTCGCGGCCATCAGCCGCCTCAAGTTCCGCTACCTGCGCGCACTGGACACCAAGTCCTGGGAAGAATTCGCCGACACCATGATTCCCGAGGCCACCGCGACCTACAGCGAGTACCTGCAGTTCGAATCGCGTGACGCCTTCCTCGCCTTCATGCGCAACACGCTCGGTCCGCACGTCATCACCGAGCACCGCTGCGATCACCCCGAGATCGACGTGGAAGGCGACACGGCAACGGGCACTTGGTATCTTGCCGACACCGTGCTCATCCCGGCGCACAACATGCTGCTGCGCGGCGCGGCCTTCTACACCGACCGCTACGCGCGCTGCGAGGACGGCCAGTGGCGGATCGCGCACACCGGATACGAGCGCACCTACGAGGTGGTGCTCTCGCTCAGCGACCTGCCGAGCCTGCGCTTGACCTCCAGCCGCTGGGGTCTGATCGCCAGGGAGGACGGCATCGCGCCGGTCGAGCGCGAACCGGGAGCCGCGCCGGTGCACCAGGAGCCCGAGGCCGAATGACCGTGGAGCCGGCGCGGGTGACCGAACCGGAGTTCGAACGCATGGTCGCCCCGCTGCGCGCGGAACTGCATGTGCACTGCTATCGGATGCTGGGTTCGGTGCACGATGCCGACGACGCGGTGCAGGAATCGCTGGTGCGAGCCTGGCGCAACCTCGACAAACTGACCGATCGCGCCGGACTGCGGCCCTGGCTCTACCGGATCGCGACCAACCGCTGCCTGACCCTGCTCGAGACCCGCCGCCGCCGCGAACTGCCGGTGGACCTGAGCCCCGGCGCGCCGCTGACCGATATCGCCTGGCTGGAGCCCTATCCCGACGCCGAGGTGCGCGGCACGGCCCCGGAGGCCGGATACGAGGCGCGCGAGGCGGTGGAGCTGGCGTTCGTCGCCGCGCTGCAATATCTGCCCGGATTGCAGCGCGCCGCGTTGGTGCTGCGTGACGTGCTCGGTTTCTCGGCCCGCGAGACCGCGGAACTGCTGGAGATCAGCGTGGCCTCGGCCAACAGCGCGTTGCAGCGCGGGCGCGCCGGGGTCGAGTCACGGCTGCCCGCGCGATCCCAGCGCGCGTCGCGCAGCATGGCCGACGCCGAGATCCGCGATCTGGCGAGGCAGTACGCGGACGCGTGGGAGGCGGGCGACGTGTCGGCGATAGTCGCCTTGCTCAGCGCGGACGCGAAGTACTCGATGCCGCCGCTGCCCGAGTGGTACGCCGGTCGGTCCGCCATCCGCGAGTTCCTGCTCGACGGTCCGCTGCGCTATCGCTGGCGCTTCCTGCTCGCCTCGGCCAACGGTCAGCCCGCCTTCGGCACCTACCTCTGGGACGAGGAGCGCGAAGTCTTCGCCGCGATGGCGTTGGACGTGGTCGCGATGCGCGACGGGCGCATCGCCGAGGTGGTCTCGTTCCTGGATCCCGGACTCTTCCCGGCCTTCGGCCTGCCCGCGGAACTGCCCGCCTGACAGCTGCCCGCCCGAAAGATCCGTCGCACCGATGAGTTCGGCGCGCGGCGCGGGTTATACGGCCGACGGGACGGACCCGCACGCCGCCGCGACCGGCGGCCGCACCGAAGGGAATGCCACCATGACCGACGAAGCGCAGATCCGCGAGCTGATCGAACGATGGGCCGCCGCCGTGCGCGCGGCAGATCTCGACGCGGTACTCGCTGACCACGCGGCTGGCATCGTGATGTACGACGTGCCGCCGCCAAACGACGGCGTCCGCGGCATCGACGCCTACCGGGAGACCTGGCCGCCGTTCTTCGCCTGGCTGGCCGCGGGCGCGGTGTTCGAGATCGTCGCGCTCGATGTCACCGCGGGCGAAGACGTCGCGTTCGCGCACGCGCTGCTGCGCTGCGGGACGCCCGAGGAGTTCCTGGCCGATCCGGACAACCGATTGCGGCTGACCATCGGGCTGCGCAAGGACGACGGCCGCTGGGTGGTCGTTCACGAACACCACTCGTTCCCGCTACCGACCGCCGATCCGGCCGCGGCCGAGGCGGAACTCCCTGCGCTACACCAGGATTGATACGACGCCCTGATGAGGAAGCCGGGCCCGGGCGGTTCGACTTCAGGCCGTGACGCCGTCGCCGTCAGTTGTCGGCGGCGGCGACCAGCGGTTCGAGCGTCAGCTTCGGGTGTTCCTTCTCGATGTACTGCAACCGCCACTTGTCGCTGAACAGCGCGAGCAGCGCGCCGTCGCTGCGGGTGAACACCTCGACGCCGCGCTGGCGGCCGAGTTCCTCCGCCGACGCGGCGTCGGTGCGCCTGGCCAGCGAGTAGCCGAGGTGTTCCATGGTGGTCTCGACGTTGAACTCGGCCATCATGCGCGCGGTGACCACCTCGAACTGCATCGGGCCGACGGCCGCGAGCACGGGGGAGGCGTCGCCGCGGACGTCGTTGCGCAGCACCTGCACCACGCCCTCGGAATCGAGCTGGTCGATGGCCTTGCGGAACTGCTTGTACTTGCCCGCGGTCCGCGCGCGCAGCACCGCGAAGTGCTCCGGCGCGAAGGACGGGATCGGCGGGTATTCCACCTTCTTGTCCACGAACAGCGTGTGTCCGGGCGCCAGCGCGGTCGCGTTCACCAGGCCGACCACATCGCCCGGGTAGGCGGTGTCGACGGTGGCGCGTTCCCGGCCGAACACGGTCAGCGCGTACTTGGTCGCGAACGGTCGTCCGGTCTGCGCGTGCGTCACCACCATGCCGCGCTCGAACTCGCCGGACACGATCCGCATGAAGGCCAGCCGGTCGCGATGCGCGGTGTCCATGCCCGCCTGCACCTTGAACACCACCGCGCTGAACGGATCGGTGGTGTTGCGCGGCGTGCCGTCGACGGCCTTGCGCGCGCCGGGCGCGGGAGCCAGCGCCACCAGCGTCTCCAGCAGCTGGCGCACACCGAAGTTCAGCATCGCGGAGGCGTAGATGACCGGCGAGGTCTGTCCCGCGAGAAACAGCTCCTGGTCGTGGTCCTGCCCGGTGGCCGAGAGCAGTTCGCTCTCCTCGACGGCGGTGATCCACGCCTCGCCCTCGCGCACCTCGGCGGACTGGGGGGTGATCGATTCCTCCGGCGCGATCGTCGCGCCGCCCGCGGTGCGGGTGAAGTGGATGTATTCGAGCGCCTCGCCGTCCGTGCCTCGGCGCAGCAGACCGCGGAAATCGCCCGCGATGCCGACCGGAAGGAACAGCGGCGTCGGGGTGAGGCCGATTCGCTCCTCGATCTCGTCGAGCAGCTCCAGCGGCGCCCGGCCGGGGCGGTCCCACTTGTTGATCACGGTGATCACGGGGATGCTGCGGTGGCGGCAGACCTGGAACAGCTTCAGCGTCTGCGGCTCCAAGCCCTTCGCGGCGTCGATGAGCATCACGGCGGCGTCCACCGCGGTGAGCACCCGGTAGGTGTCCTCGGAGAAATCGGAGTGACCGGGGGTGTCGACCAGGTTGATGACGTTGTCGACCTCGGAGCCCGCGGCGCGGTAGTTGAACTGCAGCGCGGTGGAGCTGACCGAGATGCCGCGGGCCTTCTCCATCTCCATCCAGTCGGAGACCGTCGACTTGCGGCCCGCCTTGCCGTGGATCGCGCCCGCCTCGGAGATCATCCTGGCGTGTAGCGCCAGCGCCTCGGTGAGCGTCGACTTGCCTGCGTCCGGGTGCGAGATCACTGCGAAGGTGCGGCGCCGGGCGACCTCGGCGGGCAGTCCGCGCGGGGTCGGCGCGACGACGTCCTCAGGGGCGGTCAACGTGAGCAACCTTTCACAGGCGAGCGAACGAACAACCTGTCCAGATTACGCGACCGGGGTTGCGCACCGCCGAACCGCGTCTGACCACCCGATTCATATGCCGCGTAAGGGCTGGGGTATGGTGTTCGGGTTGTCTCGGCGAGGGTGTCCGCAGACGTTTTTGCGACACCGTGATCGACGCGGCTCGGCTTCCGGCCGTCCTCGTTCGGTCTTCGCCCCGACGAGTAGACCAGAACCCAGCCCAGGGCGCCACCCTCCCTGGCGGGCACCTTAGACAAGCCCGGAAGAGCCGTAGGAGTAGATCCAGTCATGTCCGACGTCAACCTTCTCGAAGCCGCCGTACGCACCGAGTTCGGCAAGGGAGCCGCGCGTCGCACCCGTCGCGACGGCAACGTCCCCGCCGTGCTGTACGGCCACCAGGCCGACCCGCAGCACCTCGCTCTCAACGCCCAGGCCTTCGCCGCCATCCTGCGCGAGCACGGCACCAACGCGGTGCTGAACCTCGTCATCGACGGCAAGCAGCAGCTGGCGCTGACCAAATCCGTTGTGGTGCACCCGATTCGCCGCTACATCGAGCACGCCGACCTGCTCATCGTGAAGCGTGGCGAGAAGGTCACTGCCGATGTCCCCGTCACCGTCACCGGTGACGCCGCCGGGGGCACCCTGGTCACCCAGGAAGCCACCACCATCTCCATCGAGGCCGAGGCGCTGAACCTCCCCGAGGCCATCGAGGTCTCCGTCGAGGGCGTCGAGGCGGGCACCCAGATCACCGCGGGCGAGCTGCAGCTGCCGTCCGGCGTCACCCTGGCCGCCGATGCCGAGACCCTGGTCGTCAACGTCATCGCCGCGCCGGCCGCCGAGCCGGAGGCCGGCGAGGCCGAGGCCGAGGCCGAGAGCGCCGAATAAGGACGCCCGGAACCGGTTCGTCGATGACCGAATCAACGACCGGGCCCGCGCTCGTCGTCGGACTTGGTAACCCAGGTCCGGAGTACGAGCGCACCCGGCACAATGTCGGTTTTCTGGTCGCCGACGTGCTCGCCGAGCGCGTCGGCGGCCGTTTTGCCGTGCACAAGAAGTCCGGCGCCGACCTGTTGCAGGCCCGCCTGGACGGCCGCCAGGTCCTGATCGCCAAGCCGCGGTCCTACATGAATCTCTCCGGCAGGCCGGTGGCCGCGCTCGCCAGGTTCTTCTCCGTGCCGCCCACCGAAGTGATCGTCGTGCACGACGAACTCGATCTGCCCTTCGGCGCGGTCAAGCTCAAGCGCGGCGGCGGGGAAGGCGGCCACAACGGGCTCCGGTCCATCTCCAGCGCGCTGACCACCAAGGAGTACGTGCGCACCCGGATCGGCATCGGTCGTCCGCCCGGCAGGCAGGACCCGGCCGATTTCGTGCTCAAGCCGTTCTCGACGCCGGAGCGCAAGGAAGTTCCGGTGATCGTCGAGCAGGCCGCCGACGCCGTGGAACTGCTGCTGCGCGTCGGGCTGGAAACCGCGCAGAATCAACTGCACTGACCGATCGAACGCACCGAGCCGTCGACGGCACTGGACGCGGGCGAGAATCGGTGCTCAGGCCGGGAACCGATAGCGGGTCTGGCTGAACGACTCGCCCTTCCCGAACGCCAGGACCTTGTCCGGGGCGACTCCGAAGACCAGCGCGGTAGTGCCCTCGCCGTTGTCGAAACCACCGTCGCGGACGCCGAACTCCCAGTCCAGTCGCTCCTTCCAGAGCTGTGCGAGCCGCAGCAGCGTCGACTCGTCGGTGACCCGCGCCGCCCTGCCCTCCAACACCACGTCCAGGCCGCTGTCCGCGTCGTCGGTGCCGGTGGTCAGCGTGCAGCGCGGTTCGGCCGCAAGGTTTTTCGCTTTCTGCTCCGTCGCGCCCGTGCAGAAGTACAGGCCACCGTCGTGCCACACCGCATGCAGCGGGGTGACGTGCGGCGCGCCGGTGCGGCGCACGGTGGCGATCCAGAACATCCGCGCGGCGGCCAGCACGCCGTCCACCTCCGCCCACGGCCGGGGCGTGGCCTCCGGGCTGCTGAAGCGCTGATCGAGTTCGACGGTGGGCTCGGACACGATGTCTCCTCGGGGTCGGGGGTCGTCCGGTGCGCGGGTGGCTACCCCGCGCGCTCACCTGTCTGGACGACGCGACCCCGCGGAATTCATCGGTGCGCGTCAGTGCAGGTGGACGGCGGTGGCGGAGCGGCGCAGCTTGCCCGACGAGGTCTTCGGCAGTGCGCCGGGGCCGAGCACGGCCACCGTGCGGGGACGGACGCCGACCTCGGAGAAGACAGCGTGCACGATCTCGCGCTCGATGCGCTTGACCTCGTCGTGGTTCTGATGGTCGTTCGATTCCACCACCACGGCGAAGCTTTCGCGCTTCTGTCCCGCGTCCAGCCGGACCGCGACCGCGTTGCCGGGCCGCACGCCGGACACGCGCATGGCGGCCCGCTCGATATCGGTCGGGAAGATGTTGCGCCCGCCCATGATGATCACGTCCTTGATGCGGCCGCAGACCACCACCAGGCCCTCGTCGGTGAAGTAGCCGATGTCGCCGGTGTCGAGCCAGCCGTCCTCGTCCTGGGCCGGGCGGAATCCGTCGACCGTCACATAGCCGGAAGTCACTGCGGGCCCGCGCAATTCGATGACGCCGACGGAACGGGTCGGCAGCGGTTGGCGTTCGGAGTCGACGACGCGGCCCTCCAACTGGTCGACCAGGTAGCCGAGCGTCGGCAGGCGGCGCACGTTGGCGTGGCCGATGTGCTGATCCGGCACCGGCACCGCCTTGCCGAGCGCCTCCAGCAGATCGGCGTCGATGATGTCGAGCACCTGTCCGTGGCCCGCGTCGGGGACGGACACGGCCAGCGTCGTCTCGGCCATCCCGTACACCGGGGTGAGCGCCATCGGATTGAGCCCGAAGCGTTTTCCGGCCTCGGCGAGTGCCTCCATGGTGTCGGGGTCCACCGGTTCGGCGCCGTTCCACATGTAGCGGACGCTGCTCAGGTCGAGCGTGCCGTCCTCGGCCTGCTTCAGCCTGCGGGCCAGCAGGGAGTAGGCGAAATTCGGGGCCGCCGTGACGGTTCCGCGGTACTTGTCGATCAGCTGGGCCCACAGCACCGGCCGTGTCAGGAAGTCCAGTGGCGTCACGCACACCACCGTGGCGCCGAATTGCATCGGGACGCTGAGGAATCCGACCATGCCCATGTCGTGGAAGAGCGGGAGCCAGCTGATCATCACGTCGTGGTCGAGCTGGAATTTCACCCGGTCGAACATCGCGTAGGCGTTGACGTAGAAGTTGCCGTGCGTGATCTGCACCGCCTTCGGCGATCCGGTGGAGCCGGAGGTCAATTGCAGCAGGGCGACATCGGATTCGGTGGTCGGCACGGGATCGGTGTCGGGGCCCTCCGCCAGCTGGTCGATCCGCACCACGGTGATGCCGCGTTCGCGCAGCAGCGGTTCCGCCGCCTCGAACGGCGCGCCGAGGACCACCGCGTGCGCCTCGATCATGCCGAGCACGGTTTCGGTGTCGCGGGCCCACACCGCAAGGTCGGTGCGCGGGGTCGGTTGGTGCAGCATCGTGATGGACGCGCCGCGCATCCAGATCGCTTGGCAGGCGGGCGCGATGTCGACCGGCATGCCGGCGAGCACGCCGACCGCGTGGCCGTGGTCGATCCCCGCGGCCGCGAGTCCGCCCGCCATGCGGCGCGCCGTCCGGTGGATCTCGCCCCAGGACTGTCGCAGCGGCGCGTCCGGCTCCCCGGTCACCAGCCCACGGCTGGTCGACCGCGCCGTCGCGTACATCTCGTCGGTGAACCTGCTCACTGTCGGACTCCTCGTCACACGATGGACCGAGCACCCGGCCTCTTCCCACTATCCCGCGAGAAAGCCGCGACGTTAACCCCTCACCGCATCCGATATGTGCGCGGTTTCTGCGCGGGCTGTAGCTGCGGTTCTCCCTCAGTTATGCCCGTACGGGCGACGCCTATGCCTCTGCGTGCTCGTGCCGCGGGACGAGAAGGTGGCGGCGTAGGTGTCTACGTATTGGCGGCCCGATCGCCGTGCCAGCTCGCGCATCAGCGCGTCGGTTTCGGTCCGCGCGTCCGTGCGCGCCCCGGCGGGCGGGTAATGGCGTGGCGCGCCGAAGTGAATGCGCACCTTGGCGAATCGCCACATGCGGCTGCCGGGCGGATTGACCCGGTCGGTGCCGGACAGCACGACCGGCACCACCGGTGCGCCGGTCGCGATGGCCACCCGCAGCGCCCCGGTCCGGCCGCGGTAGACGCGTCCGTCCGGTGAGCGGGTGCCCTCCGGATGAATGGCCCAGATGCCGTCCTCTTCCAGGATCCTGGTCGCGGCCGCGAGCGCGTCCGCCGCGGCGGTGCCGCCGGTCCGGTCGACGGGCACCTGGCCGGAGACGGTGTAGAACCAGCGATTGAAGCGGCCCTTCCACCCCGTGCCCGTGAAGTACTCCTGCTTGGCCAGGAAGGTGACCCGGCGGGGCAGCACCAGCGCCAGGTACAGCGAGTCGATCACCGCCAGATGGTTGGCGGCGATGATCACCGGCCCGCTACGCGGCACGTGCTCGAGGCCGACCACCTCCGGCCGGCCGAGGATCCGCAGCAGCGGACCGAGCAGGACGTGCTTGAACAGGTGATACCACACGGGACCCTCTCCATCGGCGAAAACGTAGACAATGTCTACACGGCGCGCGTAGACATTGTCTACCCCACTGGGCGCGGGCGCCTCACCGAAGGGGCACAATGTTTCGCGTGGCAGGGAACGAACCGCTGAGCGAACGACTGATCGCCGTCGGCGTCGATCTGCTGGAACAGGAAGGTGCGGACCGGCTCGGGCTGCGCGCCATCACCCGCGCGGCAGGCGTCTCGCACGGCGCGCCCCGCCGCCACTTCCCGACCCACAAGGCGCTGCTGGCGGCCATCGCGGCGCGGGGCTTCGCCGACCTCGCCGAGCGCTTCGCCGCGTCCGACGCCGCGGACGCTCCGGCGCGAGAGCGGTTGCGCCGCATGGCCGTCGACTACGTGCGCTTCGCGGCCACCCGCCCGCAGATGTTCACCCTCATGTTCCGGCACGACCTCCTCGAAGGTTCCGGCGCGAACCTGCGCGCCACCACCCTCCCGCTCTTCGACCGCTTCGCCGATCTCGTCCGCCGGACCTGCCCCGCCACCCCCGACCGCGCCCTCCTCCTCTGGACCGCACTACACGGCCTGGCCACCCTCCGCGCGAACCGCAGCCTCACCCTCGTCGCGCCCAGCGCAGACGACTCGACACTGGTCGACGAAATCCTCGAATTACACCTCAGCTGAACAACTTTCCGCTGGTACGGCGCGTCGCGGAGCGGCACGCCGACGGCGATCGGTTCCGTCGGTGCGCGCCGGTACTGTGCCGCGCATGCCATCGCACCAGCATGAGCTGATCATCGACATGTTCCGGAGCCGACCGGACTTGATCCCGCCGTTGCTGGCAGCGCTCGGCTGGCAGCTGCCCGAGTTCGACAAAATCGAGAACCTGTCCGGTGACCTGCCGATTCTGGCGCCGACCGAGTACCACGCGGATTCGGTGGCGGTGCTGCATGCCGCGGCAGGGCCGGTGCTGGCGGTGGTGGTCGAGGTCCAGCTACGTCCTGATCCGGACAAGCGGTGGTCGTGGCCGGTTTACGTCGCCGCACTGCGAGCGCGGTGGAAGTGCCCGACGGTGCTGCTGGTGCTGTGCCCTGACAAGCGGACCGCGCGTTGGGCGGCGAAGCCGATCGATTTCGGGTATGGCCACCCGTATGCCCGGCTGGTGCCGCTGGTACTCGATCCGTCCGCCGTCCCGGTGGTCACCGACCTGGAAACCGCCAATACGCTGCCGGAACTCGCGGTGCTGTCGGCTGCGTCGCACCACACGCACCCGGACAACGCGAAGGTGTTCGCGGCCGCCGTGGCGGCACTCGCGACTTTCGAGGCAGACCGGTCCAAGCTGTACTATGACTTCATCCTCGAGAGGCTGCCCAGAGCCGCCCGATCCGTTTGGGAGACGCTGATGACCTCCACGCTCCGCAATTACGAATATCAGAGTGACTTCGCCCGCCGGTATTTCGCGGATGGGCAGCAGAAGGGGGAAGCGGAGGGCGAAGTCCGTGCCCTGCTCACGGTGCTGGAGGCGCGTGGCATTCCGGTATCCGACGAGGCCCGCGATCGCATCACGGCGTGTACCGACATCGAGCGGCTGACCCAGTGGGTGCGCCGTGCGGTAACGGTTGCGACGGCTGAGGAGCTGTTCGCGGAGTAGCGCCGAGCCATTGGAGCGGGCGCCGGTGCACTTTGGCTCCGCTGGTTTACAAGGTCATTGCTCTTCCATGTGTGACGACGGTGTGGGGAGACGCTGATGATGCGTATCGGCGGGCGCCCATACGTATATGAGAGCGAGTTCGCTCGGCGATACTTCGCCGACGGCGAGAAGGCGGGCATACGACAGGGCAAGCGGGATGCGATCAGAGACTCGGTGTTCGTCGTGCTGAACGTGCGGGCGATCCCGGTGCCGGACGATGTCCGCGATCGCATCTCGGCTTGTGCCGAGACCGAACAGCTGTCGGCATGGCTGCGGCGCGCGGCGGTGGTCGAGGACGCGGACGATCTGTTCCGCGATTAGCGGCGCGGGGGGAACGGGATTCGCGTCAGGTCTTCGGCGATGACCAGGTCGCCGGTGAAGTACTTCTCCGCTTCGGCGCGGTGGCCGTCGAGGGTGCGGTAGCGCTGGGAGAAGTGGGTGAGGACGAGGGTGTGGGCGCCTGCTTCGGCGGCGACGCGCGCCGCTTGGCCTGCGGTGAGGTGGCCGTATTCCTCGGCGAGGTGGGCGTCGGCGTCGAGGAAGGTCGCTTCGATGACCAGAACGTCTACGCCGGAAGACAATTCGTACACGCCTTGGCACAGGCGGGTGTCCATGACGAAGGCGAAACTCTGCCCCGGTCTCGGCTCGCTGACCTCGGCCAGAGTGACGGCGCCGCCGTCGATTTCGAGAACGCCTTCGCGTTGCAGGCGGCCGATGTCGGGTCCGCGAACACCGCGGGCGCGCAGCAGGTCCGGCAGCATCCGATGCCCGGCGGGCTCGGTCAGTCGATAGCCGAACGCCTCGACCGGATGCGACAGCGGCACTGCCTCGATACCGAAAGGCGCGTCCGGCGCGGGCAACGCACCGGGCCCGGCGATCGGCCGCGCCCGCAGCTCGACCGTCCGGTAGAACGCCGTGGCATTGCACAGCCGCTCGAAATACGCCTCGCCGGAAGCCGGGTAGTACACGTCCACCGGATGGGCGACCCGATCCAAGTTGATCCGCTGCACGATGCCGGGCAATCCGAGGCAGTGGTCACCGTGGAAGTGCGTCACCGCGATCCGCGTGATGTCGCCCGCCGCCAGCCCCGCGAACGCCATCTGACGCTGGGTGCCCTCGCCGGGATCGAACAGCACACCCTCGGCGCCCCAACGCAGCAGATAGCCGTTGTGGTTGCGCTGCTTGGTCGGCACCTGGCTTGCGGTGCCGAGCACGACGAGTTCGCGCTGCGACATCAGAGCGCGGCGACGGCGGCCACGAATCGGTCCAGTTCCTCGAAGGAGACGAAGCAGTGCGGGGACGCGCGGACCACCGAGTCCAGACCCCGCGCCGTCATGTCCAGCAGTGTGGAACTGGCGAAACTGACCGTGACCGTGATGTTCTGGGCGGCGAGCCGGTCGCGCACCTCGGTGGTGGCGCGCCCGTCCACCGTGAACGAGACGATGCCGCTGTGCCGGACGCCGTTGTCGCGCACGGTGACTCCGCCGATCTCGGGCAGCGCCTTGCGCAGGTACTCCGCCCGCGCGCCGATCGCGGCGTAGACGTCCTCCGGCCCGAGGTCGAGCAGGTATCGAACGGCCGCGCCGAGCCCGAGCCGGGCCGCCACATCGCATTCCCAGAATTCGAAGCGACTGGCGTCCGGCGCGAGCCGGTACTCGTCGGGGCCGGTCCACTCCGCGCTGTGTAGATCGAGCCGCTGCGGCTCCATCGAAGCGGCCAATTCCGGTCGCACATAGAGGAATCCGGTGCCGCGCGGCCCGCGCAGCCACTTGCGCCCGGTGACCGAGAGCGCGTCGACGCCGAGTTCGGCCACGTCGATCGGGATCTGCCCTGCCGACTGACAGGCGTCGAGCAGCACGAGCGCGCCCACCGAGTGGGCGATTCTGGTCGCCTCGGCGGCCGGGTTCACCAGTCCGCCGTTGGTCGGCGCGTGCAGCAGCGACACGAGCTTGACGCGTTCGTCGACCAGCTCGGCCATGGCGTCCAGGTCGAGCTGCCCACTGCCGTCGTCCGGGATCCGCTCGACCGTCGCGCCGGTCGCGCGGGCCCGCTGAATGGCCGCGATGGCGTTGCTGGCGTAGTCCGATCCGGAGATCAGCACGCGGTCACCGGGCCCGAGCGGGACGGAGTAGAAGAAGTCGGCCCAGGACCGCGTCGCGCTGTCACTGAGGGCGATGGCGCCGGGATCGGCGTTGATCAGTCCGCCGATCGCGGTCTTGACCGCGGCGAGGTCGTCGAGGCGTTCGTTGGCGGCGCGGTAGCCACCGATCTCGGCCTCCCTGCGCAGGTGGTCGACGACGGTGTCCAGGACGATCCTGGGCGGGAGCGAGGAGCCCGCGCTGTCGAGGAAAACCAGCCCGGAATCGGACCGGCAGCCCGGCGTGTCCTCGCGTACCCGTGTCTCGTCCAGCATGTCGACGACCTTATCGGTACGGAAGTCCCGGCGCAGGCGCTCGCGCAGTGCCCCAGGTAGGACCATCTGTTCGGTTGCTGGACGGATTTTTGTCGGTATCCGTGGCTACCCTGGTTGGAACGGAACCACGATGAGAGCGCGTTCGGATGAGTGTTCGAGCGCGGACGACAGCGACACGAACCACGATCATGGCGCTCGGACGGATGTCCGGCCCGCGCACGAACTCAGGTGGAGGTTGGCATGGCGGCCATGCTCGAACATCCGGAATCAGCCAGGCAAGCCATCGAGCCCGGCGATCTGTCCACGCGTGCGGCCGCCGAGGCCTATGTGGGCGGCGTCTGCTTCAAGTTGGGGCCACCGACGCTGATCGGCGCCGAGCTCGAATGGCTCACCGTGCAGGGTGAGTGTTCGGCGTCCGGGCCCGCGGCAGGGCCACGCCCGCAGCTGTCTGCCTTCGCAGCCGCCCTCGGACCGTACGCTCCGCGGTCCATCACCCCCGATTCGCCCGCGCTACCGCTGCCGGGGGGAAGCCGGGTCACTCTCGAACCCGGCGGTCAGATCGAACTCTCCAGCGCACCGTATGCCGCCGCCGCCGAACTGTGCGAGCGCCTTGTCGACGATGCCCGCTACCTGCGCGAGTTGCTCGAAACCCAGTGCATCCGAATCCTTTCGCTCGCCGCCGACGCGGACCGCCGCCCGAAGCGGGTGTTGCAATTGCCCCGCTACCGCGCCATGGAGCAGTCATTCGGCGGCATCGGCCCCTTCGGCAAGCTGATGATGTGCAACACCGCGGCCGCCCAGGTCAGCGTCGACGCGGGCGCCGACCGCGCCGAGGTCACCGCCCGGTGGACCGCGCTGTATGCCATGGGCCCGGCCCTTGTCGCCGCCTTCGCCTGTTCCCCTTCGCTCCACGGCGCACCCGACGGTGCCTGGGCCTCGCAGCGGATGCGCGCCTGGCTCCGCCTCGACAACGCCAGGACCCGCCCGCCGGTGCAGGAGTGGTCCGACCCCGTGGCCGCCTACGGCCGCTGGGCGCTCGACGTGCCGCTGTTGTGCGTGCGCAGACCCGACGCGGCCGCGAACGGCGACGGTCTCGGATGGGCGGCCCCACCGGGCGCGACCTTCGGCGACTGGCTGTCCGGCGCGCTGGACGACGAGATCGGCCGCCGCCCCGACATCGCCGACCTCGACTACCACCTGACCACCTTGTTCCCGCCGGTCCGAGCCTCGGGGCACCTGGAGGTCCGCTACCTGGACGCGCAGCCGGGCGACACCTGGACGGTGCCGGTTCACGCCATCGACGCGCTGCTGTCCGCACCCGCGGTGGTCGCCGAGGCGACGGCGCTGGCCGCGCCCGTTGCGGGCCGGTGGTTGCAGGCGGCCCGCTACGGTCTGGCCGACGCCGAGATCGGGAAGGTGGCCGTCGACCTGCTCGCCCTCGCCGCCGCGCACGCCCGCACGCGGTCGGCGGCTCGTGAACTCGACGACGCCTCGCAACGATGTCGTCGCGGCCGCACTCCGACCGATGCTCGGGTGGAGGCCGCGTCGTGAATCAACCAGCAGCGTGTAACGACCACGCGCACAGCATCATTCGACGAGGCCGCGGCGTGTCCGGTCCGTCCTGCCGCACTACCGCCCGGAGAGCGTTACCGTGACCACTTCTTCTGTCCCCACCGACCATTCCGGCACCGAGCGACTCCGCGACCGGATCGCCGAGGTGCTCACCACCGCACGCGCCAGGACCCTCGGTCTGACCGACGTCGTCGACGAGGCCGAACTCGTCGCCCAGCATTCCCGGCTGATGAGCCCGCTGGTCTGGGATCTCGCGCACATCGGCAACCAGGAAGAGCTGTGGCTGGTGCGCGACGTGGGCGGGCGCGACCCCGTCCGCGCCGATATCGACGAGCTCTACGACGCCTTCAAACACAAGCGGGTCAATCGCCCCGAATTGCCGCTGCTGAATCCGACCGAGGCCCGCGGCTACGTCGGCACCGTCCGCGACAAGGTACTCGACGTGCTCGACACCAGTGCGTTGCGTGGAAACCAGTTGGTGGACGGCGGTTTCGCGTTCGGCATGATCGCCCAGCACGAGCAGCAGCACGACGAGACCATGCTGGCCACCCATCAGCTGCGGACGGGGCCCGCGGTGCTCACCGCGCCGAGCGCTCCGGCGGCGGCCGTCCGGGTCTCGGGCGAGGTGATCATTCCGGCGGGCGAGTTCACCATGGGCACCTCCACCGATCCGTGGGCGCTGGACAACGAACGCCCCGCGCACCCGGTGCGGCTGCCCGCCTTCGCGATCGACGCCGCGCCGGTCACCAACGAGCAGTACCTGGCTTTCGTCGAGGACGGCGGCTACGAGCGCCCCGAGCTGTGGTCCGAGCGCGGCTGGGCGCACCGCGTCGAGGCCGGACTGGTCGCGCCCCAGTTCTGGGATCGCGATCCGGCCGGGCACTGGTGGCGAAGGGTTTTCGGCGTGATGGCCCCGCTGCGGCCGCACCAGCCGGTGCTGCACGTCTGCTGGTTCGAGGCCGAGGCCTACGCCAAGTGGGCGGGCAAGCGGCTGCCCACCGAGGCTGAGTGGGAGAAGGCCGCGCGGTACGACCCGGACACCGGCGCCACCCGCCGCTACCCCTGGGGCGACGCCGAACCCGACTCCGCCACAGCCAATCTCGGACAACGCCATCTCGAACCGGCCGAGGTCGGCGCGTACCCGGCGGGCGCCTCGCCCGCGGGCGTGCACCAGCTGATCGGCGATGTCTGGGAATGGACGTCTTCCGGCTTCGAGCCCTACCCCGGCTTCCGCGCGTTCCCATACCGGGAGTACTCCGAGGTGTTCTTCGGCGGCGACTACCGCGTGCTGCGCGGCGGTTCGTTCGGCACCGACCCGGTGGCCTGCCGTGGCACCTTCCGCAACTGGGATCACCCGATCCGCCGCCAGATCTTCTCCGGCTTCCGCCTCGCGCGCGACCTGGGCCGGGACGAGATCTGATGTGCCGTCACCTGGGCTATGTCGGCCCGCCGACGTCGGTGGGCGAATTACTTACTCGCGGTACGCATTCCCTGCGCACCCAGGCGTGGGCGCCGAAGGACATGCGCGAAGGCGGCGCCATCAACGCCGACGGCTTCGGTGTCGCGTGGTGGCGCGACGGCGCGGGGGGTGCGCCGGAGGCGAGCCGCTACCGCAACGCCGACCCCATCTGGACCGATCCGGCCGTGGAAGAGGTACTGCCCCAATTGGTGTCGGGCGCGGTGCTCGGCTCGATCAGATCGGCCACGGTGGGTATGCCCATCGAACGGGCCGCGTGCGCGCCATTCACCGACGGACGCTGGGCGTTCAGCCACAACGGCGCGGTCCCGGAATGGCGGCGGGTGCTGACCGCGGTCATGTCGGATCTGGACGTGGCCGCGACCCGCGCCGGTGCGACCCGCCTGTTCGAAACGGCGCGGCTGCTCGAGGTCGAATCGATCACCGATGCCGCGGCGCTGTGGGTGCTGCTGCGAGACCTGTTGCGCTCCGCGGAATCCGGCGGCTACGCGAGTTCTCCGGCGACCGCGCTGCGCCTGCTGGTCGCCGCCGTGCTGCGGCATATGCCGACGGCCCGGCTCAACCTGCTGATCGGCGACGGCGAGCAGGTGTGGGCCACCACGGTGCACCACGCGCTGTCCGCGCTGGTCACCGACGACGTGGCGATCCTCTCCTCCGAACCGTACGACGACGACCCGCGCTGGCAGCCGATCCCCGACCGGAAACTGGTGTACGCCAGGCCCGGCGTGCTCTCGATCGAAGAACTGACCCCGCCCGACGACTCCGTCTGACCGATCGCGAAGCCGCGAAAGCCCTTCCCATCCGGCCCGCGCCTTCCGACCCCCGAACCAGCGATACCGAAAGGCCTACACAATGACCGCACCGACGCTGGATGTCTACCTATCCGACGACGATCTGACCGCAGCACTGCGATCCGACGCCAGAAGCGGACTGACCGCCGATCCGAAGTGGCTGCCGCCCAAATGGTTCTACGACGCCCGCGGCAGCGAACTGTTCGAACGCATCACCGAGCTGCCCGAGTACTATCCGACGCGCACCGAACGCGCGCTGCTGGAACGGGTCGTCGACGACATCGCGCGGACAGCGCAAGCCGAGGTCCTCGTCGAACTGGGCGCGGGCTCGGCGGCCAAGACCCGCCTGTTGCTCTCCGCGTTGAGCGCCGAGGGACCGTTGAAGACCTATGTGCCGCAGGATGTCTCGTCAGCGGCGCTGCGGGCGGCGGCCGAACAGGTCGCCGCGGAGTTCCCCAGGCTGGCCGTACACGGCGTGGTCAGCGATTTCACCGACACGCTGCACAACCTGCCTGGCGGCGGTCGCCGCATGATCGCCTTCCTCGGCGGCACCATCGGCAATCTGGTCCCCGACGAGCGCGCCGAATTCCTCGCGGGCATACGGGAGGTGCTCGAGCCGGGTGAGCAGCTGCTGCTCGGCGCCGGGCTGGTCATCGAACCCGAGGTGCTCGTACCCGCCTACGACGATGCCGCCGGGGTCACCGCCGAGTTCAATCGGAACGTCCTGCACGTGCTCAACCAGCGGCTGCGCGCGGACTTCGAGCCCGAGAAGTTCACGCACGTCGCGCTGTGGGACGCCGAGCGCGAGTGGATCGAGATGCGGCTGGCGGCGACCGAGGACATGACCGTCACCGTCGCCGACCTCGACCTCACGGTGCACTTCGCGCGCGGCGAGCAGCTGCGCACGGAGATCTCCGCGAAGTTCCGGGTCGACGGACTCGACGCCGAACTCGCGGCCGCGGGTTTCCGCACCGAGCGGGTGTGGACCGATCCCGACGACCGCTTCGCCTTGGTGCTCGCGGCGCGGATCTGACCCCTACGCGTTCGCCGGGCCGACGATCGCGGTCAGCCGATCGATGAACGGCCGCATCGTCTCCCATGCCTTGCGCACTTCCGTCGCCGCGCGTGGCGTCTCCAGCCATTCGGGGGCGCCGAACTGGCGGCTGCTGGTCAGGGACTTGTGGCGCAGCAGATCGAGGCGCGGGTGGTCCGCGTCGTAGCCCTTGGGCTTGGTCTTGAGCTTCTCCCCACCGATGGTGAAGCCCGCCTTGGTCAGCTTGGCGAGGATCTTCTCGAGCTCGGGGCCGCGCACGTCGTCGTCGATCGACGTGCGCAACTGCGCGACCTGCGCGGGCGACCCGGAGTAGAAGCCGCCGCCGACGAAGAGCCCGGCGGCGCTGATCTGCACGTACCAGCCGACGCCCGGCGCGGTGCCGACCACCGCGCCCTGCGCGGTCTTGTACGGGGACTTGTCCTTGGCGAAGCGCACGTCGCGGTAGGGGCGGAAGATCTTCGCGGATCCGAAATCGGCTTCCAGCTCCGCGGTGAGCGCGACCATCGGCGCGCGCACCGACTCCTCGTACACGGCCTTGTGCGCGTTCCAGAACGTCTTGGAGTTGTCGGCCTCCAGGTCCTCGTAGAAATCCAGCCCGACCAACGGAAACCCACCGAAACCACTCATAGCCGAGAACTTACGACGGGACACCGACTCAATTCTGGTCGGGGACCATCTCGGTGTTCAGCACGACGAAGCTCAGGATGAGTCCGGCGACCAGCGCGACACCGGAGGCGATGGCGGCCCAGCGGCCCAGCGGCTCGCCCTTGTTGTGGCCGAGGATGCCGAACACGATCCCGGCCGGGCCGAACAGGATCGGGCACAGGAACAGCGCCAGCGCGGCGCAGACGAAGCCGATGATCGACATGGTCTGGGTGCCGGGTTTGCGCGGCTGCCCGGTGTCGTAGGGCTGGCCCTGCTGCGGGTAGGAAGGGTAGCCGCCCTGCGGGTAGCCGCCGCCGTACGGGGGCTGCTGCCCGTACGGGGGCTGGGGCTGCGCCGCGGGGTAATCGGCTTGGCCGCCGGGTGGATAGCCGGACTGACCGGCGCCGGGGTACTGGCCGGAACCGGGATAGGGAGGCTGTTCGCCTGAGGGATAGCCGGGCTGTCCGCCGGACGGGTACTCGGGCTGACCCGCTCCCGGCTGATTCCAGCCCTCCGGCCCGGTCGACTGCGGTGCCGCGCCCGTCACGGGCGGTTCCGCCGCGCTACCGGACGACGAGGACTCCCCGCCGCCCGGGGACCGCTTCGACGGCTGGGTCGTCTCGCCGGGGAACTGCTCGGACGATGCGGGCGTCGCCCACTCGGTGCCCGTCGGCTGGGGTTCCTCCGCCTTCTTCGACAGCGAGGGCGGGGTCGCGGATTCCTGCCCCGACTGCGGTGCGCTGCCGGTCGGCGGTGTCTCGGACGACTCGTCGGGATTCTTCGGTGTGGTCATCAGCGGCCTCCTGGTCGTGTTCGCCTCGCCAACCCCCGGGTACCACGTGATCGAGTTCTATCACCGAAAGGCGCAGGTACGCCTGACGGGCGGGTGTAGTCCGTCCTCTGCCCCGCGCGCACGGCCGAGCAGTGACTCAGGAATCGGAATCCTCCAGATCGGAATTCTCCAAATCGGAATCCTCGATGATCCCCATCGCCGCCTCCTCGGCGGGCAGCGTGGATTCGGCCGCGTCTTCGGCGCGCTGACGGCGGCTGGTCCAGCGCTGGTCGAGGTCCTCACCGATGCCGAGCCTGCCGTCGTCCTCGCTCTCCCGGTCGCGGATGGTGAGGTTCTCGGGCGGGTTCTCGATATAGCGCTCGTATGCGCGGATCTCGTCTTCCTGTTCGTCGTCTCCCATGTCCAGCGGGTCGCGGTTCATGGGTCCCAGTATCGTCCCGCCGGTCCCGGGGCGGGGCCAACTCGACGCCAGGAATTCGCGGAGCGGCGAGCGCGCGTCAGGACGAGACGCTCGCGATTCCGATCACGAACACGACCAGCAGGATCGCCAGCACCAGCACGACGGCGTTCGCGATGGCCGCCCATTTGCCGAGCGATTCCCCCTTCGAGTGACCGACGAAGCCGAGAATGATGCCCGCGGGTCCGGTGAGCAGGATGGGGAAGAAGCAGAGCGCGGTTCCGATCAGACTCAGGCCGAGGCAGACGAAGCTGATGATCGACAGCGTCTGCGTCTGAGTCGGCGCGTAAGGCCCATATGGTGCGTAGCCGCCGGACTGCGGAGCGGCCGGGTACGCCGGAGCCGCCGGATAACCCGGTGCGGCCGGATAGGCGGGCGGGGCAGGGTAAGCGGGCGCCGGGGGATACGCGGGAGCGGCGGGGTAGGCGGGTGGTGTGTCGTACGGGCTCGGCTGCTGCGGATAGCCCGTGGGCGGGGTGCCCGTGGGAATGCCGTCGACGGGGGGATAACCGTAGACGCCACCGGCCGGATACTGCGGAGGCGCGGGCGGCTGATAGGCGGGCGGTTCCGGCGGCTGATAGGCCGGCACCTCAGGTGCGCTCGCCGAACCGGGTTGGTACACCTGGGTTTCCGGCGCGGTGCTGGAACCGTATCCCTGCCCCGGCTGGTACACCTGCGTTTCCGGGGCGGTGCCCGCACCGTATCCCTGCCCCGGCTGGTAGACCTGGGTCTCCGGCGCCGTGCCCGGCTGATACACCCGGGTCTCCGCCGAACGGGCGTCGTCCTGCGCCCCTGCCTTACCGAAGTCGATGCCGGGTCGCGGTTCCTGCGGCGTGGTCACGGTGCCCCCCTCTAGGTATTCGATTGCCCCACATGGGTATCACGTTCGGCCGACCATCTCCAGCGCGTTCACCCTGCCGACGAGACGACGACGGCCCGGGCGCAAAGCCCGGGCCGTCGTCGGTTGGCTAGAAGATCGTCACGCGTTGCCGTTGAACAGGCCGGTGACCGAACCGTTCTCGAAGACCTCGCGGATGGTGCGGGCCAGCAGCGGCGCAATGGACAGCACCGTCAGCTGCGGGAACTTCTTGTCTTCGGTGATCGGCAGGGTGTTGGTCACCACGACCTCGCGCGCACCGCACGCGGTGAGGCGCTCGGCGGCGGGGGAGGAGAGCACGCCGTGCGTCGCCGCGATGACGACGTCGCCCGCGCCCGCCTCGCGCAGCACGCGCACGGCCTCGGCGATGGTGCCACCGGTGTCGATCATGTCGTCGATCAGGATGCAGGTGCGGCCGTCCACGTCACCGACCGGACGGTGCGACTTCACCTGGTTGGGGACCAGCGGGTCGCGGGTCTTGTGGATGAACGCCACCGGCGCGCCGCCGAGGGCGTCGGCCCACTTCTCGGCGACCTTCACGCGGCCCGCGTCGGGCGAGACCACGGTGATGTTGTCCAGGCTGTAGTTGGCGCGCACGTGCTCGGAGAGCTGGAACAGCGCGTGCATGTGGTCGACCGGGCCGTCGAAGAAGCCCTGGATCTGGTCGGTGTGCAGGTCGACGGTGATGATGCGGTCCGCGCCCGCGGTCTTCAGCATGTCGGCGACCAGGCGGGCCGAGATCGGCTCGCGGCCGCGGTGCTTCTTGTCCTGGCGCGCGTACGGGTAGAACGGCAGCACCGCGGTGATCCGCTTGGCCGAACCGCGCTTGAGCGCGTCGATCATGATGAGCTGTTCCATCAGCCACTGGTTCACCGGCGCCGGGAAGCTCTGCAGCACGAAGGCGTCCGAACCGCGGACGGATTCCTCGAAGCGAACGAAGGTCTCGCCGTTGGCGAAATCGCGGGCGATCTGGGGCGTGACGTGGACGTCGAGTTCCTTGGCGACCTGCTCGGCCAGCTCAGGATGGGAGCGTCCCGCGAAGAGCATCAGGTTCTTCTGGTTATCGATCCATGACGCGGTCACTGCTGTTTGCCATCCTTTTGCTCGATTGCCTGACCCGACATCTCGTCGGCCGCGATGGCTGCCGCCGCCGCGATCGCCGCCGCGGTCCCCGGCCGGTACCGCTGCACCCAGTTCTCAATATTGCGCTGTGCTCCACCCGATACCGCGAGCGCACCCGGTGGAACGTTTCTGCGCAGTACAGTACCCGCCGCCGTATAAGCGCCGTCACCCACGGTCACCGGCGCGACGAACATGGTGTCGCTGCCGGTGCGCACGTGCGAACCGACCACGGTGTGATGCTTGCGCACGCCGTCGTAGTTGACGAAGACGCTGGAAGCGCCGATGTTGCTGTGCTCGCCGATCGTCGCGTCCCCGACGTAGGTGAGGTGCGGCACCTTGGAGTGCGCGCCGATGGTGGCGTTCTTGGTCTCCACGAAGGCGCCGAGCTTGCCGGAGTCGCCGACCACGGTGCCCGGCCGCAGGTAGCTGAACGGTCCGATGGCCGCGCCCGGCCCGACGGTGGACTGCTCGCCGTGCGTGCGCACCACTGTCGCGCCGTCGCCGACCACCACGTCGGTGAGCGTGCTGTCGGGTCCGATCTCGGCGTCCTCGCCGATCACCGTCGCGCCGAGCAATTGGACGCCGGGCCGGAGCACGGCGTCCCTGCCGATCCGCACGCTCGCGTCCACCCAGGTGGTAGCCGGATCCAGAATGGTGACGCCCGCCCGCATGTGGCGTTCCAGGATGTAGCGGTTCAGCGTGCGCGCGGCCATCGAGAGCTGCACCCGGTCGTTGACTCCGGTGACCTTGGCCGCGTCCACCAGGCGGGCGCCGTGCACCGGGTGCCCGGCCTCGCGGGCCAGCCGCAGCACGTCGGTGAGGTACAGCTCGTGCTGGGCGTTGGCGGTGGACAGCCTGCCGATCATGGTGCGCAGCACCGCGGCGTCGAACGCGTACACGCCGGAGTTGACCTCGTGGATCGCGGCCTGCTCGGGGGTGGCGTCGGCGTGCTCGACGATCTCGACGACCTGACCGTCCGCGTCGCGGATGATCCGGCCGTAGCCGTTCGGGTCCTCGGGCACGAACGTCAGCACGGTGACGCCGGGACGTTCCGGGTAGCTGCGGTGCTCGTCGAGCAGCGCGGACAGCGTGTGCCCGTCCAGCAGCGGCACGTCGGCGGAGGTGACGAGCAGGTCACCGGTGAAGTCGTCGGGCAGCGAGCGCAGCGCGCACTGGACGGCGTGGCCGGTGCCGAGCTGCTCCTCCTGCAGGGCGGAGGTGATGTCGCGGCCGAGTTCGGCGGCCACCGCGGCGACCGCGGCGCCGACTTGTTCTCTGTCGTGGCCCACCACCGTGATGAGGTGCGCGGGGTCGATCTCGTTCGCCGCATGCAGCGCGTGCGCGAGCATGCTTCGGCCGGCCAGCGAATGCAGAACTTTGGGGGTCTTCGACCGCATTCGCGTCCCGGCTCCGGCGGCGAGAACGACGACGGCGGTCTGCTGTGGCATGGATCTCCCTCGGCTGCCTGTCATCGTGCTGGCTGTAACCTGCTTGGTCAGCGATGTGCGGGGCCAACGATAGTCACCGTGCCGGTGTGCTCCGCCGCCAGGACTCGAACCTGAACTATCTGAACCAAAATCAGAGGTGCTGCCATTACACTACGGCGGATCGCCACACCGGCGGACCAGATGAACCGCCGCTGTGCCTCGGCACGGGTTGAATCCTCGCACGAAGACCCGGCTCACGTCGAACCGATACCCACCCTCTGCGCGCGTGGCGCGGGTCGCCGGGCGGCCGACGACTTCGGGGGCACTCGCTGTCTGGAACAGTTGGCGTCGCGCGGTAAGGTTTTGCGCGAGGGCGTGGTACCCCGCAGACGCCCCAGGCAAACGACTGATTTCGCAAACATATGGACAATTCGCCCGGAACGCCAGGAACCCGGCACGGCCAGCTCGGTGGCCAGGCGCGGAACCGGCGAGCCGCTCACGACCGGCGACCTGACACGGAGAGGCGGAACAGCGTGTCTCGTCCGCGGATGACGGGAACTCAACGGCGCCAGCAGTTGATCGAGATCGGCAGGGCGCTGTTCGCCGAACGCGGTTACGACGCGACCTCGATCGAGGAGATCGCGCAGCGCGCCCAGGTCTCCAAACCCGTGGTGTACGAACACTTCGGCGGCAAAGAGGGCCTCTACGCGGTGGTCGTCGATCGCGAGATGTCGATGCTGTTGGACATGATCACCTCCTCGCTCACCCAGAATCGTTCGCGGGTGCGGCTGGAGCAGGTCGCGCTCGCGCTGCTCACCTATATCGAGGAACGCACCGACGGCTTCCGGATTCTGGTGCGCGACCAGGTCGCGACCACCGACGACGGCCGCTTCTCCAGCCTGCTCAACGAGGCCGTGAACCAGGTCGCGCACATCTTGGCGGGCGATTTCGAGCGGCGGCAGCTCGACACCAGCCTGGCTACGCTGTACGCACAGGGTTTGGTGGGTATGGTCTCCACGGCCGCGACGTGGTGGCTGGACGTGCGCGAGCCATCCAAAGAGGTTGTGGCAGCGCATTTGGTGAATCTCTGTTGGAACGGTCTGAGCCACCTGGAGGCCGATCCGCAGCTGAGCTCGGAATGGCCCGCGGGCGCGCCGGACTGACCGATTGTTAACCAGCGAATTGCGATGGAGGCTCGGCCGAATGCTCGAATTGACTGTCGTGCGCCCACCTGGTGGTACGGTTCACCCATCCTCTGGGTGCTGTTCGGGCGGTATGTCGGTCTTACTTCGGGATGTCGGTCTACTTCAGGATGGCTGGTTTTAGGGATGACAGGCGGATCTGATGGCTAGGCAAGCGCGCGCGGAGATCACCCGCGATTCCGTCCTTGCGGGCGCTGCCGATGTCTTTCTGCGCTTGGGATATGCGAATGCGAGCCTGAGCGAGATCATCGCGCAGTCCAACGTGACCAAGGGCGCCTTGTACTTTCACTTCGGTTCGAAGGAAGAACTGGCGCGCGCCGTCGTCGATCAGGGCAACGAGCGACTGATCAGTTCGTGCCAGGGCTTCTTCGATCCCAGAGTGCCTGCGCTGGAAGCGTGTATCGGCATCACGTACGTGGTGGCCGACCTGTCGATGAACGATCCGATGGTCGGCGCGATGCTCAAGCTCACCCACCAGATCGGCGACTACCGCGGCGCCCAGGGCGACAACATCGCCAAGACCTGGGGTGACACGTATCGCCTTCTGGCCGAACGTGCCATCGCCCAAGGCGATCTGGAATCCGACCTCGATCCCGAGGTCGTCGGCCTGCTACTGCAAGAGGTCACCGCGGGCGTGCACATCGTCGCGGTCGGCACCGAGTCGATGGACCAGATGGCCACCCGCATGGAGCGGGCTTGGTACTTCCTGCTCCCGTCCATCGTGCCGCCGGAAAAGCTTTCGTACTTCCGCGAATTCGCCGCCCGCCGCCTGCGCCGCTACGTGCCGTAACGCCGGAAGCGCAGGTGCGCAATGCGTTAGGCGCGCCGGGAATTCAATGATCGCGTGTGCCAACGGGTGTGATGAGGAGAAGCGTCCACCGCGCCGCGCGCAGACCAGCGGGCCCCTACCGGCGCGAAGCTCGTCGCGCTCGACAAGCCGCGATCGCCGGTCTCGATGCCCGCTCCGAGTCGGTTCACAACCACCGACTCCAGCGGTGGTCGTTCACACCGAAGTCTGCCCGAGCGCAGCTTCCGCTTCGACCGGAACGCGCGCTTCGCTCCCTCTCAACCACCCCGAGGGCGAGTCTTACGAGCCCGTTCGCGGCCGTCTCGCTTCCGGGCGGTCGAAGCGCATGCGACGTAGTCGCGAGTCTCGACCGCTCGGAAGCGAGACAAGAAGGGCCGCGAACCCCGCGCGCGCCAGCGCGCCGAAAACACAGCCCCGCGAACACGCGCGCGCCAGCGCGCCAATAGACTCAGTTCGCTCGAAACACCCGCTTGAGCTCAGGAGTTGTCGATGTCCACCCACCGTCCACCACTCGAAGGACTGGTCGCGGCGGCCGGAGCGGATGCCGCGCTGCGGACGGTCGCCGAGCTGATCGGGAAGTCGTCGGTCGAGTTGGTGGCGCCTTCGGCGGTGCGCCCGTTCGTGGCCGCGACGGTGGCGGCCAAGCGGCCGCTGGTGGTGGTGACGGCGACGGGCCGGGAGGCCGACGATCTGACGGTCGAGTTGCAGGAGATTCTCGGCGAGACGGTCGCGCAGTTCCCATCGTGGGAGACCCTGCCGCACGAGCGGCTGTCGCCGGGCGCGGACACGGTCGGGCGCAGGCTGGAGGTGTTGCGCAGGCTAGCCCTGGACTACGGCATCGCGGAGCGATTCGATGAGGGGCGGTGGTCGGGCGACGGGCGGGCGGACCCGGTGTTCCCCGAGCCGTTGCGCGTGGTGGTGACCACCGTGCGTTCGCTGATGCAACCGATGGCGGCCGGGCTCGGCGACATCGAGCCGATCGTGCTGCGGGTCGGCGCGGAGTTCGATTTCGACGAATTGCTCCTTCGCCTGGTCGAATTCGCTTACACCCGGGTGGACATGGTGGGTAAGCGCGGCGAGTTCGCGGTGCGCGGTGGCATCCTCGACCTGTTCCCGCCGACGGCCGACCATCCGGTGCGCGTCGAGTTCTGGGGCGACGAGGTGACCGAGCTGCGGCCCTTCGCGGTCGCCGACCAGCGCTCGCTCGGCGATCTCCCGGTCGACGTGGTGGTCGCGCCGCCGTGCCGGGAGCTGCTGCTCACCCCCGAGGTGCGGGCGCGGGCGGCGGAGGTGGCCGAGGCGAACGCCGCCGACGCGGCGCTGGTCGAGATGCTGGAGAAGCTGGCCGAGGGCATCCCGGTGGACGGCATGGAGGCGCTGCTTCCGGTGCTGCAGCCCGGTGAGCTGCGGTTGCTGACCGAGCAGCTGGCCGAGGGCACGCACGTGCTGCTGTGCGATCCGGAGAAGATCCGCACCCGCGCCGCCGACCTGGTGCGCACCGGGGAGGAGTTCCTGGAGGCGTCCTGGACCGCGGCCTCGTTCGGCGGCGCCGCGCCGCTCGGCGGGAACGGGCTCGATCTGGCGGCTTCCTCCTACCGTGCGCTTTCGGAGATTCACGAGAGTGCCGACCGGAACGGTCTGCCGTGGTGGAGCCTGAGCCCGCTGGAGTCGGGCGATCCCGCGGAGGTCGTGCTTCCGGTGCTGGCCGGTCCCGCGGCCCGTGGCTCCGACGAATTGGTGGCGACGATCTTCGCCTCGCTGCGCGCGCATGTGGCCACCGGCGGGCGCGCGGTGGTGGTCGTGGCCGGTCACGGTACCGCGCAGCGCGTGCTGGAGCGGCTGGCCGACGCGGACGTGGCGGCGGCGGCATTGGACGCGGGCGCGGAGCCGACCGCGGGCGTCGTCGGCGTGCTGTGCGGTTCCCTGCACGACGGCTTGGTGTTCGAGGACGCCGGGCTGGTCGTGGTCGCCGAGTCCGATCTGACCGGTAACCGGGTCACCGCGCCCGCCGAGGGCAAGCGGCTACCCGCCAAGCGGCGCAATCAGGTGGACCCGCTCGCCCTCAACGCGGGCGACATGGTGGTGCACGACCAGCACGGCATCGGCCGGTTCGTGGAGATGATCGAGCGCACCGTGGGCGGCGCGCGGCGCGAATACCTGGTCATCGAGTACGCGCCGAGCAAGCGTGGCCAGCCCGGCGACCGGTTGTTCGTGCCGATGGAGTCGCTCGACCAGCTCTCGCGCTATGTCGGCGGCGAGATGCCGAGCCTGTCCAAGCTGGGCGGCTCCGACTGGGCGAACACGAAACGCAAGGCGCGCAAGGCCGTTCGCGAGATCGCGGGCGAGCTGGTGCAGCTCTACGCGGCCAGGCAGGCGGCACCGGGGCACGCGTTCGGCGCGGACACGCCGTGGCAGCAGGAGATGGAGGACGCGTTCGCGTTCACCGAGACGGTCGATCAGATGACCGCCATCGCCGAGGTCAAGTCGGATATGGAGAAGCCGGTCCCGATGGACCGCGTGGTCTGCGGCGACGTCGGCTACGGCAAGACCGAGATCGCGGTGCGCGCGGCGTTCAAGGCGGTGCAGGACGGCAAGCAGGTGGTCGTGCTGGTGCCGACGACGCTGCTGGCCCAGCAGCATTTGCAGACGTTCACCGAGCGCGTCGCCGGGTTCCCGGTCACCGTGAAGGGTCTGTCCCGGTTCACCGATCCCGCCGAATCGCGGGCGGTGCTGGAGGGCATGGCCGACGGCGCGGTCGACATCGTGGTCGGCACCCACCGCCTGCTCCAGACGGGCGTGCGGTGGAAGGACCTCGGCCTGGTGATCGTCGACGAGGAGCAGCGCTTCGGTGTCGAGCACAAGGAGCACATCAAGGCGCTGCGCACGCACGTCGACGTGCTGACGATGTCGGCGACCCCGATCCCGCGCACCCTGGAGATGAGCCTGGCGGGCATCCGCGAGATGTCGACCATCCTCACTCCGCCGGAGGAACGGCACCCGGTGCTCACCTACGTCGGCGGGTACAACGAGAAGCAGGTCACCGCCGCCATCCGCCGCGAGCTGCTGCGCGACGGCCAGGTGTTCTACGTGCACAACCGGGTGTCTTCGATCGACAAGGCGGCCAAGCAGATTCGCGATCTGGTGCCGGAGGCGCGGGTGGTGGTCGCGCACGGCCAGATGAACGAGGACATGCTCGAGCAGACCGTGCAGGGCTTCTGGCAGCGCGAGTTCGATGTGCTGGTGTGCACCACCATCATCGAGACCGGCCTGGACATCTCGAATGCCAACACCCTGCTCGTGGAACGCGCCGACGCGCTCGGCCTTTCGCAGCTGCACCAGCTGCGCGGCCGGGTCGGGCGCAGCCGGGAGCGCGGCTACGCCTACTTCCTGTATCCGCCGGAGAAGCCGCTCACCGAGACCGCCTACGACCGGCTCGCCACCATCGCGCAGAACTCCGACCTCGGTGCGGGCATGGCGGTGGCCATGAAGGACTTGGAGATCCGCGGCGCGGGCAACGTGCTCGGCGCCGAGCAGTCCGGTCACGTCGCCGGCGTCGGCTTCGACCTGTACGTGCGCCTGGTCGGCGAGGCCGTCGAGGCGTATCGCGCCGCGGCGGACGGCAAGCCGATCACCACCGAAGAGGTCAAGGAGGTCCGCATCGACCTCCCGGTCGACGCGCACATCCCGCCCGATTACATCGCCAGCGATCGGCTCCGCCTGGAGGCGTACCGCAAACTCGCCGCCGCCCAGGATGATCCGGCCCTCGCCGCGGTGATAGAGGAACTGGTCGACCGCTACGGCCCGCTGCCTGTCGAGGTGGGTCGCCTGGTGTCGGTGGCGAAGCTGCGGCTGGTGGCGCGGGAGTACGGCGTCACCGAGATCGCCGTCACCGGAACGACTTTGAAGGTCTCGCCGCTGCTGAATCTGCCCGACTCCAAGCAGTTGCGGTTGAAGCGGCTCTACCCCAGCGCGGGCTACAAGGCGGCCAGCGGCGTCGTGCAACTGCCGCTGCCCAGGGTCGAGGACAGCGTCGGCGCCGATCGGGTCCGCGATGTGCAGCTGTTGCAGTTCGTCGCCGACCTGCTGCTCGCGCTGGACGGAAAGGCGCAGGGGGCAGTGGATCTCACGGTGGACACCGAGGCGACGGCGGCTCGATGAGTACTCCGGACGGCGCCGCCGGGGTGGGCCCCGGGCCCTCCGCGTCGGGCAACGGCGCAGCGGAGAGCCGAGATTCGTCGCGGTCCGCAGGCGACGTAGCACTGGTGGCCGCGGGGTTGGCGGGGGCCGTCGAGGTCATGGACCGGCTCTGGAACTTCGGTGGCTGGGAGGTCACCCAGACCCACGACTCCCTGCGCCCCTACCTGCTCGAGGAGACCTACGAACTCCTCGACGCCATTCAGCACGCGGATGCCGAGACCATCAAGGAAGAACTCGGCGATCTGCTGCTCCAGGTGCTCTTCCACTCCCGAATCGCGGAAGCCGCAGGCGAATTCACCGTCGACGACGTCGCCGCCGCGCTGGTCGCCAAGCTCGTCAACCGCAGCCCGCACCTGATCGACTCCGGTATCGCCCCCGACGCCACCGTCGAGGAGAAGATCGCCGCACAGGAGCGGGCCTGGGAAGAACGCAAGTCCGCCGAGAAGTCCCGGCGCTCCTGCCTCGATGGCATCGCCATGGCTCAGCCCGCCCTCGCCCTCGCCGAGAAGATCATCGCCCGCAGCACCAAAGCAGGCCTCCCCGACGACCTGATCCCGCCCGACCTGCGCGTCGTCCACCTCGGCGGCCCCGACAGCGCCGAAGAACGCCTCCGCAAGGCCACCCTGTCCTTCGCCGCCGCCATCCGCACGGCCGAAGACGCCGCCGAGTCCGCCCGCGGCTCCCGCGACCCACTCGACCCTGCGGATTGGCGCCACTACTGGCCACGCTGACGAACGCGCGAATCGCTGGAACCCGGCGGGTCGCGCGAATCCGATGGGTAGCGTCGTCGCCGAGCCTGTCCGATGCAGTGGTTATTCTTAGCTTGGCAGGCAGTTGTGACCGGGCCGAGGCGAAGGGTGGTGGAGTGCCATGGCGCAGCCGATCGCGTATGGCGAAGTGAACCACGAGGCGGCCCTGAAGTACGCGGTGCAGCTCATCGACCACCGGTGGGCTCAGGTCATCGAGGGGCGGATCGTACTGGTGTCACCGATGTGGGATCACGAGAAGGTCGTCGCCCAGATTCGTCGGCAGCTCGATGCCCGTGTAGATGAACTCGACTGCCTCATGGGCTCTGGAAATCTGGATCTGCCAGGCTCGGTGAACTGGTATATGCCGGACCTGGCCGTTATTCCGACGGCGCTAGCCGAAGGGGCAGGCGCTCTCTTGCCCAAGCAGACGCTGCTGGTGGTCGAGGTGACATCGGATTCGAACGCGGACACCGATCGGATCATCAAGCGCAAGCGCTACGCCCAGTACGGCGCACCGCTGTATCTGCTGGTCGACCGACAGCGCAAGGAGTGCACGCTCTTCTCCGACCCGCACGATCTCGGCTACGGCGACGTGCACGGCCCCTACTCGTTCGGCACCGCCATCGCGTTGCCCGCGCCGTTCGATCTGAGTCTGGACACCACCGGGTTCTGAGCCCGCATCCGGTCCAAGGGCCATCAGGTTCCTTCTATGCCTGGCATCTCCAGGCAGGGGTGTGAATCCACGGTGCGGCGCGGGGGCAGGCGCGTAGCGTTGATGGCGAGTCGATGGCGGACAGCGGGTGCGCTGGGGAATCGGCGCCCCTCGAGTCGGGAGGTGCCGGATGATGCTGAGTGTGTTCTCCTCGCCGGGGCACTATGTGCAGGGGCGCGATGCTACGGCGGCGTTGGGGCAGGAACTGCGCCGGCTGGGGATCGCCGGGCCGGTGTTGATCGTGGCGGGGAAGAGTGCGCGGCGGCTGCTCGCCAAGATGTGGGAGCGGTCGTTCGGGGCGTCGAGTATCGACTATTCGGTGCATCCGTCGGGCGGGGAGTGCAGCAGGGCCGAACTCGCGCGGATCACCGAGGCCGTGCGGGCGAGCGGGAGCGCCGCGGTGCTCGGCGCGGGCGGCGGGAAGGTGATCGACTCGGCGCGCGCGGTGGCCGACGATCTCGGGCTGCCGATGATCAGCTGTCCGACCACCGCGTCCAGCGATGCGCCGTGCAGTGCGCTCTCGGTGATCTACACGGAGGAAGGCGAATTCGAGGCGTACCAGCTGGTGCGCCGCAATCCCGCGCTGGTGCTGGTGGACACCTCGGCCATCGCGCAAGCCCCCGCGCGGCTGCTCACGTCGGGCATGGGCGACGCGCTCGCCACCTGGTTCGAGGCGCGCACCTGCCTCGCCGGGCACGTGCGCAACATGCGCGGCGGCGCGTCCACCCGCAGCGCCGGAGCACTCGCCGAATTGTGTTACCGCACTTTGCTGTCCGACGGTCCGCAGGCGCTGGCGGCGGTTCACACCCAGACCGTCACCCCCGCGCTCGAACGCATCGTCGAGGCCAACACCCTGCTGTCCGGGCTCGGATTCGAATCCTCCGGCCTAGCGGCCGCGCACGCGGTGCACAACGGCCTCACCGCGGTGCCGCAGACCCGCCCGTACCTGCACGGCGAGAAGGTCGCCTTCGGCGTGCTCACCCAACTGGTGCTCGAAGGCGCGTCCGACGACGAGATCGGCACCGTTCTCGACTTCTGCGACCGCGTCGGCCTGCCGACCTCGCTGGCCGACCTCGGACTCGCCGACGCGGACCAGGAAACGTTGTCCGCCATAGCGACTCGCGCCACCGCCCCCGGCGAGACGATCCACAACGAACCGTTCGCGGTGGACGCCGCGCTGCTCCACGACGCTTTGCTCGCCGCCGACTCACTCGGCGGCCGCTGACCTGGGCGGCGGCGGTCCGCGCACTCCACCGTGAGCGCCCCGAACCCCGCGACCTTCCAGCGGTCCGACCGCCGATCCCGGCGAGTGCTCGGGGCTCCGGCGTGCGGGTCGCCGAGTCCCGAATAGGTCTCGGACCGCCCGCCGCCTTCAACGCCCTCGAAGCTGAGAGCCTCCGGTCGATGCCGTGCTCGCGCCCTCGGCAGTGCTCACCCGGTGCGCCCGCAGAAGCGGAGGCAGGCCGACGAGCGTGGGCACCGCTCGGTGGGGGTCTCATCGCTAGATGCGGAACGTACTGCGCGCCGTGCTGGACGGATCGCCCCGCGTCGGATGCATCGCTCCGCGCGGGACGTACTCTGCCCGTTGGGACGCATCGCGTCGTGTCGGACGTGTCGCGCGGTGCGGGTCGCATCGCGCGGAATGCGCCGTTCGGTGCAGCATCGCTCGGCGTCGGATGAATCGCCTTCGCGGTGGACGTACCGCTCGGCGCGGGTCGTATCGTCCCACGTCGGACGCACCACCTCGGGCACCGATCGCACCCACCCGAGCACGGGTCGAAACCAGTCGAAATCCAGCTGGAATGCCGGTGCACACCACTGGTCCGCAGCTCCTCCGGCAGCCGCTCGGAGAGGCTTCGCGTACACCGAACCCTCATCTTCCCGCAAGCTTGTCGTCACAGCGCGGCGGGAAAACTGTCAGTAGGGGTTCGCTATTCTGGCTGGAACCCGAAGCCTAGGGCGGGCCACCCGCCGGGAGGGACGTTCGGTCCGGTGCGCATCAGCAGAGTCGCGGAGCATCCGCGACCGGATCACGTGTTGTTCCATTTCAGTGACACCCACCTCATCGCCGGTGACGGCGAGTTGTACGGGGATGTCGACGCTGGGCAGCGGTTACGCAAGCTGCTCGGGCACGCCGCGGCCAGTCGCATCCGCCCGACGGCGCTGGTGTTCACCGGCGACCTCGCCGACCGCGGCGAGCCCGAGGCGTACGAGAAGCTGCGCGCGCTGGTCGAGCCGTTCGCGCGGCACATCGGAGCGCCGGTGGTGTGGGTGATGGGCAACCACGACGATCGCGGTGTCCTGCGTGACACCCTGCTCGACGAGCCGCCGTCGACCAAGCCGTTCGACCGCGTGCACATGATCGACGGACTGCGCATCATCGCCCTCGACACCTCGGTGCCCGGCCATCACCACGGCGAGATCTCCGATGAGCAGCTGGCCTGGCTGCGCGGCGTGCTGGCCGAGCCCGCGCCGTTCGGCACCATCCTGGCCATGCACCACCCGCCGGTGCCGTGCGTGGTGGATCTGGCCGTCACCGTCGAGCTGCGTGACCAGCGCAAACTCGCCGACGTGCTGGACGGCACCGACGTGCGCGCGATCCTCGCTGGCCACGTGCACTTCTCCACCTACGCGACGTTCGCAGGCATCCCGGTCTCGGTCGCCTCGTCCACCTGCTACACCCAGGATCTGGCCACCGCGACGGGCGGCCTGCGCGGCCGCGACGGTGCGCAGGCCTTCAACTTCGTGCACATCTACCCGGACACGGTGGTGCATTCGGTGGTACCCATCGATGCGGGCGCGACCGTCGGCGAGCCGGCCACCCCGGAGGAGGCGGCGGCGAAGCTCGCCGAGGCGGGCATCGTCATCCCGCCCGCCGGTCGTATCCCGCACGTCATGCAGCGCCGGGAGCCGACTCCGGAAGCGGACGACGAGGCGGTTCGCTGAACCGCTCCCACGGCGCCGGGTCCGGGAACCAGTCCGTGAGGAAATCCGAAACTCGCTGCACCCGTTCGGATTCCGGCACCTCCGGGAAGCTGCCGTCGTTCAGGCAGAAGAAGTCGACGTCCCGCCGCGCGGACAGCTCGTCGAGCAGCGTGAGCCCGGCGCGACTCGTGGTGTCGACGTAGCGCATTCGCCCGGTCTCCTGCGGCACCGCGCACCCAGTGAGCAGCGCGTAGTAGTGGTACAGCGAGTTGGTGACGGAAATGTCGGTGGCCGAACGGAATCGGCTCGCCATGGTGCGGGCGAAGTCGCCGCCGAACTCCGCCTCCATCTCCAGCAGCACGCTGCGCCGCAGCGGCGTGGGCGTGTGCTCCAAGTGCCGGGTGATGACGTGCCCGAAGTGATCGGCGAGCAGCGCCCGGTTGACCCGCGCCGCGTTCTCGAATCCGCTGCGGCGCTCGTTGTTCCGGCCCGGCCCGATGCGTGTGTCCGCCTCGATGAACCGGCTGATGCCGCCGGGGGTGAAGAACATCGAGGGACGCACCGGCCTGGCGAAGAACATGTCGTCGTTGGAATACAGGAAGTGCTCGCTGAGCCCCTCGATGTGCTGCAACTGCGATTCCACCGCGTGCGAGTTGAAGGTGGGCAGCGCCGCCGGGTCGCTGAAGTGGTCGCCCGCCCGCACCACCGTGACCTTCGGGTGCTCGTCGAGCCACTCGGGGACCGCGGAATCGGTGGCGACGAAGATGCGGCGGATCCACGGCGCGTTCTTGTGCACCGAGCGCAGGGCGTACCTGAGTTCGTCGATCTGGCGGATTCTCGCGTCCGCGTCGTCGCCCTCTCCGACGACGACCTGCGCCATCAGGCCCGCGCGCCGCGCGCGGAATTCCGGATCCGTGCCGTCGACCCAGGAGAAGACGATGTCGATGTCGAAATCGACATCGGTGACGTGCGGCGCGAACATGTCGGTCAGGGTCGGCCAGCTGCGGTCGAACAGTCCGACCTGGGTGAATTCCACGTCGGCCAGATCGAAGACCGCGCGGGTCAGCGCGTTCGGGCGCGGACATTCGACGGTGTCGCCGTGGTACTCCCACAGCTCCAGCTCGACGTGGTGCGCGGGATCGGCGTCGCGGCCCAACCGGAGGATGTGATCCCCGGCTTCCGCGACGGCGAAGCCCGCGGCGAGCGCGCCGTCCGTCACGCGTCGCACCATCGCGCGGTGCGCGGCGTCGGCGGCCAGGATCAAGCGGTGCCCGCTGTCTCTGACCAGGAGAAACGGCACCTCCGCCGCGGCGAGCTGGCCGCGCAGGTAGCCGAGGTCGTCGATCATCGCCGCCGAGACCGCCAGATTGCCCGCCGCGATCGCGGCGGTGTCGTATCCCATCCGGGCCGTGCCCGTCTCCCAGCCCCCAGGATTCACTGCCCCCATGTCCATGTTCGCCTCCCATTTCGTCGTTCCGGCTATCGCCCGCGCGTGCACCGCACCGGGAATCAGCCGGTCCCGGAGACGCCGGAGGCGCCGCCGCGGGACCCGCCCGATGCGGTGCGGATTCAGAAATGGGGTGTGCTGCCGTAGTGCAGGAACGCGGTGATCCGCGGAAGTCCTGACGATCGGTACACCATCGTTCTCACCTCACTCACGGCACGGACGCGAGAAGCGTCATTGGGGAAGTGCTGACCGGACCCACGGCGAAGGTGAACCGGGCGTGGCCGGGAGCAGCACGCACGGCCGGACAGACATCGGCCGGCTGATCGGAGAACCCCTGTTGAACAGGGTCGTTACTGAATGATGCATCCGCGGCGACCGTCCGTCAATCGGAAGCCGCGCAAGTGTCCCGGACACGGGGGACGTCACAACCTTCGCTCGAAAAATTAGGGTAGCCTCGCCAAAGTAAAGGGAAAACTTCGGTGCATGCCGAAGCGGCGACGGGAAGGAGCGGGCGCGGTGCGCGTAGTCATTCTGTTCGGGTCGGAGATGGGTACTTCGGAAATCGCGGCCGACTGCGTCGCGGACTCCCTGGCCGGCGTGCACGATGTCTCGGTCTACGACATGACCGACTTCGATGTCGATGATCTGGACGTCGCGGACTTTCACGTCGTCGTCTGCTCGACCTACGGCGACGGCGACCTGCCGACCGGCGCCGAGTTCTTCTTCGACGCACTCGACGCCCGCGCGCCCGATCTCACCGGACTGCGATTCGCGGTGTTCGGGCTCGGCGATTCCGTTTACGGCGACACGTTCAACCGCGGCGGCGAGATCGCGGCCGAGAAGCTGACCGCGCGCGGTGCGGTCCAGGTCGGCGAGCACGCGCGCCACGATGCGTCCGCCGAGGTCCGGGTGCGCGACATGGCGCGCGAATGGGCGCGGTCGCTGCCGATTCCCGAATTCGCTTCGGCCTGAACGAACCCTCCGGCCTGACAACCCGCCGAGCTCGGTGGTCGACGAGCCGTGCGGACGTAACGGACAAGTTCCACAGTGCCAGCAGACAAGTGGCACAGCGCCAGCGCGCAAGTGTCCCAGCACCTTAGACTGCTATCAGCGCGGCACAGCCCGTCGCGCGCGACGATGCATGAGGTGACGAAGATGGCAGCCGGAGCGAGCCCCGCGCAACATCGCGACCACTCGACCGATCATCCCGAACTGGACGTGCTACCGGAATGGCCGCAGGACACGATCGCCGTGCTGGTGACCACAGACCCAGCGCCGCATGCGATTCCGGTGTCCTGGCCGGTGCGCGCCGGTGATCGGCGCATCCTGATCAGCCTGAAGTTCGACCGAGGTTCGCTGGCCCGGCTGCGGGAACGTCCCGAGATCGCGCTGCTGATTCTCGGCGGCGGCAACGTCGCGCTGTGCGCGCGTGGCACCGCCAAAGTGATCGCCGAACAGATGCCCGACGCCGAGGATTACGCCGCGGTGCAGATCGACGTCGCGGTGATCGACGACCACCGCCAGTCCGCGTTCGCGGTGGACAAGGGCATTCAGCGCGACGTGCTCGATGCGAGCGAATTGCACGCGTTGCAGGGCCGCGTGGCGACCCTGCGCGGCTGGTCCGACGACCAGAACTGAACCGGTACAACGAGAAAGGCGGCGCCCGCGCGCCGTACGGGAAGGGATCATGAGCGTCACACTCGCCAAGGGCGGAAACGTTTCGCTGTCCAAGCAGGCGCCGAACCTGACCAAGGTCGCGGTGGGACTCGGCTGGGACGTGCGCACCACCACCGGTGCGGATTACGACCTCGACGCGAGCGCACTGGCCACCGGCCCGAACCTGAAGGTGCTCTCCGATCAGCACTTCGTGTTCTACAACAATCTGCGTTCGCCGGAGGGCACCATCGAGCACACCGGTGACAACCTCACCGGTGAGGGCGAGGGCGACGACGAGGTGATCAACGTCGATCTCGCGGCGACGCCGCCGACGATCACCAACATCTTCTTCCCCGTGTCCATTCACGACGCCGACGCCCGCGGGCAGTCGTTCGGCCAGATCCGCAACGCGTTCATCCGCGTCGTCGACGCCAACACCGGCGCCGAACTGGCCCGTTACGACCTCACCGAGGACGCGTCCACCGAGACCGCCATGGTGTTCGGTGAGCTGTACCGGCACAGCGGCGAGTGGAAGTTCCGCGCCATCGGGCAGGGCTACGCGTCCGGTCTCGCGGGCATCGCCCGCGATTACGGCGTCAACATCTGAATCGGTCGGCCCCGGCGATCAGCCGGGGCTCGACAACGTCTCGGGCAGGCGCCGCGGGTACGCGTGCGCCATGCCGTCGAGCAAACCGAAGTAGCGCCGCACCATCAGGACCGCGGTGGTGGCCAGCCCTGCCGTCAGTCCCCACCAGACGCCCGCGGCGCCGAGGTGGAGCGGATAAGCCAGCAGCAGGGCGGTGGGCAGGCCGACGAGCCAATAGCCGATCAACGACAGCCGGAAGCCCACGTTGGTCTCCTTCAGCCCGCGCAGCAGCCCGGTGCCGATGTTCTGCGCGGCATCGAAGAATTGCAGCACGATGCCGATCAGCAGCAGGGTGCGTGCGATCTCGATGGTCGCGGTGTCGCCGGGCTCCAGGAACGGCCGCAGCACCGCGTTCGGCGCGAGCACGTACACCGCGCCGGTGATCGCGGCGACGATCGCCGCGTAGCGCAGCGCCAGCCAGGCAAGGGCCTTGGCGTGCTGGTATTCATCGCGCGCGGTCGCGTGACTGACCAGGATGGACGCGCCGTGCGACAGCCCGATCGCCACCTGGAACACGATGTAGATGATCTGGTAGACGACGTTGTGCGCGGCCAGGGCGGCGGGACCGAAGCTGCCCATGACGAGCGCCAGCACCGAGAACATGCCCGCTTCCGACCCGTAGGTGAGCGCGATCGGGGTGCCGAGCTTCAGTTCGGAGACGACCATCGACCGGTGCACCGGCCACGGCCGGATCGACAGGTGGGGACCCAGTCGCGGATCGTGTCGCACCATCGCCCAGAACACGCCGAAGGTGATCAGGAAGACCAGCGAGGTGGCCACGCCGATGCCGGTGAGGCCGAGCGCTGGGAGCCCGGCCCAGCCGTGGATGAACGCCAGGGCCAGCGCGAGATTCAGCGCGACCGAGCCGAGCGTCACCAGCAGCAAAGCCTGTGGACGCTGCATGCCGACGGTGTACTGCCGCAGCACTTGGAACCACAGGCAGGGCAGCAGCCCGGGAGCCAGCGCGACCATGAGCGGGCGCGCGTCGGCGAGCACGCCGGCGTCCTGGCCGAGCCACTGCAACGACCAGCCGAGTCCGATCAGCACCGCGCCACCGAGCAGGCCGGAGATCGTCGCGATGAGGAAACTCGACCGCACCACCTCGCGCACCTCGCGGTCGGCGGAATCACCCCGCTTGCCCGCGGCGCTGACCGCCGAGGCGATCTGGTTGCCGGTGCCGGTGATCAACCCGACGCACATGGTGCGGATCTGGTTGAACAGCACGATGGCCAGGCCGCCCGCCGCGACCTGTCGCACGCCGAGCGTGCCCATCAGCGCGATATTGGTCGTGGACACCGCGATCTGAGCCAGCTGGGTCAACGCGATCGGCGTCGCCAATGCGGCGAGCCGACGTCCGTCGGCGCGGAACTCGCCCAGGTTCACCGCGCCTCCACCAGCTGCTTTCGGCGGGCGGGCGAGTAGCGGTCGAGCAGACCGAGCACCTCGCGCTCCGTGTCGCCGTCGAGCAGGTCGCGGTCGTTCATCCAGTCGTCGTCGAAGACGGTGTCCAGGTACTTCTCGCCGCCGTCGCAGACGATGGTGACCACGGTCGAACCCGCGGGGAACTCCTCGAGCCGGGTCAGCCCCGCGTACACCGAGCCGCCCGCCGAGCCCCCGAGCATCAAGCCGAGCTTCGCCGCGACGGCGCGGGCGGTGGCGAAGGCCGCCACGTCGGACACCTTCACTCCCTCGTCGAGCAGCGAGTAGTCGACGGCGGTGCCGATGGTGGCGCCCGGCGGTGTGCCGGTGCCGGATTGCCAGTACGGACCGCCGGGCCCGCCGAAGGCGATGGAACCGACCGGCTCCACACCGATCACGTAGGGCGGGCAGCCCAGCTGACGCAGCCGGGTCGCCGTGCCGAACAGCGAACCGCCGGTGCCGACCGACGAGAGCAGGATGTCGACCCGATCGACGTCCTCCAGCAATTCCTCGGCCACCGCGTAGTAGCCGACCGCGTTGGCGTCGTTGTTGTGCTGTTCGGTGAAGTAGGCGTCGTCCTGCGCCGCGGCCATCGCCTCGGCGAGGTCTTCTCGCGCCGAAGTGGCCAGGTTGTCGTCGCCCTCGTCGGCCACGTACACCAACTCCGCACCCATCGCCCGCATCGCGCGCAGCTTGTCCTTACATGCGTGGTGGTCGACCACGGCGGTGAAGCGGTACCCGCGTTCGGCGGCAACCACCGCGAGGCCGAGCCCGGTGTTACCGGACGTGGATTCGATGATATGCCCGCCACTCGGCAGCAAACCGCGCCGCTCGGCGTCGAGCACCATCTCGCGCGCCATCCGGATCTTGGCCGCGCCCGTCGGATTGAACTGCTCGAGCTTCAGCAGCAGCCGGGTTCCGGTCGCGGTGGTGGCCAGTTCGAAGAGCGGGGTGCGACCGATCAGGTCCGTCACGCGTGTGACGACAGGCATACGAGTCTCCTATCCATGGGCGATCCCGGCTCGGGGTGTCGCCTGCCCCGCGCTGCTGGTCGCAAGCGGGGGCGATGCTGAGTTGTGGTCGTCGTGGTTGATTACCCGGCGTCGAGCGTCCAGCGCAGTCGATCTCCGTGCCCGCCGAAGAGCACGACCTTCGGTGGTATCGGCAATTCGTGGAAGGCCGATTCGTTCGAATCCATCTGGTATCCGGCGGTGTTCGGATAGACGAGCAGATCGCCCGGCTCGGCCCGCCTCGGCAGCGGGACGCGCCGCCAGCTGAGCATGTCGGATTCCAGACAACTGGCCGCGCCGACGCTGGTCGGCGTCGGTTCCGGCAAAGGCTGCGTCGATTCGCGCACGGGCCACAGCACCGGGTCGGGCAGGTACTCGCTGTCGAACCACTGCTCGGACAGGCTGAGGCTGGTGCCGTCGACGGTGAGCAGTCGGTACGGCTGTCCGTCCGCGTACCTGCTCTTGCTGCCCTGTACGCGGAAGACGGTGCTGCCCGCGCGATCGAGCAGGGCGCGGCCCGGTTCGACGGCCAAGCGGATGTCGTTGTCGCGCAGGCGCCTTGTCAGTTCGCCGTGGGCCAGGATCTCCGACAGCATGGCCGGTCCAGGAACCGGGAAGTGGTACGGGTAGTAGGAGTCGAACGATTTCCCGGCGTGGAACCAGGAACGGTCGACGCCCTCGGTGAACTCGCGCCACGCGCCTTCGGGGACGTAGTCGACGCCGAATCCGCCGCCGATCGAGATGGTGCAGGCCGGATGCCCGAGCTCGCGCGCCGCCGTGCAGCGGGCGATCAGGTCGGCGGCTTGCTCGGCGCGGGCGATCGCGTCGTAGCCGGGGAGGTGAAAGCTGAAGCCCTCCAACTGAACCGGCTCCAGTCCGCGCGGTCCGGACGCGGCGATCACCGACTGCGCCCGGTCGAGCTCGTCGTCGGTCATCCCGAACCGGCTGGCCGAGCCCGCGGGCAACACCCGCAGCAGCGCCCTGGCCGGGGTGGCCGCGGAGGCGATCGTGCCGAGGCGGTCGAGCTCGTCGAGGCTGTCCACCGCGATCAACGCACCGTGGCGCACGGCGAGCCACAGCAGGTCGTCGGATTTCGCCGGACCGGTGACCATCAGTTCACCGCCGCGCACCCCGGCGGCGAGCGCGGCCGTCAGCTCGCCGACGCTGGAGACGTCGATGCCCGCACCGTTCTCCGCGCAGGCCCGCGCCACACACGCCCCCTTGTTCGCCTTCTTGCCGTAGTAGACGACCCCGTCGACCCCTGCCCGCAGGAACACGTCGCGGAATCCGCGGATGTTCTGCGCCACCCGAGCGGGATACATCAGGTGGAACGGCCCGCCGATCGCGAACGCGATATCGGCGAGCAGCTGCGGGTCGGCCAGCACCCTCCGCTCCCACTCGTCGGTGTGCGCGGGCATGGCGGGGGCGGTGATCCCGGCGGTCAGGCCCGCCGGGTCGTCGGCGATTTCTTCGACGAGCAGTTCGGCGACTTCCTCGACGAGCATCGCGAGGAGGACCTCGTCGGAATCGTTCTCGTCCCAGCCGGATTCGGAGTAGTCGTCCACGTCGTTCTGGTTCGTGACGTACCCATCGGTCGCGTCGATGTCCGGCTCCGAGGCAGGGACCGGTTCGACGTCCTGTGGAAGCACGTGGACGGCCTCGGGCGCCTCCGCCTCGGTTTCCCCTGGGAGCTCCGCCCACGGTCTGCCCTCCGTCGCCAGGGCGACGCGCTGTAGAACGGCGTGGTCGGCCTCGAACGCCGCCGGCTCGGAGTCCTCGGGGAGGTCCACCCATGGGCTGCCTTCCGCGGCCGGTTCGACGGCGTCGGAAGTCGCCAGCGCGCCAACATCTTCGGATGAGGGCATCGCCGCTGGATGCGACGATGCGGCGGGAGCCGATGGCGTCGCGCCGGGCTCGAGCGACGCTGGGTCGAGCGTTGGCAGTTCGGCGTCGAGCTGTATCCGGTTCGTCTGGTGGGCAACTGTATTCGCAGCGAACGCCATCGGTTCGGTATCGAACGACGACGTGCCCGGCTCGAACGTCTCCGCGCCGGTGTCGAGCGGTGTCCCGGTCTCGCGCGCCGACGAGGCGGCGGCCGCGGGTTCGGATGCGGGACGTTCGCGCCCTGTTCGGCTCGCGCGTGCACCGGCTCTCGACTTCCGGGGCGCGGCGATGTCGAACAGCACCATGGCTTCCGGATCGACGAGCTCCGGTTCGGGCTCGACGGCGGCCTCTAATCCCACAGGGGCACCTCCGTGCCGCGGCCCTCGGCGATGGCGCGTTCGGCGAGCGCGTGCGCGACGGCGACGTCGGTGAGCACCAGGCCGCTGTTGTAGACGAAGATCTTCTCGTCGTCCGAGCGACGTGCCACGGCCCTGCGGTTGAGGATCTGCGGCAGTTCGGCGTCGACGGTGCGCAGCGTGCCGTCCGGGCCGACCATGTCGGTGCCGGTGAGCTGCATCTGTTCGGCGCTCGTCGCCACCACCCGGTCGGCCTGTACCAGCGTCGACGGCGCGAGGCCGTAGCCGACCAGCACCGCGGTCGAGCCGGGCGCGAGATCCTCTGCCTCCAAGGCGACTTCGGTGCCCGGGCCCGCGGTCGCCAGCACCACGTCGGCGGCGGCCGCGGCGGCGCGCGGGTCGGCGACGGTCTCCAGCAGGGCCTGCGGATGGTGCTCGGCCAGGTGCTGGTGCACCGCGGCGAGGCCGTCGGGGTGGGTGCCGTACACCATCAGCTTGCGCAACTGCGGATTCGCGGCGAGCAAGTGCGGCAGCGCGTGACGGCCCTGGGTGCCGGTGCCGATCAGCAGCACGCTCTCCGCGCCGCGGCGCATCGTCTCGCGCACGAGCAGCGCGGACACGGCCGGCGTGCGCAGCGCGCCGACCCGTGCGCAATCCATCATGGCGATGGGCGCGCCCGTGGCGTCGTCGTAGAGCGTGATGGTCGTGTAGTAGCGCTTGGTGCTGCGATCGTGCCCCGGATCGAACTTGTACGAGGTCTTCATGGCGACGACGCGACGTCTGCCGTCGCGGCCGAGCATGGCGTAGGCCACCGACCAGCCGTCCGGATTGGCGACGCTCAGCTTGCGCGGATTGTCCGAATCTCCCGCCGCGAACGCCAGATACGCGTCTTCGACCGCACGCACCACGTCGCCCGGCGTGATGGGGACGTCGGCGAGGTCGCTACGGCTCAGCACGCGCAGCGGCGTGCTCCGATCACGAGTGTTCAACGGTTCCTCGTTCATCTGGTGTTGTGTCCCGCTCTGCATCCGCTCGGCCAGTTCCCATTCGGAACGGGGCGACTGTTCGCTGCCCGTAACCATTCTCGTCGGCCTCAGCGGTTCGGCGCCGACGTTCGGGCAGGCGGATGTTGACCCGCTTGAGCCAGCGATCGGTGCCGTCGTAACGCGCGGTGAACGGTACCCGACCGTGCACGGCGACGTCATTGTCGACCAGCAACAACTCGCCGGGCGCCAGCGCGGCGGTGTGGCACACCCGCTCCAGTTCCGTGGCGAGCCGGGCGTAGGCGCGTCGAAACTCGTCGTCGGCTAGCTCGAGGGGCGTGTAGGCGGGGTCGTAGCGCAGGGTCGGATTCATTGCGCCGGAGGGTGATTCGGCCGCGTCCCAGATCGTCGGCAGCGGGGGCGGGGTGAAGCGCTCGTGGCCGTCGCCGTAGGAGACGTCGGGCAGGATCGGCAATGTCGGCGTGCTCAGCAGCCGGTGCTCGTCCTCGGTCAGCTCGACCTGCCGGACCGAGGACACCGTGGTGCCCACCAGATCCGGATTGCGCAGGCAGGCCAGCATCAGCAGGTTCGCGCGGTCCGGGTGGAAGGCGTCTTCGGTGTGCGGGCTGAGCAACGTCTTGCTGCTCGCTCCCGACTGCTCGTGTTCGTGGCCCGGCGTCGGCACGATGTTGTTCACCAAGCGCCCATCCTGTTGGCCGTACCAGCCGAACGGCTCACCCGCGCAGCGCGCAAGCAGCAGCATGACGACATCGAGCTGAAAAGAGTTGCCGCGCTGGGGATCGCCGCTCCAGCGGGCGGCTTCGCGCCAGCTCGGCGGCGTCGGCCCGAACTCGTCGTCGGTCAACGGCAGCCTGCTCACGATGGTCGCGCCCGTGGGTCCCGCGGGCGGGCGCATGGCCAGCCGCACCTCCTCGGGGAGTTCGCGAGCGCGTTCCTCGATCGACGCGATGAGCGCCGGGTCGGTCAGCGTCATCGTCACGGGAGCGGCGCCACGGGGGCTGCGATGGACTGTGGTACAAATCTCGCGCGCGAGCTCACGCACCGCTCGCCCGGCGTCCGGGGGCAGCTCGCGTCGTTCGATGTCCTGCGGGTGAAGCGTCTTACGTTCGGGGAGAACGCTTTTCACCGGAGATTCCCTTCTTCGCATCGGGTCGAAAAGCGGGTGGGGACGATTCGATCTGCGAAGCTAGTGCCTCGGGCGCGGTTAAGCAAGGCTTACCTAAGCGAGTCGCGAAAAAGAGCTGAGACGCATCAAAAGCCTAAGTCTCGTTCGGACCGGGCGGTGTGCATTCGTCGGCAACGACTCCCGGTGGGGCCGCGTGGATTCGCCGTTCGGCGGATTCGCACAGGTAGACAGCATATTTAGGCTAGCCTGTCCTAGCCTTGTAGTGTCGGGTCTCGGGCCCGCAGCGAACGATGAGGGAAGGCGGCACCGATGGGGTTCAACCGACGGCAGCTTCTGCGTTCGAGCGTCGGAGTCGGCGCGATTCTGGTCGCGGCCGCGTGTACCGACGGCGCCGATCCCGGCGGCCCCGCGCGACGCGGCGGCACCCTGCGGGTCGGCGCGCTCGGCACCGCGGCGCGCATCGAGCGCGACCCGCACGCGAACCTGACCAACGAGAGCGATTTCCTCGTCACGTCGCTGGTCTACGACGCGCTGACGGTACCGGGCGTGGAGCCGAATACCGCTGCGCGCCTTGCGAGTTCGTGGGAGTCGGATCCGACGCAGCGGCGCTGGACGTTCACGATCGCCGAGGGCGCCACCTTCCACGACGGCGCCCCGGTGACCGCCGACGATGTGGTGTGGTCGCTGCGCAGACTGCGCTCGGTGGGCGGCGCGTCGAAGATGCCCGCCGCGGCCGAGGACATCGCCGCCGACGGTGCGAACCGCGTCGTGCTCACCGTCCCGGAGCCGAATACCCAACTGCCGCTGCTGGTTCGGCTGATGACGTTCACTGTGAGAAAAGACACTACGGACTTCGCCTCGGCCATCGGCACCGGACCGTTTCGGCTCGAGTCCTATCAGGGCGGCAATGCCAGGCTGGTGCGCAACGACAACTGGTACGGCGCGGGATCGGATCCGCGACTGCCGTTGCTCGACGCCATCGAGGTCACGATGTTCGAAAGCGTGACGGCACTGGGCAATGCGGTGCTGAGCGGGCAGATCGATCTGGCGTCCAATGTCGGCGCGATCGCGGGGCGCACCGCGGAGGGGCGCGGCGACCTGCGGGTGGTGCGGCGCGCGAACGACACGATGCTCGGCGTGGCGATGCGCACCGCCGACGGGCCGTTCGCCGATCCCAGGGTGCGCGCCGCGGTGCGGCTCGGCGTTGACCGCAAGTCGCTTGTGGATCAGGTGCATTCGGGCTACGGCACCGTCGCCAACGACATCCTCGGCACCGCCGACCCGCGCTACGACGCGAGCATTCCGCAGCGCACCCGTGATGTCGAACGCGCGAAAACCCTGCTGCGCGACGCGGGTTTCGATACGGGGCGCAGCTACCCGCTGGTGACGAAGCCGGAGGCGCCCGGTGAGGTGGAGTCGGCGAAGGTGATCGCCACTCAGCTCGCGGACATCGGCATCCGGCTCGACGTCGTCGAGCAGGAATCGAACGCCTTCTACGACCGGACCTGGTTGCAGGCCCCGCTCTACACCGTCTCCTGGGGCACCAACGATTCGACGATGTTCTACGCGAGCAGACTCATGGCGAGCGGCTCAAACCGCAACGAAACCGCCTTCCACGACGCCGAATTCGATTCCGCAACGGCCGCGGCTCTGGCCGCCTCCGATCCGGCTGAAGTCGAAAAGGCAAGCCGCCGTGTGCAATCGATTCAGCACGAGCGCGGCGGTTACCTGGTGTGGGGCATGGCAGACGGCGTCGACATCGCCACCGCCTCGGTGCGTGACCTGCCGGCCCTCGGCGGTTTCGGACGGGTGCAGCTCGAGCGGGCCTGGTTGGCGTGACGACCTTCGCCCGGCTCCTGCTCCGGCGCGTCGCCCTGCTGATCGCGCTGCTGGCGGCGGTCTTCGTGGCCGTGGATCTGTTGCCGGGCAACACGGCCCGTGCGGTGCTCGGCCGCGAGGCCACGCCGGAGCAGGTGGCGGCGAAGGAACGCGAGCTCGGACTCGATCGCCCGCTCGTCGTGCGGTTCGTGGACTGGATCTCGGGCGTGGCGACCGGCGATTTCGGCCGCACAGCGCGCGGCAGGTCGATCAACGAGCTACTCGCGGACAAGTTTCCGCCGACGTTGCTACTCGGCGGTCTCGCGCTCGCGCTGACGGTGCTGGTCTCGGTGCTGCTCGGCGCTTGGTGGGCGACGCGTCCGCGCGGCGCGGCGGCGCGGGTGTTGCAACCGGGCAGCACCGTCGCCGCGGCCATTCCCGAGTTCGTACTGGCGACGCTGCTGATCATGGTGTTCTCGCTGGCGACGGGCTGGTTGCCCGCGGTCACCATCACCGGTCGCTCCGGTTTCCCGGTGCGCGCGGACATGCTCGTGCTGCCCGTCCTCGCGCTGGCCATTCCGCAGATCGGCTGGAACACCCGGGTCGTGCGGGCGGCGCTGGCCGACGCGGCTCGCGCGCCGCATGTGGAAAGCGCGCTGCTGGATGGACTTTCGACGCCGCACGTGCTGACCCGCTATCTGGTGCCGTTCGCCGCGCCAACCATCGTGGCCAGCCTCGCCACCACCGTCGGCATGCTGCTCGGGGGTGCGCTGGTGGTCGAGACCATCTTCAACTACCCGGGCCTCGGCGCGGTGCTGGCCGGATCGGTGGCCGACCGTGACACGTCGGTGGTCGCGGCGGTGGTGGCGCTGTCCGGGGTGGTCATCATGCTGATGCTCGCCGTGGCGGACGGCATTCGGGCATGGTCGCTGCGGGGGCGACGATGAAGTCGCCGCTTCTGCCGAGTGATCGGATCGCCGACGGCGCGACGTTCGCGATCGGCGATTCTGCGTGGAGGGAGGGGGCGCGATGAGGCAATTACGGCTGCTGCTGCCCGCGCTGTCCGTGATCGTGTCCGCGGCACTGGGGCCGGCCCTCGCGCCGCGGCCCGCCGAGCAAGCGGTGGGCATACCGTTCGCCGACCCGAGCGCCGACGCCTGGCTCGGCACCGATCGGCTCGGTCGTGACGTGCTGAGTCATCTGCTGTACGGCGGTTGGGGTCTGCTGCTGCTCGCCGCCGTGATCGCGGTGCTGGTGACCGCGGTGTCGAGCGTGCTCGGCGCGATCGCGGCGCTGCGGCCCCGGGTCGGCGCGATGATAGAAACCGCGACCGATTTCGCGATGCTTGTTCCCGCGGTGCTCGGCATCCTGCTCGTTCTCACGACCTGGCCGGACGCGGGCATGTACGGGCTGATCGTGGTGGCCGTCCTGTTCGGAGTGCCCTACTGCGCACGGGTTTTCGCCGCGGGCGCGGCGGGCGTCGCGGCGAGCGGCTACGTCGAGGCTGCGCGAGCGAGCGGAGAAACCCTGGCCCACCTGGTATTCCGCGAGGTCCTGCCGAACCTGCGCGAGGTGCTCGCCGCCCAACTCGGACTGCGTTTCGTCGCCGCCGTCTACCTGGTCAGCACCGCGTCCTTCCTGCACCTGCCCACCACCCTCGGCGCAAGCAACTGGGCGGTCATGGTCCGCGACAACGCCTCTGGCATGTTACTCAACCCGTGGTCGGTGTTGGCTCCCAGCCTCGCCATCGCCATCGTGGCGGTCAGCGTGAACCTGGCGGTCACCGAATTCGGCCGGGGCACACGGGGATCGGCGCCGGTGGACGCGGTGAGCGTTCGATCGGGCACGGATCTCGAGGGCGGCCCTGATACAGGCTCCGGCCCGGCACCGAGCTCGATGCCGGGCAGCGTTGGTGCTGTGGCGAATTCGTCGTCCGAAGCATCGGCTCGGTTGACCACGGCGCCGACTCGGCTGACCGCGGCACCCGGCGATGGAGTCGACGGCAACGGCGCACATCCGGCATGGGATACGAGTTCGAGCTCCGAATCCGCGGCGGTCGCAGCCCATCCCGGTGATGTTGGTTGCGAGGCGGGTTCCGCGGCGTCGCTGTCGGCGGCCGAATCGTCGGTGCTGGGCGGCGTCGGCACTGACGCGAATTCGTCGGCTGCGGTAGCGGCTCGGCTGTCCATGACACCCCGCGGTGGAGTCGAACCGCCTGTCATCCCTGCCTCGAGCAACGGTGCGCGGCCGGCGCGGGGTGCCGGTATCCGAGAGCCGCACCCCATCGTGGTCGTGGACGGACTGCTCGTCCGGGGACCGACCGGACAAGAGTTGGTCGGGGCCCTCTCGTTTCGGATGCCGCCGGGCACGATCACGGCGCTCACCGGCCCGTCGGGTTCGGGGAAGACGACCGTGATGCGAGCGCTGCTCGGACAGTTGCCGTCCGGGGCGATTCGCGCGGCGGGCACGGTCACGGTGGCAGGACACGAGGTGTTCACACTGGATTCCGGTGCGCTGCGGCGTTTTCGGCGGACGGACATCACCTACGTCGGCCAGGACCCCGGCTCCGCACTGAACCCGCTCATGCGGGTGCGGACCCTGCTCGCCGAAGTCGCACGCGACCGCTCCGAGCCCGCTCTCCTCGAAGCCGTGCACGCGGTCGGTCTCTCCGTCGAGCACCTGCGCCGCCGCCCCGGCGAACTCTCGGGTGGTCAGCAACGCCGGGTCGCCTTGGCCAGAGCCTTGGTCCGTGGCACCGACGTCCTGGTGCTCGACGAGCCGCTGGCCGGTCTGCACGGCGCGCTGCGCACCGAAATCGGCAGTCTGCTGGTCGATCTCGCGAACCGCGGGACCACCATCCTGCTGTCCGGCCATGACACCGCCGCCATCCACGCCATCGCCGATCAGGTGATCGAGGTCGGCACGCATCCGGCAGCGTCTCGCTCGTCGCTGGCCTCCACCGCACCAGGCCCGAACGCGGCTGCCGTGTTCCCGTCGGCGGGCGAACGCACGCCCGAGGCTCCTGGCCACGACACCGGCGACGGTGGGCGGTCCGCACGCGCCGTCGTGGGCCCCACAGACGGAGGGTCGGCCACGGGCACACCGCAGTCACCCGACGGTGCGCCGCGCGAGGATGTTGCCGAGAAAGGGAACCACGCCGACTCCTCGGCTCGCGACGTTGGCGCTGCTGCGGACCGCGACGACCACGGTGGGGGCGCTTTCAGGTACGCCGTCCGCGCCGCCGCGGACGGCGAACATCGGGTATCCGAGCGCCCTGTCAGCCCCGCCATCGACAATCCACAACCCCAGATCGCCCTGCGCGCCAGCGGCATCAGCGCGACCATCGGCAGGCATCGCGCCCTCACCGACATCGACCTCGCGCTCACCGCGGGCTCCGCGCTCGCCGTCGTCGGCGCCTCCGGGGCAGGCAAGACCACCCTCGCCAGGGTGATCGCCGGTCTCCGCGCGGCCGAGGGCGGCGCGCTGGCGCTCGCAGGCACATCGATCGAACTCGGCGGGAAACGCCGGATCGGGCGCGGCGGCGACGGGATTCAGCTCGTTCCGCAGAACCCGATGTCGGCGCTCAACCCGCGCCGAACGGTCGCCCAGGCTCTCGACAGACCACTGCGCCGTATCGCGCGGGTCTCGAAAAGCGCGGCACCGCAGCGGATCACCGAGCTACTCGACGCCGTGGAACTGCCGACAGCGCTGGCGGCCAGGTACCCGCACGAACTGTCCGGCGGCCAACGCCAGCGGGTGGCGCTGGCCCGCGCCCTGGCAGCCGAGCCCTCGGTCCTGATCTGCGACGAGATCACCTCGGCCCTCGATCACGCGACAGCGGCCTCGATCATGGCCCTGCTGGACCGGATTCGCGCCGAACGCGGCACCGCAGTGCTGGTGATCACGCACGACATGGCGCTGGTCGCCGGGCACTGCGCCGAACTCGTCGTGCTGGATCACGGCCGGATCGTCGAATCCGGTCGCACCGCCGAGGTTCTCGCGAATCCCGCCGAACAGGCCACCCATGATCTGCTGGTCTAGACGACAGTGACGTCCGACACGCGGCGGCGCGCAATCGCCGGGGAGCACTCCGCCGGATCTGGATGATGGAATGGTGCTCCCGAAGAAGACCGGCATCATGGCCGTCGCCTTGGTGGTCCTGGCGCTCGCCGGTTGCGGCATCGGCCCCGACCTGCCGCCCATCCCGGAAGGCATCCCGCCAGGCCCCGGCGCCCCGCTGCCGCTGATCGATGTCGACGGACCGGGACGCACCGCGCTGCAACTGCGCGGCTGGGCCGGTGAGCAGGCAGGCACGCTCGGCATCCCGCCGGTCGCGCTGGAGGCGTACGGCTACGCCGCCGCGGTGATGGCCAGTTCGCGGCCCGGTTGCGGCATCGCATGGACCACGCTCGCAGGCATCGCCAGCGTCGAGAGCAAGCACGGCACCCACCGCGGTTCCGGCGTCGACGACCACGGCACCGTCGTTCCGCCGATCATCGGCATCCCGCTGGACGGCGCGCCCGGCGTCGCGCTGATCCGCGACACCGACGGCGGAAGACTCGACGGCGACTCGGTATACGACCGTGCCGTCGGCCCGTTGCAGTTCATTCCGGAAACCTGGAAGCGCTGGGGCGTGGACGCCAACGGCGACGGCGTGATCGACCCGCAGAACATCGACGACGCCGCCCTCACCGCGGCGCGCTACCTGTGCGCCAGCGGCGGCGACCTCACCTCCGAACGCGGCTGGCAACAGGCGCTGATGACCTACAACCAGTCCACCCGCTACCTGCTCACCGTCCGCGATCGCGCCGCCGCCTACAGCGTCGGCCGCCGCGTCTGAGCGTCGCGCGAGCCATCCCTCGGAGTGCCGGTTACCTCGGAGGCGGCGAGGACGCTAGGCTCGGCAGCGCACGGGCCCATCCGTGAGACCTACCGTGCCCGCAGCCGAAGGAGTGTCGTTTTCGTGGCCATCATCGAACAGGTCGGAGCTCGCGAGATCCTGGATTCGCGCGGAAACCCCACTGTCGAGGTCGAGATCGCCCTCGACGACGGCACGCTGACCCGCGCCGCGGTGCCCTCCGGCGCCTCCACCGGTGAGCACGAAGCCGTCGAGCTGCGTGACGGCGGCGACCGCTACCTCGGCAAGGGCGTGCAGAAGGCCGTCGAGGGCGTCCTCGACGAGATCGCGCCGGCCGTCATCGGCTTGGACGCGGTCGAGCAGCGCACCGTCGACCAGACGCTGCTGGATCTGGACGGCACCCCGGACAAGTCCCGCCTCGGCGCGAACGCGCTGCTCGGCGTCTCGCTCGCGGTGGCCCGCGCCGCCGCCGAGTCCTCGGGCCTGGAGCTGTTCCGCTACCTGGGCGGGCCGAACGCGCATGTGCTTCCCGTGCCGATGATGAACATCCTCAACGGTGGCGCGCACGCCGACACCGGCGTCGACGTCCAGGAGTTCATGGTCGCCCCGATCGGCGCGCCGACCTTCAAGGAGTCGCTGCGCTGGGGCGCGGAGGTCTACCACGCGCTGAAGTCGGTGCTGAAGTCCAAGGGCCTGTCCACCGGCCTCGGTGACGAGGGCGGCTTCGCCCCCGACGTGGCGGGCACCCGTGAGGCGCTCGACCTGATCAGCGTCGCGATCGCGAAGACCGGCCTGAAGCTCGGCACCGACGTGGCGCTGGCGCTGGACGTCGCGGCCACCGAGTTCTACACCGCGGGTACCGGTTACAAGTTCGAGGGCTCCGACCGCACCGCCGCCGAGATGGCGCAGTTCTACGCCGAGCTGCTCACCGCCTACCCGCTGGTCTCCATCGAGGACCCGCTGTCGGAGGACGACTGGGACGGCTGGGTCGCGCTGACCGACCAGATCGGCGACAAGATCCAGCTGGTCGGCGACGACCTGTTCGTCACCAACCCGGAGCGTCTGGAAGAGGGCATCGCCAAGGGCGCGGCCAACGCGCTGCTGGTGAAGGTCAACCAGATCGGCACCCTGACCGAGACCCTGGACGCGGTCGAGCTGGCGCACCGCAACGGCTACAAGACGATGATGTCGCACCGGTCCGGCGAGACCGAGGACACCACCATCGCCGACCTCGCCGTCGCGGTCGGCAGCGGCCAGATCAAGACCGGCGCTCCCGCGCGCAGCGAGCGGGTCGCCAAGTACAACCAGCTGCTGCGCATCGAGGACGCGCTGGGCGACTCCGCCCGCTACGCGGGTGACGTGGCGTTCCCGCGCTTCGCGTTCGAGGGCTGATAGCCGCGGTGCGAACGACGGGCCCGGAGGCGGCAGCCGGCGTAACCACGAAGGGCCCCGAGAGCACCGCAAATTAGATACAGGGGACGAGATGACGGAGCGACGTGCGCGCGGGACCAGTCCGGCCGGACGCGGGGACCGCCGCACGTCGCGTGCCGCTCGATCGCGCCCGAGGGCGGGCGCGGACACCGAGACCGCTGCCCGTCCCGCCGCGGCCAAACGCACGCGCAGACGCAGCGAGACCGCCGAGAAGGCGCAACCGCGCAAGATAGCCCCGCGCGCGGGCGGCGTGGACAAGCACGAGCGCACCATTCTCGGCCTGTCCACCGGCAAGGCCGTGATTCTGGCCGGCGTGGTGTGCGCGTTGGCGCTGACGCTGTCCGTGCCGATGCGCACCTACTTCAGCCAGCGCGCCGAGGCCGCGCAGCTGGCGCAGGAGCGCAGGCAGCTGGAGGCCGATGTGGCCAGGTTGCGGGATCGCCGTGCGCAGCAACAGGATCCGGCCTACATTCGGTCGGAGGCCAGGGATCGGTTGCGGCTGGTGATGCCGGGGGAGACGCCCTACATCGTGCAGGTGCCGGGCATCGAAGCCCCGCCGCGCCCCGCCGCGCCGCCGCGATCCAAGGCGCCCGACCCGTGGTACACGGATCTGTGGCGCACTCTCTCCGAACCGCAGCCGACGCCCGGCCTCGAGCCGCCGGCCGCGGGCTTGCCGCCCGCCGTCCCGCACCAGGAAGGACCCAGGTGACCGCACCGACAGACCGCGATCTCGAGATCATCGCCGAACAGCTCGGCCGTGCGCCGCGCGGCGTGCTCGCCGTCGCCTACCGCACCCCGGACGGGCTGCCCGCGGTGGTCAAGACCGCGCCGCGGCTGCCGGACGGCACCCCTTTCCCGACCTTGTACTACCTGACCGACCCCCGGCTGACCGCCGAGGCGAGCAGGCAGGAGTCGGCGGGCGTGATGCGCGAGATGACCGAGCGCCTCGCCGCCGATCCGGAACTGGCCGCGGCCTACCGCGCCGCGCACGAGAGCTACCTGGCCGAGCGGAACGCCATCGAATCCCTCGGTACCGATTTCACCGGCGGCGGGATGCCCGAGCGGGTGAAGTGCCTGCACGTGCTCATCGCGCACAGTCTGGCCAAGGGGCCGGGCGTCAACCCGTTCGGCGACGAAGCCGTGGCGCTGGCCGCCGAGCACGGACTGCGCGGGACCGCCATCCCGGCCGATTGGCCGAAGTACCCGCCGAAGGACGGAGCACAGCATGAGTGACCGGGTCGCCGCAGTCGATTGCGGAACGAACTCCATCCGACTATTGGTCGCCGACGTGCTCGAGGACGGTCGCCTCGCCGACGTGCACCGCGAGATGCGGATCGTGCGGCTCGGCCAGGGCGTCGACGCCACGGGCTCGCTGGCGCCCGAGGCGATCGAGCGCACCAGGGTCGCGCTCGCCGAGTACACCGGGCTCATGCGCGAGGCCGGGGTCTCGCGGGTGCGGATGGTCGCCACCTCGGCGACCCGTGACGCGTCCAACCGCGAGGACTTCTTCGCCATGGCCCGCGCCGAACTCGGCACCGTGGTGCCGGGCGCGGAGGCCGAGGTGATCACCGGCGACGAAGAGGCACGCCTCTCGTTCACCGGCGCTATCGGCGAATTGTCCAGCGCGGCAGGTCCGTTCGTCGTCGTCGATCTCGGCGGCGGCTCCACCGAGCTGGTCTTCGGCGACAGCGACGGCGTGCACGCCGCGTTCTCCGCCGACATCGGCTGCGTGCGCATCACCGAGCGCTGCCTGCCCGGCGACCCGCCCACCGCCGATCAGGTCGCCGCGGCCCGCGAATTCGCCGCCGAGCGACTCGACGAGGCCTTCGCCAAGGTGCCCGTCGAGAACGCGCACACCTGGGTCGGCGTCGCGGGCACCATGACCACGCTGGCCGCGGTCGCCCTCGACCTGCCCGAATACGACTCGGACCGGGTACATCTGACCGCGCTCACGCTGGACCAGGTCCGCGAGGTCTGCGACCGGCTGATCGGAATGAACCACGACGAACGCGCCGCGCTCGGCCCGATGCACCCCGGCCGGGTCGACGTGATCGGCGGCGGCGCCGTCATCACCGAGGTGCTCGCCTACGAACTCGCCCGTCGCGCGAACATCACCGAACTGATCGTCAGCGAGCACGACATCCTGGACGGCATCGCACTGTCCATCGCCTGAGCGCCCGCGCACGGCGCGAAAGGTGTTCGGCGGAAGCGATATCGGTGACGTGCGATGCCGCTCGATCAGGCGGGCGGTGACTCGATCATCAGCAGAGCGGCCGCCCGCAGGTCGGCGCGCGGCCCTTCGCCGTACAACTCGGTGAGGGCGATCTCGGCGATCATCGCGACCAGCAGGTGGGCGATCGCCGCGGGGTCCGGCCAGCCGAGGGCGACGAGGTCGGGCTCGATCGCCGCGGCGGCGAGCTGGTTGCGGGCGTGCACCTCGTCGAGCAGGTCGGTGTCGGTGCGCGACTGGGCGAGAAAGGCTTTCGTGCCCCGGGTGGCAAGGCACGCGTCCAGATAGGCGGCAACGCCCGCGCGCAGCCGCTCCGGCCCGGGCGGCAGGTCGGCGATCGCGGCGGCGACGGTCTGCGCCAGCTCGTCGTGGTAGCGGCGGTGCAGTGCGACGACGTAACTGCGCCGATCCGAAAAATGGTGGTAGAAGGTGCCTTTCGCCATTCCGGCGAGCTCGACCACCGCGTTGATCGATAGCCCGCGCAGTCCCTTGTCCTCGGCGACGCGCGCCCCCGCGGTCAGCAGGGCGGTGCGACCTGGCTCGGCCGGACGTGGCATGGGGGATCCTTCCTGTTGCCTCTTTCGCAGATCCTACCGACCCGCTACGGTGTGACCGACCGGTCGGTCACGACGGATCGACGGTACCCCACGAGGAGATCGACCATGCGAATATCCCGACGGTGGATCGCGGCACTGGCGACCGCCGTGGCCATGGCGGCCTGCTGGCCCGCCGGTTCTGCCACGGCCGAGGAATCGCCGACCTACAGCTATCTGTCCGGGCTCGCCGCCCAGCTCACCGGTCCGAGTCAACCGCCGCCGGGCGCCAACGACTGGTCCTGCCGTCCGACCGAGGCGCACCCGAATCCGGTGGTGCTGCTGCACGGCCTTAGTAACGACACCATCACCTGGAACACTCTCTCGCCCGTGCTCTCCGCCGCGGGCTACTGTGTGTTCTCCACGACCTACGGCACCGGCCCGCTCGGCCCGATCGGCGCCATCGCGCCCGTACCGGAGAGCGCGCGGCAGATCGCGGACTTCATCGATCGGGTACGCGCCGCGACCGGCGTCGCGAAGGTCGATCTCGTCGGCCATTCGATGGGCGGCGCGATCCCGTTCTACTACCTCAACCACCTCGGCGGCGTGCCGAATGTCGACGACTACATCGCGCTGGCCGCGCCGCTGCACGGATCGACGCTCAGCGGCACCGACGCGCTGTTCTCCTCGGTGCTGGACGCGCTCGGGGTGCGCGACGCGGTCGCCGAGCGGTGCGGCCCCTGTCAGGTGTCGCCGGGATCGCCGATGCTCGGCATCATCAACCCGGACCCCGCGATCGCGCCCGAGATCGACTTCACGACCATCGTCAGCAGATACGACCAGATCGCGACGCCCTACACCACCGGCCTGCTCGACGGCCCCAACGTGCGCAACATCGTCCTCCAGGACCTGTGCCCGACGGACTACACCGAACACTACGAACTCACGGCCGACCCGGTGACCGTGCGCGAAGTCCTGAACGCCCTCGACCCGGCCAACGCCGGGCCCGCCGACTGCGCGGTGGTGCTGCCCTACGTCGGGCCCTTGGGTCGATAGCGCTCGTCGGCGCGCCCCATGATGAGGGCGGCCAAACGGGACAGCGATTCGTGGTTGCGCGGCTTCAGCGCCACCCGCTGCAATTGACTCGGCAGCAGCGTCGCGGGCCCGCTCCTGGCGTACTCGGTCATCCTGATGTGTGTGGTGTGGGGCTGGATCTCGGTGAGCTCCAGCATGATTCGGGCCGAGCCGAACGGCCACAGCCGGGCCTCCAGCTCGATCATCCGCGGCGGATCGACATCGCGGACGGTGGTCACGTCCCGCGCGTTCAGCGGCCACAGGCCGACGCTGTGGTGGATTCGGGTGCCCACATCGGGCCAGCCGGGATCGACTTGCCGGATGTGCGATGCTCCGACCACCCAGCTGGAATACAACCAGCCGTCGGCCAGGGTCGCGAATGCCTGTTCGGGGTCGACCGGCACGGTCAGTTCGGCATCCAACATATGCGCCTCACTTCCTTCCGGCTCCGATTGTCACGTTGCTGGGTTCTCGCTCGTCCGCCTCTTTAGCGTAGGTGCGAACCGCTCGGGCCGCCCGGCAATGCGTGCGTGCTATCCCTGCCGTGCGTAAACGCGGCCCCAACGCCGAAGGTGAGGTGAGTTGCTGCACAGTTGCGGTTTGTGACAAGGTGCTGGGCATGTCCCAAGTAGTGGAATCCGAGCTGCCGATCCCGGCTCGGACTCTGTTCGGCCATCCGATCGGATTGGCCAACCTGTTCGGCGTGGAGCTGTGGGAGCGGTTCTCCTTCTACGGCATGGTCACGATCCTTGGGTACTACCTGTACTACTCGGTGGCGGACGGGGGTCTCGGTCTGCCGCAGAGCACCGCGGTCGGCATCGTCGGGGCCTACGGCGGTTTGGTGTACCTGTCCACCGTGCTGGGCGGCTGGATCGCCGACCGGCTGCTCGGGATGGAGCGGACCGTTTTCTACGGCGGCGTGGTGGTCATGGCCGGGCACATCGCCCTCGCCGTGGTGCCGGGACTGGCAGGCGTCGCGGCAGGCCTGGTCTTGGTGGCGCTCGGCAGCGGGGCGCTGAAGGCGAACGCCTCCTCGCTGCTCGGCACGCTCTATCCGAAGGACGACGCGCGCATCGACGGCGGTTTCACGCTCTTCTACCTGGGCATCAACATCGGCGCGTTCACGGGCCCGCTGCTCACCGGCCTGCTCCAGACTCGCCTGGGCTTCCACTACGGCTTCGGCGCCGCCGCCATCGGCATGGCGCTCGGCCTCAGTCAGTACGTGATCTTCCGGCGCAACCTCGGGACCGCCGGCCGCGAGGTGCCGAACCCGTTGCCGCGCAGCGCGATCGGGCGGATGGCCGGTGTGGTGCTCGGCGCGGCGGCGGCGGTCGCGGTGGCCTTCGCGACCCGGTTGGTCACGCTGGACAATCTGCCCGAGGCGACGACGGTCGTGATTGCCCTGGCCTCGCTCGGGTATTTCGCGGTCATGCTCACCAGCGCGAAGGTCGCGCCGATCGAACGCAGCAGGGTGCGGGCGTTCATCCCGCTGTTCCTCGCGAACGCGGTGTTCTGGTCGCTGTTCCAGCAGATCTTCACCGTGCTGGCCGTGTACTCCGACGAGCGGATGAACTGGAGCATCTTCGGTTGGACCGCGCCCGCCAGCTGGATCGGCTCGGTGGAGCCCGTCTGGATCATCATGCTCTCGCCGCTGTTCGCGCTGCTGTGGACCAAGCTCGGCAATCGCGCGCCGAGCACGCCGCACAAGTTCGCGCTCGGCGTCATCGGCATGGGCGCGGCGTTCCTGCTGTTCGTGCCGCTCGCGGGATTCGACGACAAGTCCGTGCCCGCGCTGGCGGTGCTGATGATCATGGCCGGGTTCGCGGTATCGGAACTGCTGCTCTCCCCGATCGGGCTGGCGGTGACCACCCAGCTCGCCCCAGAAGCGTTCCGAGCGCAAATGATGGCGTTGTACTTCTTTTCCGTCGGTATTGGTACGTCGATGTCGGGCGTTCTTGCTCGTTTTTACGCCCCTGGGCATGAAGTCGCCTACTTTGGCATCACCGGTGCCGTGGCGATCGCGGTGGGACTGATCGTCGCGGCACTGGGACCGTGGATCAGTCGCTACATGGCCGGCGTCCACTAGCAAACCGGCGGCACCCGGCAATCCCGGCGTCCTGCCTGAGCATGTTTAAGGAGAACACGTGGCGATTTCGAGCTCCTCTCGGCGAAATGGCTTGTTCCGCACCAAATCCGTCGAGCAATCGATTCGCGATACCGACGAGCCCGACTCGAAACTACGCAAAGATCTGACCGCCTGGGATCTGACCGTCTTCGGCGTCGCCGTCGTGGTCGGCGCCGGTATCTTCACACTCACCGCCCGCACCGCGGGAAACGTTGCCGGACCGTCGGTTTCGCTGGCCTTCGTGTTCGCCGCCGTCGCCTGTGGCCTGACTGCGCTGTGCTACGCGGAGTTCGCCTCCACCGTGCCGGTGGCGGGCAGCGCCTACACCTACTCCTACGCCACCTTCGGTGAGCTGGCCGCGTGGATCATCGGCTGGGACCTGATCCTCGAATTCGCGCTCGCCGTGTCGGTGGTGGCCAAGGGCTGGTCGCAGTACCTCGGGCAGGTGATGGGCACCGGGGCCGCAGTCGTCGACCTCGGGCCGGTCACCTTCGACTGGGGCGCGGTCACGCTCATCACGGTGCTCGGTGTGCTGCTCGCCGTCGGCACCAAGCTCTCGTCCCGGGTGTCGGCGATCGCGGTCGCGATCAAGCTCGCCGTGATCGCGGTGGTGCTCGTCGTCGGCGCGACGTACTTCGACAAGTCGAACCTCTCGCCCTACATCCCGCCTTCCGAGGCGGGCGAGGGCGGTCAGGGCATCCACCAGTCGCTGTTCTCCTTCCTCACCGGCGCCGGGAACAGCAACTTCGGCTGGTACGGCCTGCTCGCCGCGGCCAGCCTGGTGTTCTTCGCGTTCATCGGATTCGACGTCGTGGCCACCACCGCGGAGGAGACCAAGGACCCGCAGCGCAACGTGCCGCGCGGCATCCTCGGCTCGCTGCTGATCGTCACGGTGCTCTACGTCGCCGTCTCCCTCGTGCTCACCGGCATGGTCTCCTACACCGAGCTGTCCGGCGGCGACGCCACGCTCGCAACGGCTTTCGCGCTGCACGGCGCGGACTGGGCGAAGAACATCATCTCCATCGGCGCGCTCGCAGGTCTCACCACCGTGGTCATGGTGATGTACCTGGGGCAGACCCGCGTGCTGTTCGCCATGGCGCGCGACGGACTGCTGCCCAAGCGTCTCGCGCACACCGGCGCCAAAGGAACGCCCGTCCGTCTCACCGTCATCGTCGGCGTGGGCTGCGCGTTGCTCGCCGGTTTCGTCGACTTCGGCACCCTGGAGGAAATGGTCAACATCGGCACCCTGTTCGCCTTCGTGCTGGTCTCGCTCGGCGTGCTCGTGCTGCGCCGCACCCGGCCCGACCTGCCGCGCGGCTTCCGCGTCCCGCTGGTCCCGCTCATCCCGATCCTGGGCGTCCTGTCCTGCCTGTGGTTGATGCTCAACCTCTCGGTCGAGACCTGGTTGCGATTCCTCGTCTGGATGCTCATCGGCATGGTGGTCTACTTCGCCTACAGCCGCAGGAACTCGCTGCTCGGCAAGGCGCTCGCCGAATAGCCGCTGCTCGCCGTGCCCTGCCCACGAGCGGGGCACGGCGTATCCTGAACAACCCGTCCATCCCACAACCCGAGACCGGCCGCGCCACAATTCCGGTACAGCCGTACGAGTCGGTAGGCTGACCGAACGGCCCCTATAGCCCAATTGGCAGAGGCAGTGGACTTAAAATCCATTCAGTGTCGGTTCGAGTCCGACTGGGGGCACGAGACGAACGGCGAGGAGCAGGCGTGCCAACGATTGCGCGCCGGAGTGATGTACTGCGGGCTCTATGTCTCGATGTCGGCGGTTGAGTTGCGGCGGCTCCGGGCTCGAACCGACAGCGCGTGGGAATGCGAACCGCCGCAACGGTTTCCTCCTGCTGGAGTCCGAAGTCGTACCACAGATGCCGTTCGTCGGACTCTTCTCTGCCGAGGAGGCACATGACTTCTTGCCATAAGCGCGATTTGCGAGGCCTGTTCCACACAGCTCGGTGATGTCGGCGACCTACGGCAGCAGCGTGAAATTGCTCGTATGCAGAGGGCGAACTATGGAGAAGTGACGTCGATCCGTGGTGGCGATCTGCGTCAGATTTCGCCGCTCGGCTGTGGCGATCACCGAAGCATCGGCGGTCCCCAATGGTAGGTCGCGATACTTGGCGACAAGCTCGGCGATGCGAAGCCAGTCTGCTGCATGCACGGGCTCGATACTGAACAGGCCCTCGGCCAGGTCGCCGAGGAAGCGCACTTCGGCATCGGTGCCGAGGCGGGTGCCGATGAGGTAGACGGCCTCGGTGATGACCAGGGTCGGTATGACGAGTGGTCCGCGGTGAGTCTGCAGGAGTTCCAGGCAGGCTTGGTGGTGGGCATCGTCTGCGTCGACGTAGGCGTACAGCGGCCCGGCGTCGATGACGAGGGCGCTTATCGGTCCCACTCCTGGCTCAGGATCTCATCGATCCGGCTGGACACGTCCGAATGCCCGCTGTGCCCCGCGCCTGCGGCGCCGAACTGTCGCCGCCCGCCGCTCGGCATGGACAGGTACTGCGTGATCGCTTCGCGAGTCACCTCGGCGACAGTGATGCCTCGCCGCTGCGCCTCGTGGCGTAGGCGCTCGTCGAGTTCGTCGGGTAGCTTCACGGTAGTACGCCTCATGGTATGCCAGCATACCCTGCTGCTTCGGCAGCGTGTGATCTCTGTCGTTTTTTCACTCCGCCCGGTGCCGGTAACGCGGTTGCGGAAGACGTTCCGGCCGAACCGGTCATCGACTCCAAAACACTGCTCGCCGAACTGGTTTCGTCGGACGGCTCGAAGATCGTCTCCGGAACGATCGAGGGCCGCAATATCACTCTGCAGGTGTTCTCGGTCGCGATGAAGAAGAACACCGAACGGTGTCAACGCAATCGCCGCGAACTCCATGACCGCCACCGCGGCATTGCAGATGGCGGAGATGAAGCCGGGACTCTTCACGACCGTGGCCAGCTACAGCGGTTGCGCTCAGATCTCCGATCCGACCGGCCAGCGGTTCGTCAAGCTGGTCGTCGAGACCTACGGCGGGGGCGACACGGTGAACATGTATGGCCCCGACGACGATCCGGCATGGGTCGAAAACGACCCTGTGGTCAACGCTGAACGTCTGCGTGGAACGCAAATGTTCATTTCGACCGGCAGCGGCCTGCCGGGACCGCACGACACGATGGACAGCCAGTTCACGCTGAACAAGACGCCCTACGGTTTGGCCAATCAACTCCTCATCGGCGGCGTCATCGAGGCCGCGACGAACTGGTGCACCCATAATCTGCAGGATCGGCTGAGTCAACTGCAGATCCCCGCCACGTTCGACTTCGAGCCCACCGGTACCCACTCGTGGGGCTACTGGCAGGACGCTTTTCATCGCTCGTGGCCTATGTTGGCCGAAGGGCTCGAGCTTCCCGAGTAAGGCCCGACCTATCCGATACCAGCAGGCTGCCGTCGAAGCGGCGAGGACCGCCCGTGAAATTTGCGCCCAAGGAATTCGGGGCGCTGGTCACGGGCGGTTTTTCGTAACAGGGAGTCGCGTCCGCCGATTTCACAACCGAATCTCGGGAAACGGAAGGCGGGCCATGCGGATTTCCCTGAAAAGTGTTGTGGCGCTGGTTATCACATTTGTTTTGTGGACGATAGCCGGTGGTTTGGGTGGCACTGCGGTGGCGGAACCCGGCGGGCTGAAGCACTGTGAAGTGCGGCAGGGGCGGCAGTTTCCGACGGCGACTCCCGAGGAGGTCGGGGTGGATTCGGCGGCGCTGCGCGACGCGATCGCGGCGGCTGCGTCGCCGACCCGGCTGAACTTCAAGGTGTTTCGCAACAATTGCCTGATCGCCGCGGGGCCGCAGAACGAGCGGACCGGCGGATTGCCGTGGAATCTGTGGAGCGCGACCAAGAGCGTGGTCTCGCTGGTGGCCGGTATCGCGGTCGACGAAGGGTTGCTCGGGCTCGACGATCCGATCGGCGACTATCTGCCGACCGGCCTCGGCGACGCGGAGCACCGGGCGATTCGCGTGCGCAATCTGCTCACCGAGTCCTCCGGTATCGAGGTCGCGGTGGTGTCCGAAGGGGTGACCGGGTTGGGGCAGCTCGATCCCAATGTGGTCGCCCAGGCTTTGGCGATGCCGATCGAGTATCCGCAAGGCACGACGTTTCGGTACAGCCAGCGCGCCGTGGATCTCATCGCCTATGTGGTGCAGCAGGCGGTCGGCGAGGATTTTCAGGAGTATGCGCAGCGAAAGTTGTTCGATCCGTTGGGTATCCGGGCCGACCACTACTACTGGGCGCGTGATCGCAGCGGAAACACCTATGGCTACGCGCATCTGGTGATGGCGCCGGACGATTTCGCGAAGCTCGGTCTGCTGGTGGCCAATCGAGGACTCTGGGGAGAGGCTCAGGTCATTTCCGCGGAGTACCTGACGCACGCCGCCGAATCCTCGCCCGGAAACGAGTGCTACGGCTTCCTGTTCGTGGTCAACGGTCCCGGTTGCGGTCCGGAATTTCACGGTCTACCCGCCGACGCGCTGAAGATGAGCGGCATGATGCGCCAGGACAACTACATCGTCCCGAGCCTGAACCTGCTGGTCAGCTGGACCGGGTTCACCGTGCCCGGTGATGTCGGCTTCGCGTACCAGGTGCTGCGCCCCCTCGTCGGCGCGTTCCGCGAACCGGCGCTGCCGGACCCGGGGCCGTTCGTCCCGCTGCCCGACGTCAGCATCACCGACCCGATGATGACCAACCCCGACGCCACTCTCGCCGCGCTCGGACTCGGGCCCTTCGCCTATCCGGGCTGCGATCCGATCACCTGCCTCGGCAAGCCGTTGCCGCCGCCGTTCGCGGACTGGCCGGTGGGTTGCTTCGTCGTGGGATGCTCGACGCCTACGCCCGGGCGGCGGTAGGTGCTGTCGCTGTCGGGTCGACGCAGCGTCGAGTCCGCCACTACCGAGGTCGGTACCGATGTCGAATCGAGGCGTAGCGGCGGGCGAGCCGTGTCGTGATCATCGGCACTCGGCCGCCGGGGAACACCCTCGATTGCCGCGACGTTGCCACCAACCGGGGCGAAGACGAAAGCGAGGACGACCGTGCGGGTCGAGATCTGGACCGATATCAACTGCCCGTTCTGCTACCTGGGCAAGGCCAGGTTCGAGCAGGCGTTGGCGGAGTTTCCGCAGCGTGCGGAGGTCGAGGTGGTGCACCGCTCGTTCGAATTGGATCCGACGCTGCCCGCGGACGAGTCCGGTCCCGTCGTCGCGAAGATCGCCCGCAAGTACGGAATCAGCGAGGCGCAGGCAGCAGCCAATGAGCGCGGCATCGGCGCGCAGGCGGGGGAGCTCGGCCTGCCCTACCTGACCGAGGGACGTGACTACGGCAGCTCCTTCGACATGCATCGCCTCCTGCATTTCGCGCTGGCGAAGGGCCGCCAAGACGAACTTCTCGACGCGCTCTACCACGCGAATTTCGCCGAGGAGACGTCCCTGTTCGGCGATGCGGAGCGGTTGGTCGAGATCGCCGTCGCGACAGGTTTCGAGGAAGCCGAGGTCCGTGCGGTGCTGGCCGATCCCACCGCCTACGCCGACGCGGTACGCGCCGACGAACGGGAGGCGGCGCGGCTCGGTGCGAACGGGGTGCCGTTCTTCGTGTTCGACAACAAGTACGGCGTGTCCGGCGCGCAGCCTCCGGCTCTCTTCACGCAGGCGCTGGAGCGAGCCTGGGCCGACCGCGAGCCAGCGTTGCAGATCGTGGGCGACGCGGACGCGTGCGGTCCCGAGGGCTGCGCGGTCCCCAGCCGCGACTGACCGTCCGGCTCGGCTCGCGAGTTCCATCGAGCCGGGTCGAGCATCGGCCTCGAGTTGCCCGATCCGGTCCGGCAGCGGGCTGTTCTCGCTATGGTTCCCAAATCTCCCGCGAACACAGTCGGACGAAGGAGACGAACCATGGCGAGCTACGGGGATCTGAAGGCACTGTTCGTCAACTGCACTTTGAAGCGCTCTCCGGAGATCAGCAACACCCAGGGGCTCATCGACCGCAGCGCCCACATCATGACCGAGCAGGGCGTTCGGGTCTCCCGGCTGCGTGCCGTCGATCACGACATCGCCACCGGCGTCTGGCCCGACATGGCCGAGCACGGGTGGGCCACCGACGAATGGCCCGCACTACAGCGCCAGGTGATGGACGCCGACATCCTGGTGCTGGCGGGCCCGATCTGGTTGGGCGACAACAGCTCCGTCACCAAGAAGGTCATCGAGCGTCTCTACGGCAACTCCTCGATCCTGAACGAGCACGGACAGTACGCCTACTACGGCAGGGTCGGCGGCTGTCTGATCACCGGCAACGAGGACGGCGTCAAACACTGCGCCATGAACGTTCTCTACAGCCTCCAGCACCTCGGATACACGATCCCGCCGCAAGCCGACGCGGGTTGGATCGGCGAGGCGGGCCCCGGCCCCTCCTACCTCGATCCGGGATCCGGCGGCCCGGACAACGATTTCACCAACCGCAACACCACCTTCATGACCTGGAACCTCCTGCACCTCGCCAGAATGCTGAAGGACAACGGCGGCATCCCCGCGCACGGCAACCAGCGCTCCGAATGGGACGCGGGCTGCCGCTTCGACTTCGAGAACCCGGACTACCGCTGACGATGTCCCGTTTCAGCGCCCCGCACAGTGGCGTCTCGGCTGCGACCTAGCGGCGAACCTCCGGCGCCACCCGATAATTCCGAAGCACGAGCGTCAAGCAGCCCGCCGCGGACACGGCCAGCCCGGTGTACATCACCGGGTAACCGAACCCCGCATTCTGATGCAGAAACGACAATCCGGCGGGGACACCGAATCCCAAATAGCTGACCGAGTAGAACACCGCCGTCAGCCCGGCGAGGTCGTCGGGTCGGGCGATGCGTTCGATTTCCTGTAGACCGGCGACGAGCCCGATGCCGTACCCCGCACCGAGGATGACGGCGGTGAGGATGGTCGCGCCGAGGGTGAGCGCGCCGGAAGCCCAAGTCGCGGCGAGCATTCCGCAGGTGACGAGGGTGAGGCCGACGGCGGCGGCGCGGGCGGTGCCCGGCCGGTCGATGCGGCGGGCCACCGACTGGATGGCGAACCCGCAGCCGAGGGTGATCACGGTGATCAGTGCCGAGAACGCGATGGGCGCGCCGTGCACGCGCGGCAGCATGAGCGTCGGCATCACCGCGTAAGCCGTTGCGGCGGAGGTGAACAACCACAGTGCCGCGGGCAGGGCGACGCAGCGGAAGCGGCGGTGGCCCGCGGCGGGGATCTTCAGGTCGTCGATGAGGCGGCGTGGGTTCTCCTGCGGTGGAACGGTTTCCGGAGCCCGGGACATCCATGCCGCCGCCGCGAGGCAGAGGGCGGCGTTGAGCAGGTAGGCGAGCGTGTTCGGCAGCGGCGCCCACTGCGCGAGCACCCCGGCGGTTCCTGCCCCGATGGCGAACCCACCGGTGAGGCTCATCGCGGAGCGGCGCGCGCCGGTGCCCGCGGGCAGCGCGGGGCCGTGCGGGGGTTGCGAGAGTTCCTTCAGCCAGCTGCTGCCCACCGCCATCGCCAGGCCGAGCGCGACGCCGCAGAGCACCCGGCCCGCCGCGAGCGCGGGCACCGAGCCGGAGCCGAAGGCGAGCAGCAGCGATCCGCTCGCGGCGATCATCGGCGCGGGCAGCAGGAGCCTGCGGCGGCCGTAGCGGTCCGAGAGCGGGCCGCCGATCAGCAGCGCGGGGACGATGCCGAGCACGTAATAGAAGAGCAGCAGATCCACCGTGGTCGGTGGCAGCCCGTGGCTCTTGTACATGACCAGCAGCGGAGTGAATTCGTTTCCGCCCCAGGCGATGGCGAATACCGCGGCGGCGACGCCCCACCAGTGCTTGGTGCTTGCGGGGGATTCGGCGGGGCGTAGGGCTGTCAGGGTCGTCATCACAGGCCCCGTAGTTCCAGCTGGTGCACCCCGGCGAGGTGTTCGATCAGCGCCGCCGCGAAACCGTCGACGTCGCCGCCGGTGATCAGCTCCGCCAGCCGGGCGTGCTGGTCGATGATCCGGTCGATGTCCAGCGGACCGCGCCGCAGGGCGACGCTGTTCATCCGGCGCTGCCGTTCGCGCAGCGAATCGTAGAAGCCGCTGAGCAGCGGATTGCCCGCCGCGACGACATAGGTGCGGTGGAAGTCGGTGTCCTCGACGGCGAAGGCGTCCAAGTCCTCGGTCGCGGCCAGCGCACGCTGGCGGTCGAGGGAAGCGCGCAAGGGACGTGCGACGGCGCCGGGTTCGGCGGCGACGAATGCGCGGACGGCCGCGGTCTCGACGACGTACCTGGCGTGCGCGACGTGCTCGGCCTCGTCGGGCGGGATCGGCACGACGAGCGCGCCGCGCTTCGGGTAGAGCCGCATCCAGCCCTCGGTCTCCAGCCGGAGAAACGCCTCGCGCACGGGTGTGCGCGAGGTGCCGAGCGCGGCGGCGATCTCGCCCTCGCTGATCAGCTCTCCGCCGGGCAGCGCGCCCGAGAGGATGCGCTCCTTGACCTCGCGATAGGCGTGCTCGGCCGATGAGTACGTCTTAGACACAAGTTGTATCTTAGGCGCGCACCCGGCTCACCGGCGTGTGTGATCGACCACCCGGTCAGATCAGCGACACGATTATCGCAATCGCGACCACCGTGAAGGCGACGACCAAGGCGATCGTCACGATCATCGCGGCGACGCCGGTTCCGGGGAACCGGTGCCTGGTGCGCGGCTCCGGCGCGGACAGGCCGGAGGTCTGCGCTGTTTCCGGCGGAGTCGCACCCGGGGCGACGCCACCGCCCGGTTCCAGATCCGGGGTGCGTGCGGGATCGGGGTCCATTGCCGCCATGAGAATCACTCCCCGTCGTTGCCCGGGGACTCGGGCGCGTGCGGTCGCCGTCCGGACATCTTGCGAGACAGGACCACCGCGCCGACGAGCACGGCGATCCCGATGACCACCAATAGCTCCATATCCGCCGGTTACCCGCGATCGTTCCGGCCAATCAGGGGCGGCGCGTTGTGGGATCTCCAGGTCGGCGCGCGCCGAACTGGTGATTTCCCCAGCGATTGCCGATCGCGTTGCCGGGCGTGCTGCGCGGCTGGACGATCGAAAGAGAACGCGACGCGGCGGATCGATGCCGCTGCCTCGCGGTCGATTCCACAAGCCTGCCGACCCGTGGAAGGTGGATGGCGACGATGACATTGCGGCAGAACCTCGTGACCTATCGGGAGATGTACCGATTCCCCGTCGCGATCATGGGCACCCAGGTGGTCCTCCGGGTAGGCGTCGTGGGGGTCGTTTCCATGCCCGACCCGCTCGGTGCGCGCCTACAGTCCTTGTTGCAGCCCGCGCAGCAGGCAGGTCCCGTATTCGTCGACCCGGACACCGGTCGGTGGGTCTTCCTGACCGCGGGCATCCCGACCTGCGAATCACCGCACCGCGCCCTGCTCTCCGAGGCCGACGTACGGATCGCGGAATGGGGTGAACACGTCGCGCTGCCGCTGCTCAGCGAATCCGGCAAGCCGACGTCCGACGAACGCCGCTGGCTCTGGCCGCCGGGTTACGAACTGCCGCAACCCGGTCCGTTCGTCGCCGAATTGCTCGGCGCGGTACACAGATTCGTCCATCGCGGCGACCTGCGCGGTCGCGCACTCGCCGGATGAGCGGTATAGGTCGAGTCCGCCGGGGTGATCCGACGGCGACGTGACACCGACTACCTTGGGGCACAGTGTGTTCGCGCGGACGGTTTCGCCGCGGTGACTCGGGATATACAGCTGCCGAGAGTATCGCGCACAATCCGCTGAACGAGGTGGTCGCACCATGGCATCCGACGGCATGTGGGAGATCCCCCCACTCGACGACGCACCGGACATCGCCCGCACGACCGGACCCCAACCCGGGGAGACTATGGCCGACACCCGGAATTGGGCCGGTTTCGTGCTGGTCGGAATCGGATTGCTCACGGTGATCCCGGCGGTCGCGCTCGCGGCGCTCGGCGTCCAGGGGTGGGCGCTGCTCGTGGCCGTCATCGCCTGCGTCGCGTTGTCGACCGGCGCCGCGCTGCTCGTCTTCCAGTGGAGGAATCAGCGTGCGCGACAGCAGCGTTCGAGCGCGGACGAGCCGTACGCGGCGTGGCAAGCGAGCGTCCCGCCGTCCTGAGCCCTGTGCGGTTTCGGGGGTGGCAGCGAGATGGCTCGGATCAGTGGCTTCGGCAGGCCTCGCGCGCGGTGTTCTTGGTCGCGTTGAACTTGTCGATGGCGGTGTTGAGCGTGTCCACGTCCACGCGGCGGTCGAGTAGATCGGCGAGGGCGTTGGTGTCGTCACGGTAGGCGCGCAAACTGTTCGCGACCTCGGTCGGGACGTCCCTGGTCAGCTTCTGATCCACGTTGCGGGCATTGGCGCGCAACGTGCTGACGGCGGCGGTGGCCTTGGCGTTCGCGTCCGGCGCGTTGTTGTTGCTGGCGTCGATGTAGGCGTTGAACGAATCCACCGAGCTCTCGTTCGCCGCCGCGAAAGCGTCGCAGGCGGCGCCCGCCGCGCGTTCGACGGCCGCCGCTCGCGACGAGGACGCCGCGGCCGAGGATGCGGCGACTTCGGAGGTGTAGGCGGCCAGCTCGGTCTGATCGACCTGGGGATTACCGGTGACCTGCGTGGAGCAGGCGCCGATGAAAATGATGCCGGTCGCGGTCGCCGCCGCGGCGGCGGTCAGGCCTGCGCGTTCCAGTCGTCGCATGTCCGTTCGCCTTTCCCCTCTGTGCGTCCGGCGCGGAGGAGACCGGACCTTACGACGTTACTTCGCGCGCCGTGCCCCGTCAGCTCGGCGTGCCTATATCGATGGCCAACCGATACCGCCGGGCGTGGACCGGTCCGACCGGTCCGCATCGAACCCCGGATCAGGGCGGATGCGGACCGGTCGCGCGCTCAGTTCTGGCCGAGCATGGTGCGCATGGTGGCGATCTCCGCCTCCTGTGCGGCGATCACCGAGCGGGCCAGCGCCTGCGTATCGGGATTGACGCCGTCGGCCAGTTCGGTCTCGGCCATGTCGATCGCGCCCGCGTGGTGCTGGATCATCATCTCCAGCCACATGCGGTCGAACTCGGCGCCGGACGCCGCCTGCAACGCGGACATCTGCTCGGCCGACATCATGCCGGGCATGCCGTGACCCTCGTGTCCGCCACCGGCCGTCGGCGCGGGCTTGCCGAAACTCTGCAACAGGGAACTGATTTGCTCCATCTCGGGCGCCTGCGCTTTCTCGACCTCCGCCGCGAGCGCGAGCAGCTGCGGGTTCTGGCTGTGGCTGGGCACCAGCTTCGCCATCTCGACGGCCTGGGCGTGATGCGGGTACATCATCTGCAGGAAGGTGACATCGGCGTTGTCGAAGTCGGTCCGAGCGGCGGAGGTGGCCCCGGCGGTGGTCGACGACGTGCCGTGGTCCGTGCCGGACGTCGAATCGGAATCGTCGCCACACCCGGCGGCGAACAGCAGGGCGCCCGCCGCGACGGTGGCGACGGCGATGCGGGTATGGGTGATGAACATGGTTGAACTCCTTGGGAATTGCGAAAAGCACGGTGAAAAGGGCAGGCGGATACCGCGACCGTTTGGCAGCACGGACGTGGTGGACCTGTCAGATCCGCAGAATCGACAATTCGGCCAGGGACAACACGGTCCAAGGCGGTGGACGTTCGCGTCGAGGTCGCCAGTGGCGAGCCTTCGGGCCGCCGCTGTCACCGGGCTGATCACCCGGAATTCGGTACAGCGCCACGAGCAAGACCGCCAGGGCGAGCGCGGTCAGGATGAAGACGCAGGCATGCAGACCCGCGTGGCCGTCGCCGCACTCGGTGCACCCGGGTTCCGCGGAGGGGCTCGCCAGGAATTCGGATTGTGTGAGTGGGTGGTCCGCCGGAGCCTCGGTCAAAACGCTGCCGGCCGCGGCCGTCATCGGATGCCGCCCCGACTCGGGCTGCTGGCCCGGCCAGGGACGGTGTGGTGCGGACGCGGTACCGACGGCCGTCGGATCGACGGCCGTCGCGGGAATGTCGCCGGCTCGGTCTCCGTCGGCCGGGCGGTCCGGGATCGGTGTGCGGTCGGCACTGGTGCCCGAGGTGGCGGCGGCATGGTGCGACGTGACCGCGGTGAACGCGTCTGCCGCGGCAGTCGTGTGGTGTGCGGCGGTCGCGGGCGTGGTGAAGATGCCGACGTGCATGGCCGCGATGCCCGCGATCAAGGCGAGCACGCCCAGCAGCCGGGTGAACCCGGATGCGTGCTGGGAAGCGTGCGGTGCGGCCACGTCGATCAGGGTAGCGGGTGCCGCGTGCGGCTACCTATACCCCCTGTATGTATCGGCGATCCGTCCCTGCTCACGTGCGTCCGGCTCGGCTGTTGTCGCAGATTGTTCACACACCTCGCAGAGGTTGTGGCCGCTGCGAAGCGTGTCGAAGGGTCGCCTCGGAGGGTCAGGGAGATGCGATGTCGATGACCAGGCGGGTCGGGTTGGACATGGTGGTGACCGAGAAGCCGGGGCGGTCGGCGTTGACGCCGATGAAGGATTGGGTGGTGCCTTCGAAGACCGCGGTCCGGTAGACGCCTGCGACGGCAGGTGCGCTCGGGTCGGTGGCCGGATCGGGGCCGGAGTAGGGGGTGACGCCGCTGTCGAAGGGATAGGCCGAGCCGGTGATCTGCACTTCGAGGACGGACTGTCCGGCTACGTCGATCTCCTTGCCGCTGCCATCCTGGACGGCGCGATCGGTGTATTGCACGATCCAGCCGGGAGTTCCGGTGCCGCCCAGGTCGTAGACGACGCGATCGAAACCGGAATGGTGGCCGATGCGCAGGTCCGTGACGGTCAGCCCGGCGCCGCTCGATGGCGTGCCGCGCTTGGGGGCCGCGTCACCCGGCGCCTGGGCGGGCGCTTCCACGAGCGAGCCCGTGGTGGTCGGCGGGGTTGTCGTCGTGGCCGAGTCGGTTTCGGCTTTGTCGCAGCCTGCGATCAGGGCTACCGCGACCGCGACCGTCAGCACCATCCTGTTGCGCATGGGGCTGATGTTACTCAGCACGTGGGCCTGACAGGGGACAATGCGGGACTCGGTGTGTGCGAATTCGCGATCACCCCTTTCGCGCGACGCGGCCGGACGCCCGCCGTCCGATCGACGCACCCAACTCACAGAGAGAATCCGGCCGCCCGCGCCTCGAGCGGTGAGTTGTTGCCGTGGGAGGTGGCCAGTCCGCCATCGACCCACTCGGACGCGGGGCGACACACGATCCGGTGATCGATTGCTGGGCAGTTGATTCGGTGGCGCCCCAGCTCGCCCACCGATCGCCTGAGCCGCGCCGCTCGCGGAAGTCCGGATGTGAAGCGGCGGTTCTCCGGTTCGAATTCCTCCGTTCGGCCGCCGAGACGTGGACACGGACCGACCGGCCTTCGAGTGAACGTGAGATGTCGTACGCGCAAAACCGAATCGACGACCGAGCGGGCTCGGATCGATCGACCGGACACGCCGCCGCACCGCCGCCGGGGCCGGCGGAGCGGCCCCGGAAGTCGCGAGTGTTCCTGTGGCAGAATGTTTCAGAGTGAATACGCCGAGGTCGCAAAGTGTGGGTACGCGATTTGCCGGGGTGGGCGCGACTATTCGGCAACGATCTAGCACACTTGACGTGTGGACGATGTCGAGGATGTGCTTGGCCGACTGCGGCGGTATCCGGATGTGGAGGCGCTGAACCTCTATGCCGTCGATGCCGCCGACCGGCTGATCCTCGACGTGGCCGTCGATGCGATCGAGTCGGCGGGTAACGGGAAGATTGCCGTTATCGGTGACAGCTACGGTGCGCTGACGCTCGGCGCGGTCGCGCGGCACGACTTGCGCGACGTTCGCGTGCACCAGGATCTGCTCACCGGCGAACTGGCGCTGGCCAACAACGCTCGCACGCTCGGGCTCGCGGACCGCTACACCGCGCATGCGCTCGGCGCGGATCTGCTCAGCGGCGTCGAGGTCGTGCTGCTTCGGTTGCCGAGGGTGCTGGCGGGTTTGGCGGAGGTGGCCGATGCCATCGCGCGGTACGCCGACCCAGGGGTGATCGTGATCGCGGGCGGACGCGACAAATATCTGACCAAGTCGATGAACGACGTGCTGAGCGAGTCGTTTTCGACGGTCAATGCCAGCCGGGGCAGGCAGAAGTCGCGCACGCTCTTCATCGAGGGGCCGAAACCGGTTGGCGATCCCAGGTTCCCGGTGCGCGAATCCCTGGACGAGGTGGGCATCGAGGTCGTCGCGCACGGGGCCGCGTTCTCGGGTCCGCGCCTGGACATCGGCACCAGATTCCTGTTGCAGCACCTGAAGTGGATGAAGCCGGACGCCCGCGACGCCATCGACCTCGGCTGCGGCACCGGCATTCTGGCCGTGGCACTGGCGAAAGCGCGCCCGGCGCTGCGGGTGGTCGGCACCGATCAATCGGCCGCCGCGGTGGCCTCGGCGCGGGCCACGGCGGCCGCCAACGACGTGGCCGACCGGGTAACGGTGGTGCGCGACGACGCGATGTCCTCGGCCGCCGACAACAGCGCCGATCTGGTGCTGTGCAATCCGCCGTTCCACGTCGGCGCGGCGGTGCACACCGGGTCGGCCATCAAGATGTTCGCCGAGACCGGCCGTGTGCTTCGCCCCGGCGGCGAACTGTGGACCGTGTACAACACCCATCTCAACTATCGCGGCGTGGTGGAGCGGATGGTCGGGCGCACCGAGGTGATCGGCCGGAACCGGAAGTTCACCGTGACACGATCGGTGCGTGGCCTGCACGACGTCAGGCAACGGTAGAGTCCGAATTGTCCGCCTTGGCGAACGTCTCGGGAACTCGGCACGAGTGCCGGACGTTGGACCAGGCAGTTGGATATCGAGCACCAGCTCGGCAGACAGCGGCAACGACTCCAGAAAGGCACTCACGGTGCGCACTACAAGCAATCCGGTCTTCAAAAATTTGCCCAAGCAAGAGGGCGGCGGCTACGCCAACTTCGGTTCGGGTGTAGCGGGTGCCGGGCAGTTCGGACAGCAGTTCGGTAACCAGTACCCCAACCAGTACCAGCCGTACCAGCAGGCCCCGCCCACCACCCGGGCGATGACCATCGACGACGTGGTGACCAAGACCGGCATCACGCTCGGCGTGCTGACGCTCTCGGCGCTCGTCGCCTTCGGCCTCACCGCGGCCAACACGAGCCTCGCGCCGCTGTTCGTCATCGTCGGCGGTCTGGTCGGCCTAGTGCTCGTGCTGATCGCCAGCTTCGCCAACAAGATGGACAACCCGGCGCTCGTGCTGGGCTACGCGGTCGCGGAGGGCCTGTTCCTCGGCGCGCTGTCGTTCATGTTCACCGACATCACCTTCGGCGGCGCGGGCGGTGCCGCGCTGATCGGGCAGGCGGTGCTCGGCACGTTCGGTGTGTTCGCGGGCATGCTGGTCGTCTACAAGACGGGCGCGATCCGCGTGACGCCGCGGTTCACCCGCATGATCATCGGCGCCGTCATCGGCGTCGTGGTGCTCATGCTGGGCAACCTGATCGCGAGCTTCTTCACCGACGGCGGCTTCGGCCTGCGCGACGGCGGCCCGCTCGCCATCGTGTTCAGCCTGGTCTGCATCGCGATCGCCGCGTTCAGCTTCCTGCTCGACTTCGACGCCGCCGATCAGCTGATCCGGGCGCAGGCTCCCGAGAAGGCGGCCTGGGGCGTCGCCCTCGGCCTGACCGTCACGCTGGTCTGGCTCTACGTCGAGATTCTGCGACTGCTGAGCTACTTCCAGAACGACTAGTGAGGCGCGGCTGATGCCGCGATATGACGGAGGCGGCCGCCGGGATTCCCGGCGGCCGCCTTGTTCGTCGGCGGAGTCGATTACCAGCCGGGCAGCGGCGGAACGAAGAACGGCTCCCGATCCCGGAGGATCGAGAGCCGCATCGGGAGCGAAAGCGTCAGCTCAGTCGCTCGATGACCATGGCCATGCCCTGGCCGCCGCCGACGCACATGGTCTCCACACCGAACTGCTTGTCGTAGGTCTGGAGGTTGTTGATGAGCGTGGTGGTGATGCGGGCGCCGGTCATGCCGAACGGGTGGCCGAGCGCGATGGCGCCGCCGGAGACGTTCAGCTTGTCCTCGTCGATCTTCAGCTCGCGGGCCGAGCCGAGCACCTGCACGGCGAAGGCCTCGTTGATCTCGAACAGGTCGATGTCGTCGACCGTCTTGCCCGCCAGCGCCAGCGCGCGCTTCACGGCCTCGATCGGGCCGAGACCCATGATCTCCGGCGACAGGCCGGAGACACCGGTGGACACGATGCGCGCCAGCGGGGTCAGGCCGAGTTCCTTGGCCTTGGTGTCGCTCATGATGACCAGCGCGGCCGCGCCGTCGTTGAGCGGGCAGCAGTTACCGGCGGTGATGCTGCCGTCCGGGCGGAAGACCGGCTTCAGCTGGGAGACGGCCTCGTAGGTGACGCCGGCGCGCGGGCCGTCGTCGGTGGAGACCACGGTGCCGTCCGGCAGGGTGATCGGGGTGATCTCGCGCTCGAAGAAGCCGTTCTTGATGGCCTCCTCCGCGCGGTTCTGCGAGCGCACGCCCCAGCGGTCCTGGTCCTCGCGGGTGATGCCGGTAAGGCTGGCGACGTTCTCCGCGGTCTGCCCCATCGCGATGTAGGCGTCCGGGATCAGGCCGTCCTCGCGCGGGTCGTGCCAGATGCCCGCGCCGCCCTCGGCGGTCTTCGCGGTCCGGGCCTGGGCCTCGTCGAACAGCGGGTTCTGGGTGTTCGGCCAGCTGTCGGCCGAGCCGCTGACGTAGCGCGAGACGGTCTCGACACCCGCGGAGATGAACACGTCGCCCTCGCCGGCCTTGATCGCGTGGAACGCCATCCGGGTGGACTGCAGCGAGGAGGCACAGTACCGGTGCACGGTGGTGCCGGGAACGAAGTCGTAGCCCAGCTGCACCGCGACGATCCGGGCGATGTTGAAGCCCTGCTCGCCGCCGGGGGAGCCGCAGCCGAGGATCAGGTCATCGATCTGGGTGGGGTCGAGCGCAGGAACCTTGTCGAGCGCCGCGCGCACGATCTGGGTGGTCAGGTCGTCGGGCCGCATGTCGACCAGCGAGCCCTTGCGGGCCCGGCCGATGGGGGAGCGGGCGGTCGAAACGATAACTGCCTCTGGCATGAGGGCTCCTTCGTACTTGCTGCTCAGTTTTGTACTGGCACTTCTATGTGTACCGAACCTGTCGAGCGCCGGGAACGCCACCCCGGCCATTGCGCGCTTCGGCGTCGTCCGCTGCGATCACGCCGGATTTCTGGGCAACCAGCCCGCGCAGCCGGGCCGCGAGCCCACGGCGCGGGCCGTGCGCGTCGCGGTCGGTGCGCAGTCCGCGCTGTTCCAGGGCGGCGAGCAGCGCGGGAAGCACTCGCGCCGCGGCCAGTTCGTAACCGGCCGCCGAGGGGTGGAAGCCGTCGGCGGAGAACATCTGCTCGGGGTCGGTGCGGAATTCCGGACCCAGCTCGCCCAGTGCTACCGGGTGCCCGCCCGCGGCGGCGGTGACCGCGAACTGCGCCCTGCCCAGTCGCACGCTCCAATTGCGCACGATGGTGCGCAGCGGCTGCGGGATCGCGGACACCGAGCCCAGATCGGGGCAGGTGCCCACCACGACGACACTGCCCGCCAGGTGCAGCCTGGCCACCGCGGCGCCGAGCCTGCGCGCCGAGGCGCTGACGGAGTGCTTCTTGGTGATGTCGTTGGCGCCGATGAAGATCACCGCCGCGTCGGGCGGCGGTCCCGCGACGAACATGGCGTCCACCTGGCCGGCGAGGCCCTTGGAGGTGGCACCGGAAATCGCCTTGGTGCTCAACCGGATTCGCTTCCCGCTGGCCTCGGCGAGTGCGCGGGCGATGCGCACGCCCGGCACCCCGTCGGCGGTCAGGCAGCCGACGCCGGCCGCGGTGGAGTCGCCGAAGATCATCAGGTGCAGATCGGCGTGCTTACCGGTGCGCCACGGCTCGGGCGCGCCGCAGCCCGCGGTGTAGACGCCGTCCGCCTCCGGCGGTTTCGAGGTGTCGCGGCCGATCACGCCGCGCGCCACGCCCGCCTGCGCCATGAGCAGCCGATAGGCGGCCCACGATGCGGTACCCGCCCCGGAACCGGCGAGCAACGTCGCGGCCCCGGTGACGGCGGCCGTGCGCAGGCTGATCCGAGATGCTCCCACGTTCCGGAATTTTACGGGCTGATCCGAGGGCTCGGCGCGAGCGAATCCCGAGGAACGGAACCGTCAGGCGACGTCGAAGGTGCCGCGCGCGGGAATGCTCAGTGCGTCGGTGGTGACGGTGACCTCGATGCGGCCCGGCCCGGTGTCCTGGAACAGCGCGTACTGGATGCTGCCGTAGATGCCGGTGACCACCGTGTTCTCGTAAACGCCGGTCGCCCCGGTGTTCAGATTGCGCCACGCGACGGTGGTGCGCACCTCGCACAGCGGCGCCAGCGGGTACCGGCCGGGGCCGATGCCCGCGACCGGCAGCGCGCGGACGTTCAGAATGGCGCGGCCCGGCCAATCGGGGCTGGTGTCGGCCCAGGTCTGAATGGTGGTCCAGCAGAGTCCGCCGTGGGCCATGGTCGGCACTTGCGGGAACGACACGGTGCCTGCGTTGGCCTGCGCTCCGGTCCCGATCAGCGCGGCCGTCGCCGTCGCGGCGAGGACGGTGGCGGCGCGAGTGATAGTGGGCTGCCTCATGTTTCCCGATCCTAAGGGCGGCAGGCCCGCTCCGTGGCGTGTCGCCGACCGGACGCTCCGGACGGACGTGCGCGAACTCACAAGGCCGCCCTCGGCGGTGTTCCCAGGTCGCCGCATGGTTACGCCGCCGCTGCCTGCCCCGGGACCGTCGGTCATGTCACAGGGAGCCTTCTGCAACGATAGGGCTATGCGCATCGCGGATCATGTCGTGGACCTCATCGGCAACACGCCCTTGGTCCGGTTGAACAGTGTGGTGGGGCCGACCGACGGACTCGTCGCGGCCAAGATCGAATACCTGAATCCGGGCGGCAGTGCCAAGGACCGGATCGCGGTGAAGATGATCGACGCCGCCGAGAAGGCCGGACTGCTGAAGCCGGGCGGCACCATCGTCGAGCCGACCTCGGGCAACACCGGCGTCGGGCTGGCGCTCGTCGCGCAGCAGCGCGGCTACCAGTGCGTGTTCGTCTGCCCGGACAAGGTCTCCGAGGACAAGCGCAACGTGCTGCGCGCCTACGGCGCCGAAGTGGTCGTCTGCCCGACCGCTGTGCCGCCGGACCACCCGGACAGCTACTACAGCGTCTCCGATCGCCTGGTCCGCGAGATCGAAGGCGCGTGGAAGCCGGACCAGTACTCCAACCCCGGCGGCCCCCAGAGCCACTACGAGACCACCGGCCCGGAGATCTGGCGCGACACCGAAGGCAAGATCACCCACTTCGTCGCGGGCGTCGGCACCGGCGGCACCATCACCGGCACCGGCCGCTACCTGAAGGAAGTGTCGGGCGGCAAGGTCAAGATCATCGGCGCCGACCCCGAGGGGTCGGTGTATTCCGGCGGCACCGGCCGCCCGTACCTGGTGGAGGGCGTCGGCGAGGACTTCTGGCCCTCGGCCTACGACCCGGCCGTGCCGGACGAGATCATCGCGGTCTCCGACGCCGACTCCTTCGACATGACCCGCAGGCTGGCCCGTGAGGAAGGGCTGCTCGTCGGCGGTTCCTGCGGTATGGCCGTGGTCGCCGCCATCGAGGTGGCGCGCCGCGACCCGGACGCGGTCGTCGTGGTGCTGCTGCCGGACGGCGGTCGCGGCTACCTCTCCAAGATCTTCAACGACGAGTGGATGAGCTCCTACGGCTTCCTGCGCAGCCGCCTCGACGGCAGCCCGGAGCCGCTGGTCGGCGACGTGCTGCGCGGCAAGTCCGGCGAGCTGCCCGACCTGGTGCACACCCACCCGTCGGAGACGCTGCGCGACGCCATCGAGATCCTCCGCGAATACGGCGTCTCGCAGATGCCGGTCGTCGGCGCCGAGCCGCCGGTGATGGCGGGCGAGGTGGCGGGCAGCGTCACCGAGCGCGACCTGCTCTCCGCGGTCTTCGAAGGCCGCGCGCAGCTCACCGACTCGGTGGCCGAGCACATGAGCCCGTCGTTCCCGCTGATCGGTTCCGGCGAGCCCATCTCCGCGGCCACCAAGGCGCTGTCGGACACCGACGCGCTGATGGTCGTCGAGGACGGCAAGCCGGTCGGCGTCATCACCCGCCACGACCTGCTCGGCTTCCTGAGTACCGGCCGCATCGGTCACTGACCGCCGCGCAGCTCGTCACTGCAGGTCTTTCGACGCACCGTGCCTGCACGGGCTGCGCGGCGTCGAGAGGCTCTGGTTCGGCTTCGCCGTAGGCCGGGTAGGGCCGGCATGTTCGTGGTGAGTGTGCTCTAGATCACATTTCATGCAGGTAGTGCATGAGTGGCGAGCGTCGTCGCGCCGTGTGATGGCAACGGGATCCGGTTCGGCTGGAGGGGTTCTCGGCGCTTCGACCGCGCGGCGGCTTCGTTCCTGATAGGCGTCGAATGGACTTCGGCCCCGAATTAGGGCGCCATGGCGCGAACGGCAAATTCTTCGCAAATAACCGGAGTTCAGTGCCTCGCGGAGGTATAACCGGGCCTGGACATCGCCACGGCAATCGCCCTGGCTTAATCGGATAGCGAAGGGAAGGCGCGGTGTACACCTCCAGTTTGGCTATCGATTTCCAGCAAGGACTTTCGGACGCGTGGAGTTCGATCGCGACGTTCGTGCCCAAGCTCGCCGGTTTCTCGGTCATCCTCCTCATCGGCTGGATCGTTGCCAAGGTGGTGGCGACGATCGTCGGCAAGGTGCTCGAGCGAGTCGGCTTCGACCGGCTCGTCGAGCGCGGCGGGATCAGGCAGATGCTCGAACGCAGCAAATACGACGCCTCGAACCTGATCGCCAAGCTCGCCTACTACGCGATCCTGCTGATCGCGCTGCAACTCGGCTTCGGCGTGTTCGGTCCGAATGCGGTCAGCGACATGCTCGACGGCATCGTCTCCTGGTTGCCGCAGGCCGCGGTCGCGATCATCATCGTGGTCGTCGCGGGCGCGATCGCCCACGCGGTGCGCGAGATGATCACCAGCATGCTCGGCGGCCTGTCCTACGGCGCCGTGCTCGGCAGGGTGGCGGCGGTGTTCGTCTGGGGTGTCGGCATCATCGGGGCGCTGAACCAGATCGGTGTCGCCACCTCGGTGACCATCCCCATCCTGATCGCCGTGCTCGCCACCGTCGGCGGCATCCTGGTGGTCGGCGTCGGCGGCGGCCTGATCCGGCCGATGCAGCGGCGCTGGGACACGTGGCTGCGCAATCTCGAGGCGGAGATGCCCGTGGTCAAAGGCCACGCTGACGCCTACCAGCGCGGCCGCGAGGACGTTTCCCGCGAGCAGCAGTGGGCGCGCAGGCCCGTGCCCGCTCAGCAGTGGGTCCAGGAAGCGGCCATGACGGGTGGACGTTCGCAGAGCGGCTACTCGCAGCAGCGGGCGGGCATGACCCAGGGGCAGAGCGGTAGCTACCCGCAGGGCAGCGGCTACCCGCAGAGCGGCCAGGGCGGCGCCCATGCGCTGGGCGGCCAGGGCGGTGGTTACGCCGAGGGCGCCGGGTATCCCGAGAGCGGTGGTTATCCCGAGGGCGGGCAGCATGGCTATTCGCAGGGCGCCGCCTACCAGCAAGGCGGCTACACGCAGGGCGGAAACTACCCGCAGGGCGGTTACACCCAGGGCGGCGGCGAGTACGCGGAGTACGACGAGCCGCGCGACACGCGGTAGGACCGGTGATCGAAACGTCCGCCTCGGGTGCGTACCCGGGGCGGACGTTCTGTCAGTCCTGTTGCCCTGCGGCGTAGCGGCAGACCCCGGCGAGACGCAGCTGGAGCCAGTCGGCGTTCAGCCAGCCGAGAGCGTTCTCGGGTGCGGCGCTGACGAACGGGACCGTGCCGGAGTCCGCGGGGCAGGGGTGGTCGAGCAACCCTCTGACATATCCGGCGAGCAGCACCGTCGCGGGCACCGAGCTCGCGCCTTCGATGCCCATGTCGAGAATGTCGCGTACGGCGGCCGCGTGCTGATCGAGCGCCGCCGATACCGACGGGAATTCCGCAGCCGCCATGAGTGCCCCGGCCCCGTGCGTCGTGTGCAGGCGGTTCAACAATCTTCGCGCCGATACTTCGAGCAACGCGGGGCCGAGCGAAAACACTCATCCATGCTAGCAATCGGCCAGAATCCATAAAACTGTGATGTTCGACTAATTGCCCGAGCGTATCGCCGAATTTTCCAGCAAATTACTGGCTCTACCTCAGCGGAACGCGTTCGCGTCGGTGAGGGCCTTGCCGAGCACGAGCTGGTGCACCTCCGCGGTGCCCTCGTAGGTGAGCACCGATTCCAGATTGTTGGCGTGCCGCAACACCGGGTAGTCGAGGGTGATGCCGTTGGCGCCGAGGATGGTGCGGCACTCGCGGGCGATGGCGATGGCCTCCCTGGTGCTGTTCAGCTTGCCCGCGCTGATCTGTTCGGCGCTGATCTCGCCGCGATCCTTCAGCCGGCCGAGGTGCACCGCGAGCAGCTGTCCCTTGCCGAGCTCCAGTGCCATGTCGGCGAGCTTGCCCTGGGTGAGCTGATAGGCGGCCAGTGGCTTGTCGAACACCTCGCGGGTCCTGGCGTATTCGATGGTGGCGCTCAGGCAATCGCGGGCAGCGCCGAGCGCGCCGAAGATGATGCCGAAGCGCGCCTCGCTCAGGCAGGCCAGCGGGGAGCTCAGCCCGCGCGATTCCGGCAGCACCGCGTCGGCGGGCAACCGGACGTCGTCGAAATCGAGTTCGGCCGTGATCGATGCCCGCAGCGAGAGCTTGCGGTGCATTTCCCGCGCGGTGAAGCCCGGCGTCCCCGCGGGCACCAGGAAACCGCGCACCACGGGCTTGGCGTCGCCGTCCTCGGCGTAGGCCCACACCACCGCGACATCGGCCACCGAGCCGTTGGTGATCCACATCTTCGACCCGTTGAGCACCCAGTCGTCGCCGTCGCGCTTGGCCCTGGTGCGCATTCCGCCGGGATTGGAGCCGAAGTCGGGCTCGGTCAGTCCGAAACACCCCAGCGCGGCGCCCGCGGCCATCTCCGGCAGCCAGCGCTGCTTCTGCTCCTCGGAGCCGAACTTGTGGATCGCGGTCATCGCCAGCGAGCCCTGCACCGACACCATGCTGCGCACGCCCGAATCGACCGCCTCCAGCTCCTGGCAGGCCAGGCCGTAAGCCGTCGCGGACATCCCCGCGCAGCCGTAACCCTCCAAGTGCATGCCGAGCAGACCCAGCTTGCCCAGCTCCGGCGCGATCTCACGGGCCGGGAACGTGCCCGCCTCGAACCAGTCCGCGATGTGCGGGCGCAGCCGCTGCGCGCCGAAGGCCGCGACGGTATCCCTGATCTCCCGCTCCTCCCTGGAGAGCAGCGCATCGATCGCGAACAGTTCCTCGACAGTCACCATGCATTCAGCGTAAGTTGCGCCGCCGAAGGAAGTCCGCCGGATGGAAGCGGCCACGGCCGCACGCCCGCGGATCGGCCGGGACCGGGGCTGAGACGGGCGTCACGACGCGCCCCGGCCGGATAGCCCGAAAATGGCTCCCTCTACAGTGTCCCCATGAGTGAGCTGGGATTCTCCACACGCGCCGTGCATGCCGGATTCGATCCCGACCCCCAGACCGGCGCGGTCAACGTGCCCATCTACGCGAGCTCGACCTTCGCCCAGGACGGCGTCGGTGGTCTGCGCGGCGGCTACGAGTACGGGCGCACCGGCAACCCGACGCGGACCGCCCTCGAAGCGAATCTGGCCGCGCTCGAATCCGGCCGCTACGGACGGGCTTTCGCTTCCGGTATGGCCGCCACCGACTGCGCGCTGCGCGCCACGCTGCGCCCCGGCGATCACATCGTCATCCCGGACGACGCCTACGGCGGCACCTTCCGGCTGATCGACAAGGTGTTCAGCCAGTGGGGCATCGAGCATTCGCCCGCGCACGTGTTCAACACCGACGAGATGCGCGCCGCGATCCGCCCGAACACCAAGCTGATCTGGGTCGAGACCCCGACCAACCCGCTGCTCAGCATCGGCGACATCCCCGCGCTCGCCGACATCGCGCACGCCGCGGGCGCGAAGTTGGTGGTGGACAACACCTTCGCCACCCCGTACCTGCAGCAGCCGCTGCTGCTCGGCGCCGACATCGTGGTGCACTCGACCACCAAGTACCTGGGCGGACACTCCGACGTGGTGGGTGGCGCGCTGATCACCGACGACGCGGAGCTGGACGCGGCGTTCGCCTTCCTACAGAACGGCGCGGGCGCGGTGCCGGGCCCGTTCGACGCGTTCCTCACCATGCGCGGCACCAAGACGCTGGCGGTGCGCATGGAGCGCCACTGCGACAACGCGGAGACCCTCGCCGACTTCCTCAGCAAGCATCCGGCCATCTCCCAGGTCATCTACCCCGGCCTGCCCGAGCACCCCGGACATGTGGTGGCCGACAAGCAGATGCGCCGGTTCGGCGGCATGATCTCGGTGCGCCTGCACGGCGGCAAGGAAGCCGCGCACGACTTCTGCGCGCGGACCGAGATCTTCACCCTCGCCGAATCGCTGGGCGGCGTCGAATCGCTGATCGAGCACCCCGGCGCCATGACACACGCGTCCACCGAGGGGTCGCTGCTGGAGGTGCCCGCCGATCTGGTGCGGCTCTCGGTGGGCATCGAGGACATCAGCGACCTGCTGGCCGACGTCGAGCAGGCGCTCGCGAAATAAGGACAGAGACAGGAATGGATACGACGAAGCGGCCGCACTCGGGATCGAGTGCGGCCGCTCGCGTATCGGTCGGGTTTTCTCGGCCCGGATCCGGTCGGCGACCGGATCGGCGCCCGCGCGCAGACGAGGGGCGCGCGGCGGGATCAGCTGTGGTACGGCTCGGCGCTGACCAGCGTCACCTTCATGGTGTTGCCGTTCGGCAGCGTGTATTCGCGGGTCTCGCCGACCTTCGCGTCGATGAGCGCGCCGCCGAGCGGGGAGTTCGGCGAGTACGTCTCCAGGTTGGAGTTGCCGCGCAGACCCTCTTCGCGGGTGGCGATGAGGAAGGTCTCGGTGTCGGACTCGTCGCCGTCGTAGTAGACCTTCACGACCGAGCCCGGCAGCGCGACGCCGGACTTGGTCGGCGCGACGCCGACCTTGGCGGTGTTCAGCAACTCCTGGAGCTGGCGGATGCGAGCCTCCTGCTGGCCCTGCTCCTCACGCGCGGCGTGGTATCCGCCGTTCTCCTTGAGGTCGCCCTCTTCCCGACGTTCGTTGATCTCCGCGGCGATGACCGGACGGTTGGCGATGAGCGCGTCGAGTTCGCCCTTGAGCCTGTCGTGCGACTCCTGGGTCAGCCAGGTCACGTTCGTCTCAGTCATCTCGATCACTCCCTAGTAGTTGTTCCCGGCGGGCCGGGATTCCCTGAGCACTGCCGCATTACCCACCTGGCGGAGGGCATGCACCAGCCGACGGCTAGAGCGATCCTGGGGGGTGGTTCTACGAACCCCGACAGGCCCGGTTCCGGGCAAACCCGAAAACCCGGAACGCGCAGCGCTGGCCGCCAATGCAGCAAACACGGCTCCGGGGTGCGGAACCGTGTATCACGCCATTTTAGCATGAATCACAAACATGCAGGTCGGAGTTGATTTTGTCGGCGTCGGGCCGTCGATTCACCCCGCGAGGCGCCGATCTGAGCGGGCGATCGCCCCGCCCGTAGGCGTTGAGTCACCCCGTCCGGCGATACTGAACTACCCCGTGCGGCGGTGCTGAATCACCCCGCCCGGAGGTATTCGGGAACCTTGTCGCTGCACCCGTAGACGTTGCCCGCGGCGGGTCGGGCGGACGAGCGGACCGTGGTGGTGAGTTCGATCGTTCCGCTCGTCGACGGGCCGATCAGCACCTCGCGGCGGCCTACCTCGGCCCCGTCGCGGTCCATCGCGCGCACGAAGCAGACCACCGGCTCACCGGGCTCGTCGCGGGTGACCTTCAACCGGATGGTCATGGTGGACTCGTCGACGATCGTGTAGCCGAGCTGCTCGGCGTCGATGTCCTCCGGACCGAACTTCTGGAACCCGAGGTAAGCGACGCCCAATCCGGCGGCCACCACCACTACGCCGAGCGCGACGGCCAGCTTGCGCCGTGGCGTCCGCGGTTTCGTCCCGTAGCGGTCGGCGTGTCGCCGCGCCTGCTCGGCGGCCGAGTCGCCGCTGCGCTCGGGCGTGGGATCGCTCGTCACTGCTCGCTCCCGGGGGGTACGTCGGAACAAAAGTCGGTCGAATGGAACTATAGGGAACGAAGACCCGACACCCGCGACCGAGAGCGATGGTGAACGAGACGTGAGTGGCCTTCGCCTCATGGCGGTGCACGCCCACCCAGACGACGAATCCAGCAAGGGTGCCGCGTCGACCGCCCGATACGCCGACGAGGGCCATGAGGTCCTCGTCGTGACGTTGACCGGCGGCGAACGCGGCAGCATCCTCAACCCCGCGATGGACACACCCGGGGTGCTGGAGCGCATCGATGAGATCCGGCGCGAGGAGATGGCGGCCGCGGCGCGTGCGCTCGGCGTGCGGCAGACCTGGCTGGGTTTCGTCGACTCCGGCCTGCCCGAGGGCGACCCGCTGCCCCCGCTGCCGGAGGGCTGCTTCGCGCTGGTGCCGCTGGAGGAGGCGACCGAGGCGCTGGTGCGCGTGGTTCGCGAGTTCCGGCCGCACGTGATCACCACCTACGACGAGACCGGCGGCTATCCGCACCCCGACCACATCCGCTGCCACCAGGTGTCGGTGGCCGCGTTCGAGGCGGCGGGCGATCCGGAGCGCTTCCCCGACGCGGGCGAGCCGTGGACCCCGCTCAAGCTCTACTACGACCACGGCTTCAGCATGAAGCGGCTGGAGCTGTTCGCCGCCGAGTACGAGCGGATCGGCGAGCCCTTCCCGCTGCAGGAGTGGCTGGATCGCATCCGCGCCTACGCGGTGGAGCGCGGCGACGTGATGTCCAGGGTGACCACGCAGATCGAATGCGGCAAGTACTTCCCGCAGCGTGACGACGCGCTGCGCGCGCACGCCACCCAGATCGACCCGAACGGCGCCTTCTTCGCGATCCCGCTGGAGATGCAGCAGCGGCTGTGGCCGACCGAGGAGTTCGAGCTGGCCAAGACCCGGGTCCGCACCGCCATCCCGGAGACCGACCTGTTCGCGGGCATCGAGGACGCGACCCGGTGATGTTGGTACTGCTCGCGCAAACCCCGGGGACGCCGACCGGCCCCGAATTCGGCAAGGCCTCGCCGCTGGGCCTGGCCGTCATCCTGCTGCTGCTCGCAGGCACCTTCCTGCTGGTCCGCTCGATGAACCGGCACCTGAAGAACCTGCCGCCGACCTTCGAGCCGGAGCATCCGGAACCGGATCAGGAAGCCGACGAGGGGACCGATCACGGCGCCGTGCACCGTCCCGACGGACCCGACGACGCCGGCGCCGAGGGGCGACCGCAAACCAGCTGAGCCCAGCGCGATCGTCGGCGCGGTAGCGCGAATTCGCCCGCCGAGCCGGGATTTCCGGGCTCGGGAAAATGCGTTGTCGAGTGGGCTGACGCCCGATCGGGTGCCGAGTTCGTCACAGATCGCGCGAGAACAGGTTTCCGAACCGCGGTTCCGGCAATCGCTACGTCGATATTCAGTTCTGTTGTCGCACAACGCTTTTGCTGAGGTAGGCGAGCTACGGCGCGGTTGCTGATTCGCGACATTCGGCGGGGCGCAATCGTTTTCGCCGCCGTTCGGGCTGGACGCATCGCTTCGTGCGTCGGCCGACGCCTGCCACCCGGTCGTGCTATCAATGCTCCAACTCCGCTCGACCGAAGGATGCCCATGGACACTCTCATCGGCCAGATCGACCGCGCTCTCGACATGACCGGCGCAATCGTCGCCGCAGTCGACGACGACCTGCTCGCCGCGCCGACGCCGTGCAGCGACTGGGATGTGCGGGCCGTGCTGAACCACACGGTGGGTGGCATGCACACCTTCGCGGCCGCGCTGAGTGGGAACGATCCGCGCGGCGCGCGCGGCGACGACTGGCTGGGCGGGGACCCGCAGGGCGCCTACGCGGCCGCGGCCGAAGTGGATCGCGCCGCCTGGCGCAGACCCGACGTGCCGACGGCGACGGTGCAGATCGGCCTCGGCCCCATGCCAGGCCCGGCCGCCGCGATGATCCACCTCACCGAGGTGGTGGTGCACGGCGTCGACATCGCCCTGGCGCTCGACCGGCCCGACCTGGCCGACGACGCGCTGTGTGCCGAGCTGCTCGCGACCATGCGGAGCATGGGCGGCATCGATATCTTCCGCACACCGGGGATCTACGAGGCCGAGGTGCCGATTCCGGACGACGCCCCGCCGCACCGCAAACTGCTGGCCTACACCGGCCGTAAGTGGTGAATCCGGCGCGCGGTCGATAGGCCGCGGGCCGGACGATAACGGCGGCGCGGTCGATCAGCTCGGCCGCCGAACCGGCTGGCGAAGAATCGTCCTGGTCTTGCTGTCCGGGCTCTTGCTCGGATCGGTCAGATAGATCTCGTGGTGGCGTCCGTGGGCGGTGAGTCCTTCGGCCGCCATGAACGCCTCCATCCGCGCCAGCGTCTCTGGCTCCGTCGCGTACGGCCCGGCGTGCAGCGCCTGCACCGACTCGCCCTCGACCAGGCGCTCGAACCGCACGGGCCCCTCGCCGATCATCCCCGCGGTGACCACGTCCGGCATGCGGATCATCATGGTCCAGTGCCACTGCTCGCGCGGTACCGAGAGCGGCGGTTCGTCCGACTCGACCCACCACAGACCCTCGAGCTTCGGCACCACGAAATCCCGCCCGTCCGCCTTCGCGGCTTTCTTGGCGCGGTAGGCGGCCTGATAGAGCAGCTTGACGGCGTCGGTGTACGCCGGGCCGGTGGGCGCGCCGGAGCCGGTGATCATGGCGTAGTCGTAGCCGTCGAACGCGCGTAAGACCGGGTCGGCCGGTGCGGTGTAGTACTGCTTGTCGCTCTTGGCCAGATCGAGTTTCACGATGTCTCCTCCTGTCGGACTCGGATCGAGCCTCCGGTCTCCAGTGGCGGGAGAGTCAAGCGAAACGGGTTTCCGGCCGCCGATGGTCGGGCCTTACCGGCGACTACGTCGAATGTCAGAGCAGGCCGATGCCGCCGAAGGCAGTGCAGTCGACGGCATCGGGCTTTCAGCGGTGCGTGATGACCTCGTCATCGGCATGCCCGGGAACATGCTGTTCATCAGCTCCGGAGCATGGCGACGATCTGGTCCACCACTCCGTCGGCAGGATTCAGCCGACTACTTCACGAAGTCGCGCACGCCCTCGAAAACCGTCGACGAGGACAGCAGCGTGAGATGTCCGGGGCACAGCGTCTGGGTGTTGGTGGCACCGCTGAGAATGGTGCTCTGATCGGGGTTGATGATCTCGTCGCACGGTGACCACCAGGTGCCGTAGTTCACCTGGCCGGGGGTTTCGTCGCCGCTGTTGAGTTCGGCCAGGAAGGCTGAGCCGGGCCGCATCTCCACACAGGAGGCGTCGGCGCATCCGTTGGCGACCTCGGTGCCGTGGTTGGGGCCGCCGATGGAGACCCAGTCGTCGACGAAACCCAGGCCGTCGAGGTTCTTCAGGTACCAGCGACTGTTGAGACCGCCCATCGAGTGGGTGATGATGTCGACCTTGGCCGCACCGGTTTTCGCGCGTAGCGCATCGACCTGCGCTTTCACCTCCAGTGCGATGTCCTTGTTCGACTGTGAGCTGTCGTAGCTGAATCGTGCCATCTCCCCCGGGGAGTACCCGGCGCCCAGGAATCGGCCCCACATGTAATCCCAGTTCCACGCCCCTCCCTGCCATCCGTGGACGAAAAGGATCGGATCCCGTGCCGGCGCCGCGGTGGCCTGTGGCGTGGCTATGCCGAGTGCAGCGGTGGCCGTCGCGACCAGGGTGATCGCGGCCATCCCGAGGCGGCGCATGGTCGATGTGATGTGCATGTGTGTTGACTCCGATCTGCTCGCTTCATTGCGGGCAGACAGAAAACTAGCGTCGCAAGTTTAATCTCGCGCACTGTGAAACTTGACTATTTCAACTTGCCGCCGGATCAGGGGGATCTCTCGCGGCATTCCGTGCGGAGATCGCGGGCGAAGCTGCGCCGTGCCGCCGTGCTGACAGCAGGGGGCAAGTGTCGCGCTCGGCCCCGGGGATACCCTCGTCGTGCCGTCGCTGGACCGCCTCGGCCGCTCGCCGCAGGACCTGATCTCGATCGTGGCCGGACTCCGCAAGCGCCGGCCATGACCGCCGAACAGATCCGCCAAGCCCGCGCCATCCTGACTCGACCGGAGGAGACCGTCTCCTCGGGCGCCCGGCTCGGCTGGTCTCCCGCAGCATCGTGTCCAAGTACCTGCCCGATCTCGGAAAAGAACGCTCCTACAGCACAATTGGGGCGACACCGGTCCGTCCAGCCATATGATCAACTTCTGATACATTTGCCCCGTGAACGGCCCGGTACCGGAGAAACAACCTGATGTCGGGCCGTCTTCGCGTCGCCGGTTTGTCGCGTTAGCGGTCTGCCTGGTGCTGGCAGTGGCTGGTGCTCTGGTTTTCGCCGATACCCTGATGCACGATACCGAGCAGCTGCAGCGCTTCGAGCAGCCTGCCGATGTCCGTTACGCCGACGGGTCGACCCACTACATCGGCCTGATCGAGGTTCGCAGTGCGCTGTTCCACCGGCGGCTGCCGTACGAGATCTACGCCGGTCGTTACCCGAACATGGGATACGGCCACTTCGTGGACGTCCCGAGCGACCATCGACTCGTCATCAGCGTCGTCGACTGGCAACCTGAAGGCGTGCGTGTGCATTTCGATTCCGCCCCCGCATTGTTCATCCCCACAGAGAATTTCACCTTCGGTCGCTGACGCAGTATGGCGGCTCGCCGTTCGTGATCGAACTTCATTCTGGGCCGATCCAGTCGAGAACTTTCGCGGCCACCGTTCGTCGCGTCGTGGTACTTGCCCAAGTCCACTGGGATCTCCTCCATCCCGGCCGCTCGACGCGCCGGTCCCTCAGCGGCGAACACTACAGTGCCGGGGACGGCCCGCTCCACCATCCACCGCATCGTCATCGACAGCACCGCCCCACGAACCTGAGCGAGAACCAGCGATCCCCAGACCTCAGTCAGGACCTGACGACTTGCGGGGACACCGACCGCCCATCGTCGTGCGCGCGCTGATTCGGTCTCGATCGGTTTCGACCGGAGGAGGTCCCGGCGGTGGCCGAGCGCCTCAGGCGGCGAAGATCGCGTCGAGTGCGCGTCGACAGGCGTGGCAGAGCTCGATGTCGGCGGGCACGCTGCCCGGACGGCGGCGAGGTCGAGCCAGTTCGGCGGCCAGCAGGGGTGCGGCGGCCCGCGCGGCGGGTCCGATCTCGGCGAAGCACTCCGCCGCGACCGTCAGCCAATGCGGCCGTGGCTCGGTGCCGGAAGTGTCGGGATCGGCGGGCTCTCCGGCGCTCAGATCGAGCAGCAGAGTCAGCGTTGGTTCGGGGTCTGCGGTGACCCGCCACAACGCGATGGCGGCGGCGGTCGTCGTCCACCGGTCCGTGTCGAGGTCGATGAGCCGACGCAACGCCGGGGCACAGTCGCCTGCCGCGAACCCCAAGGTCCCGGCGACCTCGATGGCATGAGCGCGAAGCTTCACCGCGCGCACGGCGTCATCGTCATCCGCCAGCACCGCGTGCAATTGCGCCAGCGCCGGTTCGGGATCGCCGGTGAACCGCCACAGCGCGACCGCGGCGTCCAAACGAACTCTGGGGCGGTCGTGATCCAGGAACCGGCGTACCGTCTCGACGGTCGACCGCGCGCCCACGCCGAGTTGGCCCAGCACCTCGACCAACTCCGCTTTCCTGTCCGACAGCATGCCCGCGATGTCCGGGGCGGCCGCCGCGGCCGGTTCGCCGATCGCCCCGAGTGCGCGCGCCAACCGGTAAGCCCGCATGTCCAGGTAGGGGTCCGCTGGATGAGTATGCGTATGGACCATACGGTCTCGGATGAGCGGCACCAGCTCGATCGCATGCGTGCCGAGAGGCGCCAGGATTTCCTCGAGCCGATCCGGTGTCTCGTCGAGTTCCAATGCCCAGCGCACCGCGGGCACCGCGCGTGCGTCGCCGGTGTTGGCGGCGGCACGCAGCAGCGGACCGGGCTGGTTCAGCATGGGGAGCTCGGTATGCAGTGACAGCCACGGAAGTTCCAGCGGCTGTGGGAATCTCGTCGCCTGCCCGTGCCATTCGGTGACCCGCTCATAGCGCTCGAGTTGTTCGAGAATGCGGTCGATCACGGGTGCGGCTGCCGTTCCGAGACGAGCGAGCACCTGTGCGGCGGCGAACCAGGTTCCCGAGTCCGCCAACTGGTCGGTGATGGCTTCGAGCAACTCCACGTGATCCGTGCGCCAGGTGCGGATCAGGTCCTCGGCCAGCTCGCATGCGAAACCCCGGGCGGTCGGCAGTTCGCTGCCGATCAGGCCCCGGACGAGGTCGAATTGTTCCTCGGGCCGCGAGGCCATCCGTGTGTAGACAGTTCTGATCGGCCACACATCCCTTCGCGTGTGAAGGGTCTCGGCATGATCTCCTGAAGGCTCCAGAATCCGATGTGCGGCACCCATCACGATCGGTACCACGCGGCCGGGGAGTGCCTGCGGGTCCGCGGCCAGAAGGTGGTCCAACGCCGTCAGGTGATCTATCGGATCTTCGCTTGCGCAGAGCAATTCGGCGAACCATTGCGGAATTCCCAGACGAGCCGCCTGTTCCGGCCGGTACAGCGCGATCGCGCCGATGACCCCGATCATCGCGACTCTGATCTTCGAATCGGGTTCGAAGCCGAGTCGCGCCTGTAGTGCCGGGACCACCGTTGCCCACTGCTCTTCGCAGACAGTGAGTACCCGAACGACGGCCACGCGGATGTCCGCGTCGGTATCGTCGAGGAGATCGAGCAACTCCCGCAGTGCGCGGCCGATGGCCCGGCGGACTTCCTGCCGGTTCCGCAACGCGACACTGGCTGACAGTTCGGTATCGGACCAGAGTCGGAACGGCTGTTCCTCGTCCTCGTCCTCGTCCTCGCCCACGAGCGCGAGCGCGGCGATGAGCCGTAGCATCCTGAGCCGGTCGGGTCCAAAGGGCCGTGCTGCCAATTCGAGCAGAAACGGCGTACACAACGCCGCCAATCGCGCAGCGCGGGATTCATCGACGGGCGACCGTTCGAAGTCGTGGTCGTAGTCGTACTGATAGCCGTAGTCGTCGTCGTAGACCTTGCCGTCCGGATGCAGCTGATCCTCGAGCTCCCGCAGCGCCTCCGTGCGCTCGAAGTCATCTCCCGATGCGACCTCGCGCAACAACTCGGGAATGCCGGTATCCGATCCGTAACGAACATCCACCGACTCCCAGTCGACATCATCCAATTCGGCGGACACCCAGCACCTCCATGCGTGTACTTCCCGGACCCGAGATGTTTGCCGTCACTGTAGAGCCGCACGGTGACAACAACTTTCGATCACAGGGCCGACTCCGTACCGGGTGGCATGGTGAACCGATCGGCCAGCGTGACCGCGCGATTCTGCGTCAGCACGTGGACAACCTGGTGGACTGGAGGTCGTGGGATGCCGATGCCTTGGCCGAGGCAGGGTGCCGCGACATGCCGATCCCGCTGTCCATCGGCGACGCGAGCTGCCACTTGTGCGGCATGTGCCGCTGTTCGGTCGGCCGTCGTTGTCCGTGATGGGGATCGTCCGGCCCGGAAGCCCGTCGCGCCACCGGCAGCGCGGTGCGGTCCGTCGCCCGACCTCCAGGCACCCGAGCGAGCCCGGGGCGGAGACGCTCCGCACCGGCCCGCCTTCAGGAGCTGGGGCTGCGGCCGGACGGTTCGCTCGCCGCCCCGCGCCCGGTGGTGAGCAGCCACAGCGCCACCCGCATGGCGAGCTCCACCAGAAACGGTGGCGAGAGGGACGGGGAACATCGGTTGCGCGGGGCTGTGTGTGGACCGGTTCGTATGCCCGCCGGTGTGGCAGGCTGGAGTCGTGAACCAGTTGGCCAGCGCGACGTCCCCTTATTTGCGTCAGCACGCCGATAACCCGGTTGATTGGCGGCAATGGGATGCCGAGGCGCTCGCGGAAGCGCGGCGGCGCGACGTGCCGATCCTGCTCTCGATCGGCTACGCCTCCTGTCACTGGTGCCACGTGATGGCGCACGAGTCGTTCGAGGACGAGGCGACCGCCGCGCTGATGAACGACCACTTCGTCTGCGTGAAGGTGGACCGCGAGGAGCGGCCCGACCTCGACGCGGTCTATATGAACGCCACCGTCGCCATGACCGGTCAGGGCGGCTGGCCGATGACCAGCTTCCTCACCCCCGACGGCGAGCCGTTCTACTGCGGCACCTACTACCCGAAGCATCGGCGCGGCGGGATGCCCTCGTTCGCCGAGGTGCTCACCGCCGTCGGTGACACCTGGCGCAACCGGCGCGAGGATGTCGACAAGGCGTCGGCGCAGATCGCCGAGGCCCTGCGGGCGCAGGCCGCCGGTCTGCCCGACGCCGATCTGACCCTCTCCGCCGCGCTGCTCGACCACGCGGTGGCGGCGGTGCTGCGCGACGAGGACGCCGAGCACGGCGGGTTCGGGAGGGCGCCGAAGTTTCCGCCGTCCGCGCTGCTCGAGGGGCTGCTGCGCAGCTGGGAGCGCACGGGCGACCAGGCCGTGCGCGATGTCGTGCAGCGCGCGGCCGACGCGATGGCGCGCGGCGGCATCTACGACCAGCTGCGCGGCGGTTTCGCCCGCTACTCGGTCGACAATCGCTGGCTCATACCGCATTTCGAGAAGATGCTGTACGACAACGCGCAATTGCTGCGCGGCTACGCGCATCTGGCGCGTCGCACGCCGCACGCGCAAGACTCGCTCGCGCTGCGTATCACCTGCGAGACCGCGCACTTCATCCTCGACGATCTCGGGACCGAGCACGGCGGGTTCGCCTCCGCGCTCGACGCCGACACACATCTCGAACCGGGCGGCCCCGGCGTCGAGGGCGCGACCTACGTGTGGACGCCCGCGGAACTGGTCGGCGCGCTCGGTCCCATCGACGGTGCTTGGGCCGCAGACGTTTTCGGCGTGACGACGGCGGGGAACTTCGAACAGGGCACCTCGGTGCTCACCCGCTACCGCGATCCGCGGGACGCGGCCGAGCAGGAGCGGTTCGACCGGATCAGGGAGACGTTGCGCACCGAACGCGGCCGTCGCCCGCAGCCCGCCCGCGACGACAAGGTGGTCACCGCGTGGAACGGCATGGCGATCACCGCGCTCGCCGAGGCGGGTTCGGCACTCGGACGGCCGGATTGGGTGGCGGCCGCTGATCGCTGCGCGCGGTTCCTGCTCGCCGAGCACGTGGTCGACGGGCGGGTGCGGCGGGCCTCGCTGGGCGGTGCGGTCGGCGCTTCGGCGGGCGTGCTCGAGGACTACGGCTGGCTGGTCACCGGCCTGCTCGCGCTGTATCAGGCCACCGGCGATCCGGAGCGGCTCGATCAGGCGCAGCGGCTGCTGGACACCGCCGTCGAACGCTTCGCCGATGCCGAGGCGCCCGGCAGCTGGTTCGACACCGCCGACGACGCCGAAACCCTCGTCGCCCGTCCGCGCGACCCGATCGACGGCGCCACCCCGGCCGGTGCGTCGGCACTCGCCGAGGCGCTGCTCACCGCCGCCGCGGTCAGCGATGTCGAGCGGGCGGCGCGCTACCGGGAACTCGCGGAAACGACGCTCCGGCGCGGCGCGGTCGTGCTCGCTCGCGCGCCGCGCTCGGCGGGCCAGTGGCTCACCGTGGCGGAAGCCGCCCTGCGCGGTCCGGTCCAGATCGCCGTCGCCGCGGTGGCAGAGAATGCCGACACCGCAACGGAATTGCTCGCCGTGGCGCGCGAGCTCGCGCCTGGCGGCTCGGTCGTTCTGGCCGGAGCGCCGGATTCCGCACCGCTGCTCGTCGATCGGCCGTTGGTGGCGGGCGCAGCGGCGGCCTATGTCTGCCGCGGGTCGGTCTGCGACCTGCCGGTCACCACGGCAGAGGATCTGCGGGAGTCGCTGGCCCGCAGCTGAATTCGTACGGGCGACTCCGAATCACTGTGCCGCTCACCATCGCCCGGCACGGTGGCTGCCGGATGCCGTCGGCGCGAACGCGCCCGGCTTCGGCAGACCGCGGTGCGCTCGAAGGTGAAGTTCGGTGCGGTGGTGAATGTTCCGGCGCGCAAGCTGCTCAGGCGGGGACGCGCTGCACGGCGGCATCGTCGAAGGGCGGATAGTTGTCGCCGCCCATGCGCTCGGCCGCGTCGATGTAGCCGGTGAGCGCGTCGCGGGATCGAGCGAGCCGGTCCATCTGATCGTTCAGTCGCTTCAGCCGGGAACGCATCGCGGCCAGCAGCTCGGGACACCCGGGCAGCTCGGGGGCCTCGCCGACCGCGCAGGGCAGCAGATACGCGATGTCCTCGGACGACAGACCCGCACGGAGCAGGTGCCGGATCTGCTTCACCCGCAGCACGGCGCTCTCGTCGAACTCGCGGTAACCGTTCGCGCCGCGATCGGCCTCCAGCAGACCCTGCGCCTCGTAGTAGCGCAACTGGTGAGCGTTGACGCCCGTCCGACGACTCAGTTCCCCGATTCGCATCGAATCCTCGCTTGACCTTCACACCGGTATCAACGATGACGATGCTGCCATGAACAACACCGAAACACCCGTGACAGTCATCGGACTCGGACTGATGGGGCAGGCGCTCGCGGGCGCGTTCCTGAAAGCCGGGCATCCCACAACCGTGTGGAACCGCACGACCTCGAAGGCCGACCGGCTGGTGGCCGAGGGCGCACGGCTGGCGCCGACGGTCGCCGACGCGCTCGCGGCGAGCTCCTTGACGATCCTCTGCGTCACCGACTACCAGGCGGTGTACGAACTGCTCGGCGGCAGCGAAATCGACCTGGACGGAACGACAGTGATCAACCTGACCTCGGGCAGCTCGGCCCAGGCCAGGGAAGCCGCCCGATGGGCCGGGGAGCGCGGCGCCAACTACCTGGACGGCGCCATCATGGCCATCCCGCCCGCGATCGGCACCGCCGAGGCGGTGATTCTGCACAGCGGGCCGCAGCCGGACTTCGACGCGCACAAGCCGACACTCGACGCGCTCGGCACCGTTGCCTATCTCGGTGCGGATCACGGGCTGGCGTCCCTGTACGACGTGGCGGGCCTGGCCATGATGTGGAGCGTCTTGAACGCTTGGCTCCAGGGCACCGCGCTGCTCAGGACGGCCGGTGTCGACGCGGCGACCTACGCGCCGTTCGCGCGGCAGATCGCCGCCGGTGTGGCCGAGTGGCTGCCCGGGTATGCCGAGCAGATCGACAACGGGTCTTTCCCGGCCGAAGTGTCCGCGCTGGAGACCGACGCGCGGGCGATGGCGCACTTGATAGAGGAGAGCGAGGCGGTGGGTGTCAACGCCGAACTGCCGAAGTTGATCAAGGCGATGGCCGACCGCGCGATCGCCGCCGGGCACGGCGGTGAGCAGTATCCGGTGCTGATCGAAGAGTTCGGCAAACCTCGCAGCGCCTGACCGATACCGCCGCCGGGATCGGCCGCGCGCGCCCGGCTACTCGGCTTCCGTTGCGGCGCTTCGTATTTCGGCAACGGCGCTGATCGGTGCCGGATCGTCGGCGTTATCGGCGGCGGGTTCGGGTTCGGGTGCGGTGTTGGCGACCGGTTCCGGGGCGGAGTCGCCAGTCGCACCGCTGTCAGCGCCGCCGGGTGCAGGTTCCGGAGTGGCATTGGTGAGCGCGCGGTCGTCGGCGCTTTCGGGCGTGGGTTGCGGGGTAGTGTTGTCGGACGCGCGGCTGTCGGCGCTCCCGGGTGTGCGTTCCGGGGTGATGCGGTTGGGCACGCGGCTTTCGTCGCGGCCGAGTGTGGGTTCCGGGCCGTCGTCGCCCAGGGGCGTGGGGTGCTTGGCATCGGACGGCACGCGGTCCTCGACGTCGTCGAGTGCGGGTTCGAGCGTGGTGTTGTCGGACGCGCGGCTGTCGGCGCTCCCGGGTGTGGGTTCCGGGGTGATGCGGTTGGGCACGCGGCTTTCGTCGCGGCCGAGCGCGGGTTCCGGGGCATCATCGCCCTGGATCGCGGGTTGCTCGGTGTCGGTCCAGCAGGCTGTCGGTTCCTGCATGCCGCGCAGCAGGATGTTGTCGTACAGGGTCCACTGCTCGCGCTCGTGCGGGGCCGCGGCCTCGATCACCGCGCCGCTCACCAGGATTCGGCGGGGCGCCTCCTTGGCCTCGGTGGTCAGGCGGGCGGCCTCGTTGACCGCGTCGCCGATGACGGTGAACTCCAGGCGGGTGTCGGTGCCGACGTCCCCCGCGAAGACCTGGCCGTGCGCGACGCCGATGCCGATGTCCAGCTCGCCGCTCGCGGTCACCTCGTCGCGGATCCGGCGGGCGGCGCGGAGCGCCGGAGTCGCGTTGTCCCGCAGCGCGATCGGCGCGCCGAAGATGCACAGCGCGGCGTCGCCCTCGAATTTGTTGACCAGTCCGTCGTTGTCCTCGGTCGCGGCGACGACGATGGAGAGCAGCCGGTTCAGCTTGGTGACGAACTCCTGCGGCGGCAGGCCGGTGGACAACGCGACCGATCCGGTCACGTCCACGAAGAGCGCGGAGACGACCCGCACGTCACCGGTCAGGTCCATGCCTCCGGTGAGCGCCCGCTCGGCCACCTGCGCGCCGACATGCCTGCCGAACACCGCGCGCATCCGTTCGCGTTCGCGCAGGTTCGCGGCCAGCTCGTTGACCGTGTGCTCGAGCCGCCCGATCTCGCTGCTGCTGCCGACCGGCACCCGGACGTTCGTCTCGCCCCTGCTGATCAGATCCAGCGCCAGCCGCAGCGTCCGCATCGGGCTCGCCACCGCGCGGGCCAAAATGGCGGTGGCCAGCGCGCCGACGCTGATGCCCACCGCGGACAGATAGATGGCGGTGCGTATGCGGTCCGACGCGGGCGTGGCCGGGTCGGCGAGTACCGCGATCAGCATGGCGAGCGGCATGGCCCCCGCGACCGCCCACGTGACGACGACCCGCATGAGCACCGAGGAACTCCAGTGCATGGTGTCGCTCAGCACGGCGGACACCACCGGAATGGTCGGCCGGATCAGCCGGTCCACGATCAGGAAGGTCACCGCCGCCGACTGCAACGCGCCGAGGGTGAACAGCGCCGCCGTCACGCCGGGTGCGTCGATCTCGGTCAGGTGGGTGAAGGTGGCCGTCACCACGATCACGCCCGGTATCCAGAGGGCGAGCGCCCGGACGGTGATCGCGATCGGCAGCCGCAGCAGTCTGCTCGCTTCCTCGGGCGTCGGCTTGCGGGTCTGGTCTAGCCAGCCGAAGTATTTGCCCCGGTCGCGCATCGCCAACCCGACACCGGCCAGGAGTCCGATCAGCGGATAGATCGCGACCAGGGCCATGGTGCGCATCCAGTCCGCACCGAGCCTGCCGAAGAACCCGCTCAGCCACAGCCCGGTGACGATCACGGCGAGACCGCTGAGGTTCGCGGTGATGACCACCGCCGACAGACCCCAGCGGGCCTTCAGCGCCCAGACGACGAGCTTGGCGATCACGACGCGCGACCACCCGCCGAGAACGTCGACCGGGTACAGGCGGCGAGAAGTGACACGAAAGAGCAGCTTATCCGGCCGAATCTCGGCGGAGGGGCGGCAATGCGAAACTCACGCAGCTCCGACAACTCAGCGCGGCGCTCTCGACGACCCGGCGAGCTCCAACGGCTCAGCACAGCGCCGACGACCGCTCAGCGCGGCTCCCGACGACTCAGCGCAGCTTCGACAACTCAGCGCAGCACCACCAACCAGATCGCGATGTAGTGGCTCAGCGCCGCGAGCACCGTCGCGGCGTGGAAGAACTCGTGATGCCCGAAGACCGTCGGCCACGGATTGGGCCACTTGGTGGCGTAGAGGATGGCGCCGCCGCTGTAGATCAGCCCGCCGATCAGTAGCAGGATCAGCGGCGCGATGCCGATCTGGTCGTTGAGCTGCCCGGCCACCGGCACGATCGCCCAGCCGAGCAGCAGATACAGCGGTACGCCGACCCAGCGTGGCGCGGTCGGCCACAGGAGTTTCAGCGCGACGCCCGCGAGCGCGCCGGCCCAGACCACCGCGAGCAGCGTCTGCCCGGTGCTTCCCGGCAGGCCGAGCAGCGCGAACGGGGTGTAGCTGCCCGCGATGAACAGGAAGATCATCGAGTGGTCCGCGCGCTTCATCCTGATGCGGGTGCGCGGGGTCTGCCACGTGATGCGGTGGTAGACGGCGCTGATGCCGAACAATCCGCACACCGTGAGGCCATACACCAGGGTGGACCAGCCCGCCGTCGCGGACACGGTGGCCGCCTCGGCGACCAGTGTGATCCCCGCGATCGCGGCGATGCCGACCGCCCAGGTGTGGATCCAGCCGCGCATCCGCGGCTTCACCAGCGCGACGAGCGCCTCCGCCGGAGAGGTTCCGACCAGCTCCGCGTCGGCGGCGCCGACAGATTCGGACACGTGAGTGACCTCCTAGTTAACTGGTGAGTAACCTACGCGACCGTAGGTTGACTCCGGCTGTCACTGTACCGGGGAATCGCGGCCGATGCCGTGATCGTGCCTTCGAGGCGTACTGTTGGACGCCGTGGAGCTTCGGAGCCGGGTGCGTGGTCTGCCCTACCGCATCTACGAGGCCCGGCTGTCCAAGCAGCTGGCCGATAAACAACACCCACGCCACGTCGCGGTCATGTGCGACGGCAATCGCCGGTGGGCCAGGGAGAACGGTTTCACCGACGTGAGTCACGGCCACCGCGTCGGTGCGCTGAAGATCGCGGAGCTGGTCGGCTGGTGTTCGGACGAGGGCATCGAGATGGTCACCGTCTACCTGCTCTCGACCGAGAATCTCCAGCGTGACCCCGACGAGCTGGAAACGCTGTTCGAGGTGATCACCGATGTGGTCGAGGAGCTCTCGGCGCCCGAACGGGATTGGAGCGTGCGGATCGTCGGTTCGCTCGACGGGTTTCCCGAGCTGATCGCCAAGCGGTTGCGGACCGCGGCGGAAGGCACCGAGGGGCGCAAGGGCGTGCACGTCAATGTGGCGGTCGGATACGGCGGGCGTCAGGAGATCACCGACGCGGTGCGGTCGCTGGTGCGCCAGGAGATGGCGGCGGGGGAGACCGGCGAGGATCTGGTGCAGTCGATCACCGTCAACGCCATCGGTCAGCATCTGTACACCTCGGGTCAGCCGGATCCGGATCTGGTCATCCGCACCTCGGGTGAGCAGCGGCTTTCGGGCTTCCTGCTGTGGCAGAGCGCATACTCGGAAATATGGTTCACCGAGGTCTACTGGCCCGAGTTCCGCCGGGTGGATTTTCTCCGCGCCTTGCGCGATTACGCGGCTCGACATCGCCGTTTCGGGGTCTGAAACGGCCACCTTCCAGTACCGTCCGGTCTGTGCATGTTCTGACGCAGACCCCGCCGGCGCCCGCCCCGGCGCCGAACGGTGACGGACCGGGTCGGCAGATCGGTTACGAGGAGTTCGGCCGCCGCTTCCTCGAGTACGCCGTGTCCGAGGAACGCGTCGCCGCCGCGTTCGGCGAGCTGACCGGCGCGGCATTCGATGTCGGCCCCTTGCGGGTCGGCCCGGCGCGGCTGGCCAAGGTCGTCGCCCATGTGCGCCTTGGCATTCCGCGCGTGCACCGCCGCCTCGACGAGGTCATCACCTTCGAACTGGTCCTCCCGCTGCGCGTCGGCATGCTCGTCGACCTCGGCATCGATCGGCACCGCTTCGAGGTGGACGGCACGGTTCACCTGCACCTCACCGCCCGTACCGCCGAGCCGCTCCGGGTCCTCATCGACATCGCCGAACCTCGCCGGCGCGACGTGCACGTCAACGTGGCCGCGGGCACCAAACGCGCCCAACTCCTGCGCGTCCTCGTCGGCGTCGACCACGAGATCCGCCGCTTCGTCGCCCGCTACATCGCCACCGAAATCCGCAAACCGCACATCGCGGCGGTGCTCGACATCGATGTGGCGAGCCGGTTGGACCAGGCATGGCGGTTGTAGGGGTTTACAGACCCAAGAAGATGCTGACGAAGACCGCGGTCCACGCCCAGACCCCCGCCACGAATGCGACGGCTTCGTCGCGAGCGCGTGGAAACTTCCACCACACAACAGCCGAAATCAGCGGTGCCGCAAGCGCCACCGTGCGCCAGTTCCACGGGTAGGGAATCAGCTCGTGGTCAGGGAAGGTGCCGATGTACACGCCCATGAACGGATATGCCGCAGCGAAGGCGGCCGGAATCGTCAAGAATCGCCACCACGTCAGAGATTGCACAGTACCCCCGTTGTGCCCCCGCATCGATCGCCTCGATACTAGCTTGCCGCGTGCAGGCTGGAAACCCTTGGGCAGCAAGGAGATAGGCGATAGGAACTAGGGGCTGGGGGATTGCAGCTGTTTGCTACTGGCTGGATGGTACTCCCGTTCGCAGCGTAACCCGTTGTGGGGAGGTGATTTACAACTTCCGAAGCCGGAGGCGGTTGATGCTGTGGTCGGCGTCCTTGCGGAGGACGAGGGTGGCGCGGGGGCGGGTGGGGAGGATGTTCTCGACCAGGTTGGGGCGGTTGGTGGAGTTCCAGATCTCCTTGGCGGTGGCGGTCGCCTGGTCGTCGGTGAAGCCCGCGTAGTGGTGGAAGTGGGCGTTGGGGTCGGCGAAGGCGGTCTTGCGCAGGGTGAGAAACCTTTGCACATACCACTTTTCGATGTCCTCGATACGCGCGTCGACGTAGATGGAGAAATCGAACAGATCCGAAACCATCAGGCGCGGACCGGTTTGCAGCACATTCAGTCCCTCGACGATGAGGATGTCCGGCTGACGCACGCAGTGCAATTTGCCGGGCACGATGTCGTAGGAATTGTGCGAATACACCGGGGCGCACACCTCGGGCGCACCCGATTTCACCTCGGTGACGAAGCGCAGTAGTTTGCGCCGGTCGTAGCTCTCCGGAAAACCCTTGCGGTGCATGATGCCGCGCCGGGTGAGTTCGGCGGTGGGGTAGAGGAACCCGTCGGTTGTGACCAAATCCACACGCGGATGGTGATCCCAGCGGGCCAGCAACGCCTGCAGCACACGCGCAGTAGTCGACTTTCCGACCGCGACGCTGCCCGCGACGCCGATCACGAACGGCACCTGCTGATCCGGGTGCTTCTCCCCGAGGAAGGTGGCGGTGGCGGCGAACAGGCGCTGCCGGGCGGCCACCTGGAGGTGGATGAGACGAGCGAGCGGCAGATAGACCTCCGCGACTTCCTCGAGGTCGATCTGTTCGCCGAGGCCGCGCAGGCCGATCAGTTCTTCCTCGGTGAGCACCAGCGGAGTCGATTTGCGCAGCGTTCGCCACTGCTTACGGTCGAATTCCACATAGGGGCTCGGCTCGCTCATTCGTGCCACTTACCCGACGCTCCATTTCGGCAAACACGCACACAAGCCGGTTCGGCCCTGTGAGATTCGATCTAGCTCTCGCCGCATGGTCGAATTCTCCTCCGCTTCACCATTGTGTGAAACGGGGGGTGCCGCTACCGGCTGGTAACCACCTCGATACCGTGCGCGGCACCCGCTAGTGTCGGCTGGCATGGAAGCGCATCCGCTCGTCACCGAGTACCTGCGACTCGGCCTGGCCTTCGACCGGCTCGAGGAAGGTTTCGTCGACGCCTACACCGGCGATCCGCGGCTGCGCCGCGAGGTGGACAACGCCCCCGCACCCCAGCCCCGCGACTTGGCCCGGCGCGCCGCCGACCTGCGCGCGGCGCTGCCCGACGCGGGTCTCGCGCCGGAGCGCACCGAGTTCCTCGACGTGCACCTGCGCGCGCTGGAGTGCTCGGGTCGCAAGTTCGCCGGCGAGAACATCGGCTTCGTCGACGAGGTGCTCGCCTACTTCGACGTCGACATCGCGCCCGGCGACATCGAGGACTATCGCGACGCGCACCGTCAGATGGACGAGGTGCTCGCGGGCGACGGACTGCTGGCCGAGCGGGTCGCCGCACACCGCAAGGCCGACGAGATTCCGCCGGAGCGGCTGCGCGACTGTGTCGAGGCATTCTCCGGCGCGCTGCGCGAGCTGGTGCGCGAACGCTATCCGCTGCCCGACCACGAGCACGTCACCTACGAGGTGGTCGGCGACAAGCCGTGGTCCGGATTCAATTACTACCTGGGCAACTACCGCTCCACGGTCGCGATCAACTCCGATCTGAAGCAGCACATGGCGAACCTGCCGCACCTGATCGCGCACGAGTCCTACCCCGGCCACCACACCGAGCACTGCCGCAAGGAGGCCGGTCTGGTGGCGGCCGGGCAGGCCGAGCAGACCTTGTTCGTGGTCAACACGCCCCAGTGTCTGATGGCCGAGGGCCTCGCGGATCAGGCGCTGCGCTCGATCGTGGGGCCCGGCTGGGGCAAGTGGGCGCAGGAGATCTACGCCGACCTCGGTCTGCGTTTCGACGGCGACCGCGCCGAGCGCCTGTCGACGGCCTCGGCCAAACTGCTCTCCGTGCGCCAGGACGCGGCCCTGCTGCTGCACGATCGGCGCCGCGACGAGACCGAGGTCGCGGAGTTCTTGCAGCGGTGGAATCTGGTGACGCCGGAGCGGGCGCGTCAGTCGCTGCGGTTCCTCTCCTCGCCGCTGTGGCGCGCCTACATCAGCACCTATGTCGAGGGATATCGCCTGCTCGGCGGCTGGCTGGACCGCGCCGTCGACGCGGACGACCGCGCCGACCGTTTCCGGCGACTGCTCGACGAGCCGCTCACCCCCGGCGCACTGCGCGAAATGTGAACGGCAAGGTACGGCGTGGGCGCGCGGTTCGTCACTGAATGACCGCGCACCCCTCGCCGGAGGAAAGGGAACACATCAGCAGGGACAGCGTCCGCAGCAGCGCTTCGATCGGGTTGCTGGGGACGGAGGCGAGATGAAGCACGGTGATCTCCTCGGTGATTCGACGGGGACGACGTCACCTGTGAAACCGGTCCGCCCCATCCGCCTCGTTACGCTCCGAGCTGCCCCCAAAAGCGTTGGCAGGGAGCTCAGGCCGCCGAGAAGGTGACGCGCACCGAGATCGGCTCGGTCTCCAGCGCCTTGATCGTCCACGCCAGGACCGGCCGGGCGATCCTGCCGGTGGCGAAGCTGCGTGCCCTGGCCACCACGTCGTCGTCGGGGACGAACGCCGCGGTTCCCGTGTACCAGCGGTCGCCGCGGCGCAGCCGGACCCGGGGGTCGGCGGTGATGTTGCGCGCCCAGCCCGCACGCGGTCCGTGCTGGCAGATGATCCAGGCGCCCGCGTCGTCGAACGACGCCGTCACCGGAACTCGCCGGGGCAGGCCGGTTTTCGCGCCGGTGGTCTCCAGCTCGGAGACCAGCGCGGTGCGGATGCCGAGCCGGTCGAGCGCCGCCACCGCGGGGTTCGCGATGTAGCGGCCGATCAGCCTCTCCCGCTTGAACTTTCGCAGGGTGTCACGTTCGGTCACGGCGATGCTCCTCAGCGGAAGATGACGCAGGTGGTGGTGGCGTGGGCGACGAGGCGGCCCTGGTCGTCGACGACGCGACCCTCGGCCGTCGCGGTGGTGCGACCGACGTGGATGGTGGTGCCGGTGGCGGTGAGCTTGCGGCCGTCGGTGGGCACCGAGCGGATGTAGTTGACCTTGAGCTCCAGCGTGCTGTAGCCGACGCCGGCTTCCAGGGTGCTGTGCACCGCGCAGCCCATCACGGAGTCGAGCAGCGTCGCGCAGATGCCGCCGTGCGTGCTGCCGAGCGGATTGGCGAACTCCTGGCGGGTCTGCAGGCTGAACACCACCTTGCCGTGCTCGAGCGTCTCGGCCTCCATGCCGAGCAGGTCGCCGATGAACGGCGGACGGTCCTTCAGCGTCATCGCGATCTTCAGCAATTCGAGGCCCGAAAGGCGGGCCGGATCGATCTGCGCGGGCGCATTCATGGATTTCCGTCCTTTCGATGAACCGATCGGTCCACATCTGTCATGATTGGAGCATGGACCGATCGGTTCACGCAAGCTGCCGGAGAGGAAGGTCATGACGCAGGGTCCGCGCGCGCGGTTGATCGAGGGCGCCATCGAACTGGTGCGTGAGCAGGGTGTGCACGGCGCAGGGCTGGCCGCGCTGCTCGACCGGAGCAATACCTCGCGCAACTCGCTCTACCAGCACTTTCCTTCGGGCAAGAGCGAGCTGGTCGCGACCGCGACCGAGGTGGCGGGCCGCAGGATGTCCGCCGTCATCGAAGCGCTGACCCGGACCGGCGAGCCGGAGGGCTGGGTCGGCGCGCTGGTCGGCTGGTGGAAGCAGGCATTGGAATCCAGCGGCTTCGTCGCCGGTTGTCCGATCGTCGGCGCCGCGCTGGCCGAATCCGAGCCCGGTGTCCAGGCCGCCGCGGGCATCGCCTTCGCGGGCTGGACCGAAGTGCTGGCCGCCGCCCTGGCGAACCGCGGCGTCGACGCCGCGCGAGCGAGCTCACTGGCGAGCTTCGTGATCAGCGCCGTGGAGGGTGCGATCGTCCAGGCGCGCGCGACGAAATCGACCCGCCCGCTCGACGATGTACGGGACAACCTCGTGATCTTGCTCCGCGCCGGGTGAACGGACCGCCAACCCCCTGCCGGAAGCCCGACCAGGCCCCAATAGACTGAGGCCCGTGACGCAGACGACCGCCTCTGTCAATACCCAGTCCCTCGGTGAGCTCGATCCCGAGCTCGCTGCCGCGATGGCAGGCGAGCTCGCCCGCGAGCGCGACACCCTGGAAATGATCGCCTCGGAGAACTTCGTGCCGCGCGCCGTGCTGCAGGCACAGGGCAGCGTGCTGACCAACAAGTACGCCGAGGGCTACCCGGGCCGTCGCTACTACGGTGGCTGCGAGCACGTCGATGTCGTCGAGACCCTCGCCCGCGACCGCGTCAAGGAACTGTTCGGCGCCGAATTCGCGAACGTGCAGCCGCATTCCGGTGCGCAGGCCAACGCCGCGGTGCTGATGGCGCTGATGAACCCGGGTGAGAAGCTGCTCGGCCTCGACCTCGCGCACGGCGGTCACCTGACTCACGGCATGCGGCTGAACTTCTCCGGCAAGCTCTACGAGGTGCACTCGTACGGGGTGAGCAAGGAAGACCACCGCGTCGACATGGACGAGGTCCGCAAGATCGCGCTGGAGGCACAGCCGAAGGTGATCGTCGCGGGCTGGTCGGCCTACCCGCGTCACCAGGACTTCGCCGCATTCCGCGAGATCGCCGACGAGGTGGGCGCCTACCTGTGGGTGGACATGGCGCACTTCGCCGGTCTGGTCGCCGCCGGTCTGCACCCCTCCCCGGTGCCCTACGCCGACGTCGTCTCCTCCACCGTGCACAAGACCCTCGGTGGTCCGCGTTCCGGCCTGATCCTGGCCAAGCAGGAGTTCGCCAAGAAGCTGAACAGCTCGGTGTTCCCGGGCCAGCAGGGCGGCCCGCTCATGCACGCCATCGCCGCCAAGGCCGCCGCGTTCAAGATCGCCGCCACCGACGAGTTCCGTGACCGCCAGGAGCGCACCCTCTCGGGCGCCAAGATCCTGGCCGAGCGCCTCAACGGCGCCGACGTCAAGGACAAGGGCATCAGCGTGCTCACCGGCGGCACCGACGTGCACCTGGTGCTCGTCGACCTGCGCAACTCCGCGATCGACGGCCAGCAGGGCGAGGATCTGCTGCACGAGATCGGTATCACGGTGAACCGCAACGCCGTTCCGTTCGACCCGCGCCCGCCGATGGTCACCTCCGGCCTGCGCATCGGCACCGCCGCACTGGCCACCCGCGGCTTCGGCGACGCCGAGTTCACCGAGGTCGCCGACACCATCGCCACCGCACTGGTCGGCGGCTCCGACGTCGAGACCCTGCGCGGCCGCGTCACCAAGCTGGCCCAGAGCGTGCCGCTCTACCAGGGCCTGGAGGACTGGCGCCTGCTCGGCTGAGCCGTGCCTTTGGCGAACGCCCTCACGGGACACCGTGGGGGCGTTCGCCTTTCGCTGCGCTGTCGGAACTGACGCGGGATCGCCGTGGGTCACGCTGACCGTGGTGGCGTGGCTGCTGTGTTGCTGCTGCGGATGTGTTGGGTCAGGAAGAGGGCTGCGCGCTCGAGTGCCTGGTCGGCTTCGTCGAGAACGCCGGCGTAGGACTGGAAGACGTGGGGCACGTCGGCGGTGATGTCGAGGATCACGTTCACGCCGGCGTCGCGGGCGCGAGCGGCCATGCGGGTCGAGTCGTCCAGGAGGACCTCGTTGGTACCGGCCTGGAGGAGCATCGGCGGGAGACCTGTCGGGTCGGCGCACAGGGCCGGGCTCGCCATCGGCTGGTGTGGGTCCTGCCCGGCGAGGTAGAGGGGGGCGATGGTTTCCTCGAGGTACTCACGGGTGAAGATCGGGTCGATACCTGCTTTGGTGTCCATGCTCTCGCCCGACCCGGTGGCGTCGAGGGATGGGGAGAAGGCGACGATCGCGGCGGGTAGCGGGAGTCCTGCGTCGCGGGCGGCGAGGCAGGTGGTGACGGTGAGGCCGCCGCCGGCGGAGTCTCCGGCGAACGCGATGGCCGAGGGATCGTGCCCGCTGTCGAGGAGGGCGCGGTAGGCGCTGAGTGCGTCGTCGATCGCGGCTGGGAGCGGGTGCTCAGGGGCGAGCCGGTAGTCCAGTGAGTACGACCTGAACCCGGTCTTGGCCACGAGGTTCCCGGTCAACGAGAGCGCGGTCTGGGGGGAACCGGCCACCCAGCCGCCGCCATGGAAGTACAGGATCGTTGCGGGGCGTGGGTTGTTGTCCGGCTCGACGTGCAGTGCGGGTCGGTCGCCGAGCGTCGTCCGCGTGGTGCGGAGGCCACCCGGGATGATCATCTGGTCCATCGTCGCCTTGAATCGGTCTCGGAACGCCTCGACCGATTGCGGGCCTTGCGGTCGGGGCTGTCGGAGCATCGCGTCGAGCCGGGCGCGTTGTTGCTTGCTCATGCGGGTCGTTCCTGTCGGTTGCCGGCGCTGGTGGCGGCGGTGCAATTTGTGTGCAGCCAGGGCGCCGGGGCGGTCCTCTTCACTGCTTTTTCACCAGGTTTTTCGCTGTCATGCTCTGCGCGGCGGTGATGATGGCGTCCTCGGGGTTGCGCGTCCGCCAGCCCAGTACGCGGCGGGCCTTCTCGTTGGAGGTCTTCTTGGCGTAGCCGAGGTCGGGCGCGACAGAACGCAGTTGTGTGGAGAACACGGCGCCGATCCGCACGATGATGTTCGGGATGTTGCGGGTCGGGACGTTGTCGGCTGCGTCGCCGAGGTGTGCCCTGATGATGGCGGCGATCTCCTTCATCGGGATCGCCGGCCCGTTCGAGAGCAGGAAGCGCTGGCTGGCGGCCTCCGGCGTCGTCATCGCCAGGATATGTGCCGCGGCCACGTCGCGTACATCGACGATCGGGATGAAAAGGTTTGGGAGACCAGGCATTTCGCCGCCCAGTAGCGCCTGGATGAGGTGGTTCGAACCCGAGACGTCCGCGCCCATGACAGGCCCCATCGTTGCGACGGGGAGCAACGTGGACAGTTCCATCGAACCCCCCTCGGCGTCGATGAAGTCCCAGGCGGCACGCTCGGCGAGGGTCTTGCTCTTGGCGTACGCGTCGACGCCGGGGCCGTTGAGGAGGGTCCAGTCGGTCTCGGTGAAGACGTGGCCGTCGTGCGGGTGGCCCCAGCTGACGGCGTGGAACGCGGAGGTGAGGACGACGCGCTCGACACCGGCGTCGCGGGAGGCGCGCAGGACTCGCAGGGCGCCTTCGCGGGCGGGGAGGACCAGGTCGTCCTCGTTGTGGACGTGTCCGGGTTGGACGGGGGAGGCGACGTGCAGTACGAAGTCGACGTCGGCGACGGCTTCGGCCCAGCCGGCGTCGTCAGTGAGGTCGGCGGCGGCGAAGCTCAAGTTGTCGCCGCTCGCCATGCCCGCGTCGGTGAGCACGGATCGCACAGCGGGCTCGCGGCGCAGGGACCTGACCGTGGTGCGCACGCGGTAGCCCTGTTCGAGGAGTTGGAGAATGCAGTGACCGGCGATGAAGCCCGATCCGCCGGTGACAAGCACGAGTTGCTGGGTCATAACCGCCATGTTCCGTGTCGGGCAGGCCGACAGCCAGCGCCTTCGCGTTCCTGGGGGTGTCAGGACCAGTCACGTTCCGGCCTCGCGGATTACGGTGGGGACGTGACCGGTGAACAGAACTTGCTGGGCGATTACCTGCGCGCCCGCCGCGAGCTCGTGACCCCTGAGCAGGTCGGGATCCCCGTCCTGGGTGTGCGGCGGGTCCCCGGCCTGCGCCGCGAGGAGGTCGCCATGCTCGCCGGCATCAGCGCCGACTACTACCTGCGCCTCGAGCAAGGCCGCGACCGCAAGCCTTCGGTCCAGGTCCTCGAATCCATCTCCCGCGTACTGCAACTCGACGAGGACACCAGCGCTTACCTGCTCGGGCTCGCCGCCGACAAGCCCCGACGCCGACGGCGACCGGTCAAGGAGACCGTGCCGCCCAGCATCGTGAAGCTTCTGGGAACTCTTCCGCTGCCAGCGTTCGTGGAAGGGCGCTACCTCGACGTCCTCGCCGCCAATCCCCTGGCCACGGCGCTGTCGCCGCGCCTCACGGTCGGAGCCAACAGGCTGCGCGATGTGTTCCTCGATCCCGCCGAGCGCTCCCTGTTCCCGGACTGGGAGATCGCCACCGAGGGTCTGATCGCGGGCTTCCGACAGTCGGTCGGCACCGACATCGACGATCCCCGCTTCATCGAGCTCGTCGGCGAACTTTCCCTCGCCAGCCCCCGCTTCCTCCGGCTCTGGGCCCGGCACGACGTCAAACCGCGACAGGGCACGCTCATGCGCTTCGACCACCCCCAGGTCGGCCGCCTGGTTCTCAACCGCGAGAAGCTCCTCATCACCAGTACCAACGGAATGATGCTCGTCATGTACCACGCCGACACCGGAAGCGACGACGCCGACAAACTCGCGATCCTCGCCTCCGCCACCCTGCCCCCAGCAACAGCTCGTGACGTGGCCACCGACAAGAGCGCCGACGCAGCTACCTGACCCGGCTGTCGACCGAGGCCATCGCACTGGTCGTCACGATTGCGGACGGGCTCGGTGACGAATGGCTACCCGTCCATGCGGGCCCGCGCTCGAATGATCGATTCGTCCAGGTAGCGGCCGATGTCGGCGCTGGAGCCGGGGCGGATCATGAGGGCGCGGTTGGCGGGGATCTCGCAGTAGCGCCCGTCGTCGGTGTCGATCCAGCGGAGTTTGCCGGTGCGCAGTGGGTCGGCGTTGCGGGGGCCGAGCAGAACGGTGACGGTGCCTCGGGTGGTGCACGACTGCCGCCAGAAGCGGCGGTAGCGGTCCCGGGTCCCGGCGGCCGGTGCCGAGCCGAAGGGGGCGGGGCGGTCGTCGGCGAGATCGTCCAGGAGATAGGTCCTTTCGGCGACGGTCCCCGGTTCGTGGTCGGGAAGCAGCCGGACGAGTTCGGTGGCGAGCTGGTCGGTTCGGCAGCGGCGCAGGCGGATCTTCCCGCCGTCGGGCGCCGGGTTCTGCAACGCGACGACGCCGGAACCGCCCCGGTGCGCGCAGCCGATGGCGCGCAGCTCGGCGCCGCCCCGCCGGTTGTCGATGCCGAAAAGCTCGATGCGCCAATCGGGTCGGGCCAGCACATCGATGGCGCGGCGCAGCGGCATGTGCTCGTCGTGATCCAGCTCGGTGCGGAAATCGCGCTGGAAGGCCTGGTACTCGCGGAGGCCGGGGTAGCGGCTGGTGAAGCGGAAGGGGAAGGGCATCCGATCCAGACCGGTGCCGAACCACACCGCCGCGAACTGTTCGGCCGAGAGTGTCCACTGCGCCATCAGTCGGCTCCCAAAGCGGGCGGGACGGTCTTGGGCGTCTCGCCGATCAGTTCCTGGCCGTGCTCCTCGGAACGCAGGTACCGCGCCGTCCGGTGTTCGCCGTCCTCCTCGGTGCGGGTCCGGGGAGCGGACGGCATCACGCCCGCGTAGCCGGTGGCACCGGGAGCGCCCGGACGGGCCGGAACGCCCGACGGCGGTGCGGAGTTCGGGGCGGCCGCGGGTTGGGCGGGTACTGAGGAGCCGGGCCCGGGTGGCGGCGTCGCCGGAGCGCTGGTGGATCCGAGTGGGACGGGCGCGGCGGGTCGGGCGGAGGTTTCGTGGAGCGTGGCGGAAGCGAGGGGAGACGGCGGACTCGTGACGGAGGATGCGCCGAGCGGGGCGGTGGGTGCGGGGGGAGTGGTCGGCGTCGAGAAGACGGGTGCGGGGGAAGGTGTGGGTGACGAGGAAGGTGCGGGCGAGGGGGACTGCGGTGCCGACGAGGTGCTTGTCGGCGACGAGACAGACTGCGCGGCGACGGAATCCGTATCGGCATGCGGCTGAGCGTTCGCGCCGGGGGACGGATCCTCGGTCGATTCGTCTCCCTGACCGGTCTCCGGCTCGGTCACCGCCGACCCGTGCGCTCCGGTATCCGACGGCGGTCCGCCCTCGGGCTGGCCTCCACCACCGGGTCCATTTCCGGTATCGGGCGGCGGCGCGTCTCCCTCGGGCTGCGCATGGGACCCGGGCGGTCTACCGGTCTCCGGTTGCGCACCGGCGTCGGGCTGTGCTCCGTTCCCCGGTTGCGCACCGCTCCAGATCGGGTCTCCCGCTCCCGGTGGGGCTCCGTTGCCGGTTCGATCACCCTGTGCACCCGCACCGGGCTGAACCCCGGTGGATGCCTGCCCGTCGGCCCCTTGTTCCGACGACGTCGACGAGCCGACCACCTCGTCGCGATGCGACCCCGAAACCCCCTCCGCCGCTTCCGAATCGGTCACCGGATGCGCTCCATCCGGCCGCGCCGCCCCGGACGAGGACCCCGGACGCCCACCTCCGCCGAGCAGTCCGTCCATCATTCCCCCGCCGCTCGGACCCACCGGCGACGGCAGCGTCGGAATGCGCGGCGCCGTCGCGCCGTACGGCCGGATGTAGAGCCTGTGCATGTCGTCGCGCGCCTGCTCCTCGCGCCCGTTGCGCTCCTCGGGCGCCGTCGAATTCCCGGCCGCCGCATCCGGTATAGCCGCCTTGAATTCGGCGGCGGCGCTCCCCGCCGCCGTGAGTGGCTCGGATTGTCGGCCCAGCGCCGCCCCCAGTTCCCCCAGCTGCGCGACGAAGTCGCGGACGCCGCGCACCGCCGCATCGGCCGCCGCGCCCTCCCACCGCTGCTCGACCGCGCGTTGCAGCGCGGAGCCGAACTGTTCGCTCGCCGTGCCGACCGCGGCGGAGAGCGCGGACCATGAGGCGTGGGCGCTCGCCAGCCCGGCGGGATTCATTCGGTCCGCGGCTTGTTTGATCTCCGCGTGGGAAAAGCTCTGCGCGTTCTCGGGATTGGTGATCGCGCGGCCGTCGGTGCCATGCACTGCCATCGCGGTGGCCCCTTCCGTCAGTGCTGTTTGAACCTAATAGACGCGCCCGAGCCCGGCGCGGTTCCACCGAAACTCGCGAAATCCGTTCAGCGGGCGGCCAGCAGGGCGGGGTAGTCGCGCAGGTCGATGTCGTTGGCGGCGTTGTCGCCGTACTTCGTCATCAGCGAGAAGAGCCGCGATTCCAGGAACCAGTTGCGCAGCCGGATACCCAAAGCGGTGGTCGGCGCGAGGAACCGGCCTGCGCTGGAGTTGCCCGCGATCTTGGCGTATCGGCGCATGATCTCGTCGTAGCGCGCGAAGGCCACGGCGTGGTCGCCGTCGGCGAGCGCGAGTTCGCCCGCGATCACATATGCGCCGACCACCGCGAGCCCGGTTCCGAAGCCGCCCAGCGTGTTTCCGTACGCCGCGTCGCCGACGAGCGCGACCCGCCCCGCGGTGTAGCTGTCCATCCGCACCTGGCCCATCGAATCGAGGTACACGTCGTCGAACTCGGCGAGTTCGGCGAGCATCCGCGGCACCTCCCAGCCCAATCCGGCGTAGTGCTCGGCGATGATGCGCCGCTGGGCGTCGACGTCGTCGCGCGCGTATTCCAGTTCCGGTGCGGCGAACAGATAGAGCTGCTGTGCCTTGGAGCCGCCGCTGATCGCGAGCAGCCCGGGCGCGTTGTAGCCGAAGGCGACGGCGCGCTCGCGCGGCGTCGCCGAGTCGCTCCACGGGCTCGCGCCCGCGACGCAGTAGTAGTGCCCGAGGTGCCGCACGAAGTCGCGCTCCGGCCCGAACGCCAGACTCCGGACCCGGGAATGGATTCCATCGGCGCCGAAGACGAGATCGAAGGTGCGCGCCGGTCCGCGCTCGAAGGTCACCTGCACGCCGTCGGCGGTCTCGGTGAGTCCGGTGATCGAATCCCCGAAGACGTATTCGCAGTCGCTCGCGCTGCGGCGGTACAGGATTTCGGCCAGGTCGCCGCGCAGGATCTCGACGTCGCCGCCGGTGAAATCGCCGGACATGACGGCCAGCCGCGTGCCGCGCTCGTCGACGAACACGACGTCCGAGGCGCCGGTGCGGTGCGCCTGGATCTCGTCCCAGACGCCCATCTGCTCCAGCACGGTGCGATGCGTGCGGCCCTTGAAATCGATGGCCTGCCCGCCGGGGCGCGGCGCGGCGGCGCGCTCGACCACGGTGACGGCGAAGCCGTAGCGGCGCAGCCAGTACGCGAGCGAGGGGCCCGCGATCCCGGCGCCGGAGATGAGAACGGACAGGTTGCGCATGATCTCTCCTGAGATAGGAATTGCGTCCGACGTATTCTGTTTCCGGCGGACGCAGATCAGCGTATGGTAGACACAGTTCCGGGTCAACCCGTCAGTCCTGGAGGATTCGCCAATGCCGTCACCGACCACCGTCGAACTGCTGTGGGGGACCAGGCAGCCGCCGCGGCGCGGGCCCAAGCCCTCGCTCACGCTGGGCGGGATCGTCGGCGAAGCCATCGCGCTCGCCGATGCCGAGGGCTTGGCCAACCTGTCCATGCAGCGCCTCGCCGAGCGGCTCGGCTACACGAAGATGTCGCTGTACCGGTACGTGCCCGGCAAGGAGCAGCTCATCGCGCTGATGCTCGACGCCGCGATGGGTGAGCCGCCCGAACCGCCGGGGAACGCCTCCGGTCCCGAGCGCTGGCGGGCGGCCCTGCGCGCTTGGGCGCTGGCCATCTTCGAGCGCTACCGCGCGCACCCGTGGACGATCGAGGTCGCGGTCGGAGCGCGCCCGATCGGCCCCAACGAGATGGGCTGGCTGGAGGCCGCCGTGACCGCGATGGACGGCATGGGGCTCACCGGGCCCGAGCGGCTGGACACCGTGGTCCTGCTCAACGGCCACGTGCGCAGCCTCGCCCAGCAGGTCGGCGCCGTCGGCGACACGGATCTCGCCGAGCAGGTGGTCCGGCAGTTCGCCGAGACGATGGACGCGGCCGCCGATCGCTATCCCGCGGTCAAGGCGGCTTTCGCCGAGGAGGCGGCGCACCCGCCCTACACACAGGACCCGGGTGACGCACTCTCCTTCGGGATCGAGCGCGTCCTCGACGGCCTCGCGGTCCTGGTGGCGCGCCGGGCCGCCGACACCACAGCGGGCGGCCCGGCGGCATAGGTCCTCCGCCTTGCCAGGCGACGATCCGATTCACGAAGGCATCCGGCCGGACCTCGACACAGGGCCTAGAGTCGAAGCATGTCCGACGACGAACCCGAACTGCAGCAGGACGCCATCACCACCGTGCGGGAATTCTTCGCCGCGCTGGAGCTCGGCGCGGTCGGCGAGGCGCTGGAACTGCTCGACCCGGGCATCGTCTGGAAGAACACCTCGCTACCGGACGTGCGCGGCATCCAACGCGTCGGCGGCGTGCTGCGCGGGCTCGACCGGCCGGTGTTCGGCTTCCGGGTCGACATACACCACATCGCGGGCGACGGTGACATCGTGCTCACCGACCGCACCGACTACCTGCGCCTGGGCCGGGTGGAGATCGGGTTCTGGGTGACCGGCACCTTCGCACTGCGCGACGGCCGAATCGCGCTGTGGCACGACCACTTCAGCTGGGAGAATTTCCTGCGCGGTACCGCCGTCGGACTCTTCCGCGCCGTGTTCGCCCGCCACTGAATCCACGCTCGCCGTTATCGATTCGCCCGGGGCGCAGCGGCTTTCGGCGCCGATTGCCGGACGGTCGCGGCCGCGTTGCCCGCGGCCGTGCTGTCACGAATGCGCGATCAGGTAGTCCAGGTAGAACGGCCGCAGCTGCTCGGCCACCGCGCCGTCGCCCGCGTGGATGTAATTGTCGAGCAGCGGCAGCACGTACTTGATGTCCGCCTCGCTGTCGCCGACGTTCCCGGCGGCGGCCTCGGCGGCGGGAATGCGGGTGAGCAGCTGCCACAGGTACTTGATGTCACCGCGGCGCACGGCCAGCCGCACCGCCCGGTCGTGCAGCTCCTTGGACGACAGGTTCTCGAATTCCTCGTTACCGGCCATGCTTCGACTTTAGTCGGCACAGGCGGGCGAAGTCCGTCGAAAATCTCGCGCATTGCCGGAACGGAAGCCGGAGGTGCGCCTGGTCGGCGCAGCCGGGTGAAGTCCGCCGAAGACCCCGCGCATAGCCGGAACGGAGGCGGTCCGCAGGGCTGGACGCATTCTGGCGAAAACCCGCGAATGGCCGGGGCGTAGATGACGGTTCGCCTCCGGTGAGCTGCGGCGACAACAGATCCGGCGGCCGAGCTGAGGCGCGCGTTAACGGGATCTTCACCGACACGCCTCACGGTCCCCGAGCGCAGACCGGCCAGTCGGCGGTAACTTCGGAGATGCGGACCGCGTCGGTGTGGTTCGTACGGGAGGTCCTGACCGTGACTGAGCTACTCAGTACGAGGGGGCCGGCACCCGGCCCTCGTGGCATCTGACGCAAGTCGGATCCAGAAGGACGGACCGGTCCAGCGAGATCGTCCACGCGGGTGCCGTGTGGACACAAAAGGAGCCCACCGTGACTGCTGCACGCTCCGTTCCCGCCCCCTCGGCGCACTCCTCCCGTTCCGCCGGCACAGGAAAGCGCGCCGCTGTCTCTTCGGACACCAAGGGGGCCCGCCCCTCGCTCTCCCACACTCCCGGTGCCAAGACGTTCGTCATCGACACCTCGGTCCTGCTCTCCGATCCCTGGGCGTTCACCAGGTTCGGCGAGCACGATGTCGTCCTCCCGCTGGTCGTCATCAGCGAACTCGAGGCCAAGCGGCACCACCACGAACTGGGCTGGTTCGCCAGGGAAGCCCTGCGCAACCTGGACGACCTCCGCCTGCGGCACGGCAGGCTGGACGAGCAGGTGCCGATCGGCACCGAGGGCGGAACGCTGCAGGTGGAACTCAATCACACCGACCCCACGGTTCTGCCGGTGGGCTTCCGCACCGAAACAAACGATTCCCGGATCCTGGCCTGCGCCTTGAATCTCGCGGCTGAAGGTCGCCAGGTCGTCATGGTGTCCAAGGACATTCCGCTGCGCGTCAAGGCGAGCGCGGTGGGTCTGCACGCCGACGGATATCACGCGCAGGACGTGGTGACCTCCGGTTGGTCCGGGATGGTCGAGATCGACGTCTCCTCCACTCGGATCGATCAGCTCTACGCCGAGTCGGTGATCGACCTGGACGAGGCGCGGGAACTGCCCTGCCACACCGGAATCCGGCTGCTCGGCACGAGCTCGAGCGCGCTGGGCCGGGTCACCCCGGACAAGCGCGTGCAACTGGTGCGCGAGCGTGAGGCCTTCGGGCTGCACGGGCGCTCGGCCGAACAGCGCATCGCGCTGGATCTGCTGATGGACGAGAGCGTCGGCATCGTCTCGCTCGGCGGCAAGGCGGGCACCGGCAAATCGGCGCTGGCGTTGACCGCCGGTCTGGAGGCGGTGCTCGAAAGGCGCACGCAGCGCAAGGTCGTGGTGTTCCGTCCGCTCTACGCGGTCGGCGGCCAGGACCTCGGCTACCTGCCCGGCAGCGAGAGCGAGAAGATGGGTCCGTGGGCGCAGGCCGTCTTCGACACCCTCGACGGCCTCGCCTCGCCCGAGGTGATGGAGGAGGTGCTCAGCCGCGACATGCTGGAGGTGCTGCCGCTCACCCACATTCGCGGTCGCTCGCTGCACGACTCCTTCGTGATCGTGGACGAGGCGCAGTCGCTGGAACGCAACGTGCTGCTCACGGTGCTCAGCCGACTGGGCACCGGTTCGCGCGTCGTGCTCACCCACGACGTGGCCCAGCGCGACAACCTGCGCGTCGGCAGGCACGACGGCGTGGCCGCGGTGATCGAAAAGCTCAAGGGACACCCGCTTTTCGCGCACATCACGCTGACCCGTAGCGAGCGCTCGCCGATCGCGGCGCTGGTCACCGAGATGCTGGAGGAGTACGGCCCGAACGCATGAGCAGGGGCGCAAACACACCCTGAGCTAATACTCGGGGTGTGTTTCGTCTCACATCGAGTGGGTAATATCCGCCGAGTTACCAGTTGAGCAGCAGTCCGGCGCGTCGCGAAGCGATTCGCCGGACTGTTGCCGAACATCGGCCTAGGCTACGCGCGGCGCCGGTGTCAGGGCGCCGTCGGAGCCACACTCGAGAGGGGACGATTGATGCACCACGCTCGACGCACGGCTGGATTCACCATCGCACTGGCGGCCGCGGCACTGCTGGTCGCGGGTTGCGGTGACGACAACGACAGCGACTCCAAGTCGGTCCTGACCACCCCCACCATCGGCATGACGACGACCGGTGCGATGGCCACCACGCACAGCGAGGCGCACGGCACCCAGGGCACCGGGACCCCGGAGCGCGACGAGACCCCGGACGAGACCAAGATCCCCACCGCGGGCGGCGCCGAAGTGACCGTCTCCGGCGACATCTACGACAAGTACATGGCGGCGGGCGGCCCGACCGGCCCGCTCGGTGCGCCACTGGAGCCGGTGGAGAACGCCCCGAACAACGGCAAGTACCAGGACTTCGTCGGCGGCACCATCTACGAGCCCGAGGACGGCGAGCCGCACATCGTGTGGGGCGAGATCCGCAAGGCGTGGGAGGAGAACGGCGGCGCCGCGGGTGAGCTCGGCTACCCGGTCAGCGACGAGACCGACATCCCCGGCGGCAAGCAGACCGAGTTCAGCGGGGGGACCATCACCTGGGTGAATGGGCAGATCACCGTCACCATGAAATAGTGAATCGACACGGCGCCCGAGATCGCGCACCAGCGCGGCTCGGGCGCCGTTCCCATTCCCATCGGTAGAGTCCCGCGGCGCGGGCCGAACGGCTAGGTTGTCATCGTGCAAAATCTCTTGACCGACCGTGAGCTGCTCGAGGCGCTCGCGGATGAGGTGGAACTGAATCTGCGGCGCCACATCGCCGTCGCCGACGGGTGGCAGCCGCACGATTACGTCCCGTGGGACGACGGCCGTAACTTCGCCTTCCTCGGCGGCGAGGACTGGACCCCTGAGCAGTCCGAGCTCAGCGAGCTCGCCAAGGTGGCGTTGACCGTCAGCGTGCTCATCGCGGACAACCTGCCCTCCTACCACCGGGAGATCGGCAAGCACTTGCGCACCGGCTCGTGGTGGCGCTGGGTCGGTCGCTGGACCGCCGAGGAGAACCGGCACGAGATCCTGATCCGCAACTACCTGATGGTGACCAGGTCGGTGGACCCGGTGGACCTGGAACGGCAGCGGATGGCACACATGACGGCGGGATTCCGCCGTCCGGCCCTGCATCTGCTCGACATCCTCGCCAGCTGTGCGTTCGAGGAGGCCGCCTCCGGGATCCGGCACCGCAATATCGCCGCGCTGAACGAGAACCCGATGGTCACCGCCATCGCCGCGCGCATCGCGGCCGACGACGAGCTGCAGTCGGAGTTCTTCGCCGACCTGGTCGCCGCGGCGTTCGCCATCGCGCCCGATCAGACGATGCGCGCGATCGCCGACCGGGTCGCCGGTTTCGAGGTGCCCGCCGTCGCGCTGCCGGACGGCCGCGGCAGCGACGAGGTGCTGGCCGAAGCGGGCATCTACGATCGCGCCAAAGAGGGCGAACTGGTCTTCGCGCCGCTGCTGCGCCGGTGGAACGTCTTCGACCGGACCGACCTCGGTCTCGAGGGCGAGCAGGCCCGCGCCGAACTGGAGCACCTGCGCGTGGTCTCGCCCGCCTGATTTCGCGGGTCCTGAATCACGTAGTGCGCCGGGCGGTTTCGATCCGCCCGGCGCACCGTGCGTCTACTTCTCGTCTTCCACCTTGGCCATGGACAGCACGTTCAGGCGGCGGTCGAGCTCGGCTTCGGTGAGCCGGTCGCCGAGCAGACCGCGATCGATCACCGTCTGCCGGATGGTCTTCTTCTCCTTCAACGCCTCCTTGGCCACCGCGGCCGCCTCCTCGTAGCCGATGGCCGAGTTCAGCGGTGTGACGATGGAGGGGGAGGACTCGGCCAGCGTCCGCAGCCGCTCCACGTCGGCGGTCAAGCCGCGCACGCACTTGTCGGTGAAGAGCCGGGACACGTTGGCCAGCAAGCGAATCGATTCGAGCACGTTGCGCGCCATCACCGGGATGTAGACGTTGAGCTCGAAGGCGCCGTTCGCGCCGGAGAAGGCGATCGCCGCGTCGTTGCCGATGACCTGCGCCGCCACCTGCGTGACCGCCTCGGGCAGTACCGGATTCACCTTGCCCGGCATGATCGAGCTGCCCGGCTGCAGATCGGGCAGCTGGAGTTCGGCCAGGCCGGTGAGCGGGCCGGATCCCATCCACCGGATGTCGTTGGCGATCTTGGTGAGACTCACCGCGACGGTGCGCAGCGCGCCGGACAGCTCGACGAGACCGTCGCGCGCGGCCTGCGCCTCGAAGTGGTCGACGGCCTCGGTCAAGGCGTCGATATCGGTCGACTTCACCAGTTCCGCAACGACTTTCGCGCCGAAACCGGCGGGCGCGTTGAGGCCGGTGCCCACCGCGGTGCCGCCGATCGGCAGCTCGCCGAGGCGCGGCAGCGTCGCCATCAAGCGGTCGATGCCCGCGGCGACCTGGCGGGTGTAGCCGCCGAACTCCTGGCCGAGCGTCACCGGGACGGCGTCCATCAGGTGGGTGCGCCCCGACTTCACCACGGTGCGCCACTCCTCGGACTTGTCCAGCAGCGCCAGTCGCAGATGCTCGAGCGCGGGAACCAGATCCTTGATGACGCCCTCGGTCGCCGCGACGTGCGTGGCGGTGGGGAAGGTGTCGTTGGACGACTGCGACATGTTCACGTCGTCGTTGGGGTGCACGTCGACGCCGTTGGCCTTGGCGATCGAGGCGATCACCTCGTTGGCGTTCATGTTGGAGCTGGTGCCGGAACCGGTCTGGAAGACATCGATCGGGAACTGGTCGTCGTGCTCGCCTGCGGCGATCTCGCCCGCGGCGGCGATGATCGCGTTCGCCTTGACGGGGTCGAGCAGGCCGAGATCCTTGTTCACCTCGGCGCACGCGGCCTTGAGCAGTCCGAGCGCGCGAATCTGCGCGCGCTCGAGGCCGCGCCCGCTGATCGGGAAGTTCTCCACGGCCCGCTGGGTCTGCGCGCGCCACAGCGCGTTCGCCGGGACCCGTACCTCGCCCATGGTGTCGTGCTCGATGCGGTACTGCGTCTCCTCGGTCATATTTCCGACCCTATGCCGCACGAGGACGCCGTGGGGCCGCCACGCCTGAGCGGAATCCCACACCGGTCCGGCGGAATACCGTCCGCCGAACCGGCGACGCCGACGTCAGGAGGAGAACAGCATCTTGCCGAAGGAGTTGTGCCGATGGTGGTGCCCATGCCCGTAGTGCGGAGCGGGCGCGCCCCACGCGGGAGCGGGAGCGGCCGGGGGCGGCGGCGGTGCGGCGTAGCCCGCCTCGAGCCGGGTGAGGTTCTCCAGCTCGCCGTAGTCCAGGAAGATCCCCCGGCAGTTACCGCACTGTTCGATGTGCACACCGCTGCGGTTGTACGTCTGCATCAATCCATGACATTTCGGACACTGCATTCCGGCGAGGCTAGTCGATTTCCGGCGCCTGTGCGGGCGTCATGACCTGTCCGATGCCATGGCTATCCGTCGGCACGCGTCCACCAAAGCCGTGTCCAGATCATCGAGTTCGCGTCCCTCGCGTCCGGCGGCGACCACGGCCAGCGCGGCCGCCTGCACCGCGACGGCGCGCGCCGGACGGTCGAGCGCGGTCCACTCGTCCGTGTCCCGCGGTACCGCGACACCGCCCGCGGCGCGATAGGCGTCGAGGAACCGAAGCCAGGTCACGGGCTCGAGAATGCCCGCGGCGAAGAGCGCGGCGGGCCGGGCCAGATCCCACGCCGGATCGCCGACGCCGAGGTCGTCGATGTCGATGAGCCGCCACGGGTCGCCGCCACACGGCCCACGCACCAGCTGACCCAGATGGAAGTCGCCGTGCACGAGGGTGCGGGTGGTCGCTGTCTGTTCGGGGAGTGCGGCGAATGCTCGGCACACGATCGCCGCGGCCGCTTGGTTCGCGATATCACCGGCGTCCCGCAGTCGATGGATCGCGCGGTGGACGCGCGCAGGGCCGCCCGCCTCCGGCAGGTCGCGCCGCCCGGGTTCCGGCATCGTGTGCAACCGGGCGAGCAGCGTCGCGGCGGCTTCCCATGGCGCGGCGTCTGGATCGTGGGGGTCGACCGGTTCGCCGTAGGCCCAGGCGGTGATCGTCCGGCCCGCGTGGCGTGTGAGAAGCGCGTCGCCGATCGGCAACGGCGGCAACAGGATCTCGCGCCAGCGCGGTGCGGTCGCCAGTCGAAGGCGGGAAAGCAACGCTGCCGCATCGGTTTCCACCGAGTGGGCCTTGACGACGACCGCTCCGACCCGCACCACGAGCACATCGGCACGCTCGACCACGAGCACCGGCGGCGCGCAGCCCGCACCGGCCCGCGCGGCTGTCTCGGCCAGTGCGTCGACGAGTTCGGTTGTGTTCGACGGTGATTCCCGGTCGGACTCGATCCCCACCGAGTCATCGTCCCCTATGATCTGCCGCCGGGTCACGGCTCACCACCGGGCAGCCCCAGCGCCGTCGGCAGTGCTCACACGAGCACAGGGCGGCCAGTTCGCCCGAGAGTCCCCTATACGCGAGCGGCCGCACCCGGAGGTCCGGATGCGGCCGTGCGGGAAAGCGGATCAGGGCATCGGCGGGACCGCGTGCTCGTCACCGTGGAAGTCGACCGAGGAGTACTCGCGCAGCTTGGTCAGGCGGTGGTAGGCGTCGATCATGCGGACGGTGCCCGACTTGGAGCGCATGACGATCGACTGGGTGGAGGCGCCGCCACCGTAGTAGCGGACGCCGCGTAGTAGGTCGCCGTCGGTGACGCCGGTCGCGCAGAAGAAGACGTTGTCGCCGGACACCAGGTCCTGGGTAGTGAGCACCCGGTCCAGGTCGTGTCCCGCGTCGATGGCCTTCTGCCGCTCCTCGTCATCCTTCGGAGCCAGCATGCCCTGCAGTTCGCCGCCCATACAGCGCATGGCCGCCGCGGCGATGATGCCCTCGGGGGTGCCGCCGATGCCGACCAGGATGTCGGTGCCGGAATCCGGGCGGGCCGCCGCGATGGCGCCCGCGACGTCGCCGTCGGAGATCAGCCGGATGCGGGCGCCCGCGTCGCGGACCTGCTGAATGAGGTCGGCGTGCCGGGGCCGGTCCAGGATGCAGACGGTCAGGTCGGACACCGCGGACTTCTTCGCCTTGGCCACCCGGCGGATGTTCTCGCCGATGGGGGCCGAGATATCGATCACATCGGCGGCGTCGGGGCCGACCGCGATCTTCTGCATGTAGAACACCGCCGACGGGTCGAACATCGCGCCGCGCTCGGCGACCGCGAGCACCGAGATCGCGCCGGGGGAGCCCTTCGACATCAGCGTGGTGCCGTCGATCGGGTCGACGGCGAAGTCGAGTTCCGGGCCGGTGCCGTCGCCGACGGCCTCGCCGTTGTACAGCATGGGCGCCTCGTCCTTCTCGCCCTCGCCGATCACCACGATGCCGCGCATGGAAACCGAGCTGACCAGCTGCCGCATCGCGTCCACGGCGGCACCGTCGCCACCCTCCTTGTCGCCGCGGCCGACCCAGCGCCCGGCGGCCATGGCTCCTGCTTCGGTCACCCGGACCAGTTCGAGCGCAAGGTTGCGGTCCGGCGCCTCGCGGCGGCTTGGTGCGGGCGAAGATGCCGTCATGGCGGGGTGCCTCCCTCGGTTCGTGCGTACGGGACGATTGTCTCATTTCATGGTCGCGCGTCCTGCACCCCTGGTCCAGGCCACGGGGGTGCCCGGCCGCGCACCCGGCCACCGAGTGGATACTGGGAGCGTGTCCTACCAAAAGCCACGCATCCTGCACGACTACAAGGATCTGTTCTTCTCGCTGATCCCCCTGGTGCTGATCGCCGTGGTCTTCGCCGCGCTGGCCAGCCAGTGCAGCTTCGCCGCCAAGGGGCCGACGCCCGGCCAGATCCCCCACTTCGACGTGAACGCGGCGTTGAAGACCGACGCGCGCACGCTCGCGTTCCCGATCCGCAATCCGAGCGTGCCCGCCGAGTGGACTCCCAACTCGGGAAACCGCGACACCGTCACCGGTGCGGGCGGCGGCCCGGTCAGCACCGTCGGCTACATCACCGGGCAGGGCACCTACATGCAGCTGACCCAGAGCAGCGCCACCGAGGAGTCGCTCGCGCGCTTCGTGCTCGGCTCGCGCTACGCCAGCGGCGCGGAAAAGATCGGTGACCAGAAGTGGGTCGTCTACGCCGAGCCGACCGAGGAGACGGCGTGGATCGCCGACCTGGGCGGTGTGCGCGTGTTGATCACGGGGGCAGGGAACAAGGCGGCGTTCGAGACGCTGGCCCAGGCGGTCACGGCCGCTCAGCCGCTGGCGCGCTGAGGTCGATCGGACGCTGAGGTCGATCAGGCGCTGGGGCGTTGAGCTGATTCGCACTGGCGCGTGGGCTGATTCGCGCTGGGCGCTGGGCCGATTCGTGCTGGGGCGTTGAGCTGATTCGCACTGGGCGACCGCCCGCGCTCACGCGTGGCTGACGACGTTGACGATCGTTCCGCTCGGATCGCGGACGAAGAATCGGCGCACGCACGCCCCACGGCTCGTCGCGCAGTTCGTAGACGATGTCGGCGCCCGACGCGGTCATCGCCGCGTACACGGAGTCGACATCGTCGACCTCCACGCTCATGCCGGGCTGTGGCTGCTCCACCTCCGGCCCGATCAGCAGCACCTGGGCGGTCGGGTTGGCGGGCGAGGCCATGGTGACGGCCCAGCCGAGGTCCATCGCCTCGGCGAAGCCGAGCAGCCGGTAGAAATCGCGGCTGCGCTCCATGTCGTCGGTGCAGATATCGGGTGTCGCGCGGCGGATGGTCACAGCTCCTCCTTGCGGGTGTCCGAACCTCGGGGTCACTCCTCGTCGGCCGCGGCGCGCGCGAGCGCGTCCTCGACCCGCTTGCGCGCGCCCGCCAGGTGTTCCTCGCACCGGTTGGCCAGCGCCTCGCCGCGCTCCCACAGCGCCAGCGAATCGTCGAGGTCCATACCGCCCTGTTCGAGCATCTTGACCACGTTCACCAGTTCGTCGCGGGCGCGTTCGTAGCCGAAGCTCGCGATCTCGGCCAGCTCGTCCTTGCCGGCTTCGGCCAAGGTCAGTTCCCTCCTGTGCGTTCCTCGTCGTCCCGGCGGGCGCCGGAATCCGCGGTGCGTGCGCTCGGCGTGCGCGCCCCGAGCGCTTGGGTGCCGAGCGCGGCCGCGGTCACGGCGCCGTCGGCGACCCGGATGCGCAACTGACTACCCGCGGGCGCGTCCTCGATGCTGCGTACGACGTGCCGTTCGGCGCCGGTCACGCGCTGTACGACAGCGTAACCGCGGGCCAGCGTCGCGGCCGGACCCACGGCGGTGAGCTTCTCGCGCAAGTGCCTGGTCGCGGTGGCCTCGGTGCGGACCGCGTGATCGGCGCAGCGCCGCGCCGACGCGCGCAGCCGTTCGATCTCCTCGCCGCGCCGATCGATCTCGCGCAGCGGGTCGGCCAGCACCGGGCGCGAACGGAGCTGGGTCAGCGCACGGGTCTCGCGCTCCACCCAGCCGCGCAGCGCGGCGGCCGAACGGGCGCGCAGGTCACGCACGCCGGACAGTTCCGCGGCGGCGTCGGGCACGATGCGCTTGGCCGCGTCGGTCGGCGTCGCGGCGCGCAGATCGGCGACGTAGTCGGTGAGCGGGTTGTCGGGTTCGTGGCCGATCGCGCTGACGATCGGGGTGGTCGCCGCCACGATGGCGCGGCACAGCGCCTCGTCGGAGAAGGGCAGCAGGTCTTCGACGCTGCCGCCGCCGCGGGCGAGCACGATCACATCGACGGCGGGGTCGCGGTCGAGTTCGGTCAGTGCGTCCAGGATCTGCGGCACCGCGGTCGGACCCTGCACCGCGGTATTGCGCACTTCGAAACACACTGCGGGCCAACGGTTCCTGGCGACCGTCAGGACGTCGCGCTCGGCGGCGCTGGCCCGGCCGGTGATCAGGCCGACGGTGCGGGGAAGGAAGGGGATCGGCCGCTTGAGCCGGGGATCGAAGAGGCCTTCCGCGTCGAGCAGCGCCTTCAGCCGCTCGATGCGGGCGAGCAGCTCGCCCACCCCGACGGGCCGGATCTCGATGACACGCAACGACAGGGTGCCGCGGCCGGTGAAGTAGGTGAGTTTGCCGTAGACCACCACCCGGCTGCCCTCTTGCAGCGGGGTCGGGGAGCGGCGCAGCAGGTCGGGGTCGCAGGTCACCTGGAGCGACATGTCGGCCGACGGGTCGCGCAGCACCAGGAACGCGGTGCGCGCTCCGGGACGCACGTTGATCTGGGTGATCTGACCCTCCACCCAGATGGAGCCGAGCCGGTCGATCCACTGCATGACCTTCACGGCCACGGAGCGCACCGGCCACGGATGCTCGGCGGAGTTGGCGGGTGCCGCGCCTGCCTCGGCGGACGACTGCTGACCGCTCTGTGTCATACGGACAGGTATACGCGGCGGGGTTGGCCGGACCGAGCCCGGCCAACCATCGGCGAGGTCGTCGCGGGTGCGGTCACTGGGCCCGGACGGTGGCGATCCGGTTCGTCAGCATGGTCACGAACGGCGCCCTGGCGCGGGTCTGCTGCTCGTAGTCGAGCAGCGCGGTGAGGTCCTCGACGGTCAGCATGCGCAGGCGAGCGCGCAACTGGGCGAGAGTCATGGTGGCGTAGTCGTAGCGGGTGGCGACCTCCGGCTCGGCGACCTCGGCCTGCTCGTCCGAAGCGGACGGCGTCTCGGCGGAAGCCGTCTCCTCGGCGGGCTCGGGGTCGGTGATCTCCGGCACTGTGATGCTTTGCACGGGGGCGACATACCCGTTGGTGGAGCTCGCCGTCGGCTCGTCGGCGGTGTACAGGTCGAAGCGGCTGGTGCGGCCCGCGGTCGTGACGTCGTCGCCGGAGGATTGCTCGGCGCCGAGATCCTCGTCGAACGTCGCCCATTCCGGCTGTTCCACCGGGCTGTTGGACAGCCGCTCGAACACCGCGTCGCCCTTGAGAGCGAGGCTGGTCACGAACTGCTGCACGTGCATGGTGGTCTGCAGCATCTGGCTGATCGCGGTGATCGGGAAGTTCATCGCGGCCGTCGGTAGCCGACGGGTTTCTTCGAGGGCGTAGACGGCGGCCCCGGCGGCGACCCGGGCCAGAAACGGAGGTCGGAACATGGTCATAGCCTGCCCGATACCGCGTGATCTGCAAAGAATTAGTGTGCGACGTCCGGACCTTCGTCCGTCCAGGCCCGGGACGGATCCTCCGGCGTGTTCGCTGGTTACGTTGTCGTTCGCTGTCACAGACAGATTGTGACTCAACTATCCGGTGAGGGCCGATCAGGCTCGACCGCCATCGTGGGACTGGCCGCGCGCACGTATTCTGGGGGGCATGTCTTCGGCCATCCCTTTGAACGTCGGAATCGCCCGCTCGGCGGGCGCCGGAACCGCCGATGCCGACGGTGGTAAGCGTGTGCTGCTAGCCGAGCCGCGCGGATACTGCGCGGGCGTCGACCGCGCGGTGGAAACGGTGGAGAAGGCGCTGGAGAAGCACGGTGCGCCGATCTACGTGCGCAAGGAGATCGTGCACAACAGGCACGTGGTGGAGACGCTGCGCGACCGCGGTGTCGTCTTCGTCGACGAGACCGACGAGGTGCCGAACGGCGCGGTGGTGGTGTTCTCCGCGCACGGCGTCTCCCCGGCCGTGCACGAGGCCGCCGCGGCCCGCGATCTGCACACCATCGACGCCACCTGCCCGCTGGTCACCAAGGTGCACCAGGAGGCCAAGCGGTTCGCGCGCGACGATTTCGACATCCTGCTGATCGGCCACGAGGGCCATGAGGAGGTCGAGGGCACCGCGGGCGAGGCGCCCGACCACGTCCAGTTGGTCGACGGGCCGGACGCCGTCGACCGCGTCACCGTGCGCGACGAGAACAAGGTCATCTGGCTCTCGCAGACCACGCTGAGCGTCGACGAGACGATGGAGACGGTGCAGCGGCTGCGCGAACGCTTCCCCGCGCTGCAGGACCCGCCCAGCGACGACATCTGCTACGCCACCCAGAACCGCCAGGTCGCGGTGAAGGCGATGGCGCCGGAATGCGATCTGGTCATCGTGGTCGGCTCGCGCAACTCCTCGAACTCGGTGCGGCTGGTCGAGGTGGCGCTCGGCGCGGGCGCGCGGGCCGCGCACCTGGTCGACTTCGCCCGCGAGGTGGACCCGGCCTGGCTGGAAGGCGCCCGCACGGTCGGCATCACCTCCGGCGCGTCGGTGCCGGAGATCCTGGTGCGCGGTGTGCTGGACATGCTCGCCGAACACGGCTACGCCGACGTGCAGCCGGTGACCACCGCCAACGAGACGCTGGTCTTCTCGCTGCCGAGGGAACTGCGCACCACTCGGCGCTGAACAAAATCGACCGCCGAACGCTCAGCGATCGACGGTCGACGGTCGACGGTCGACGAGCTTCGAACTGGCTCAGAGGCTTTCCGGCTTGCGCCGCTGGGTGCGGCTCGAATCGCGTTCGCGGTAGCGCACATTCGGCTGCGGATGCGGCGGCACCTCGGCCCGGCCGCGGGCGCCGCGCTGGGGTTCGGCCTCCGGGCGCGACACCGCCGACGGACGCTGGCCGCGCCCGGCCGGTCTGCCATCGCGGCCTCGGCCGTTCGCGCCGACCCGGGGCGGGGCGTCGGCGACGGCATTGGACGGACGGCGACCGGGGCGAGGCGGTTCGTATTTGTCGGTCACCGGGTCCTCCTCCACCTCCTGCTGTGGTCGCCGCAAGCGGCGGCGGGCAGGCTCGGCGGGCTCGTCCTCGTCTCGACGCTTCACGGCGCTGCGCCCCCAACTCGAACCGCGGCGAGCCTCCTTCGAGCGTTCCGTGGCCGACTCGCGCCTGACCATCATGATGCGCGCGCCGCCGATGGCCAGCACCAGCGCGGTGGCGAGAATCATCGTCGGGAACCGGTTCACCAGGGGGATGGCCAGGTTCAGCAGGATGTCCTTGAGTCCGGTGGAGATCCGGCCGGTCAGTTGCTGATAGGCCAGCGGAACCGCGAGGAAGAGCAACAGCGGCGGCAACACCATCGTGGTGAAGATCCCGCGGAACCGCACAGTGAGCACCGCGGCGACACAGCCGGCGATATACAGCGCGGCGAAGCTGGCGGTGAGCTCGGCGCTGTCGCCGACGGCATCGATCAGGAAGCCCAGCAACGTGCACGCGACCGCGATCAGGACTGCTCCCCAGGCCGGGACTCCCGGCACCGAAGGCAGGACCGAACGTTGCGGCGCGGGCACCCGGGATCGCACACGTTGGGTAGCAGCCACGCCATGAACACTAACTGCCGCACCGTTCGGTCGGGTTACGGCGGGGCCGTTGCTCCGTTAACTGGCGTCCCGTCGGCATGCCGCGCACGGCCGGAGCGATACGTCTAATCGTCGGCGTCGGCGAACGCCACGGCGCGGGGGCGGGAGTCCACCCGCTGGATCGCGGGCGCCTCCTGTTCGGCTATCTCCAGCTCGTGCAGTTTGCGCGCGGTGACCATGACCCGCGATTCCACCGAAGCGACCGCGTAATTGAAAGCGTCCACCGCCTTGCCGAGTCGGTCGCCGAGCCGGTCCAGGTGCCTGCCGGTCATGCCGAGCCGCGCCGACAGCTCCCTGCCCAGTTGCTGAACCGTCGCCATATCGCGGGACACGGCCTCCTGCCGCCACCCGAAGGCCACCGTGCGCAGCAATGCGATCAGCGTCGTCGGGGTGGCGAGGATCACGTTGCGGCCGAACGCATACTCCAGCAGTCCCGAATCCGTGGTGAGCGCGGCGTCCAGGAACGGGTCGCCGGGCACGAACAGCACGACGAACTCCGGCGCGGGATCGAAGGCTGCCCAGTACGCCTTGTCGGCCAGCTGGTCGACGTGCGCCCGCAGGTGTTTGGCGTGCCGCACCAGCAGCTCGGCGCGCGCGTCCGGGTCCTCGGCCGTGCTGGCGTCGAGGTACGCGGTGAACGGCACCTTGGCGTCGACCACGATGTGCCGCTCCCCGGCCAGATGCACGACCAGATCCGGCCGCACCGAACCGGTGCGGTCCAGCCCGCCGTCCCCGCGCACCGCTTTGCTCACCTGCGTGGAGAAGTCGCAGTGCTTGGTCATCCCGGCGAGTTCCACCACGCGCTCCAACTGGATCTCGCCCCAGCGCCCGCGCACCTGCGGCGCCCGCAGGGCCGCGACCAGCTGACCGGTCTGGCTGGACAGCTGATGTGACGTGCGCTGCATGGTCGCCACCTGCTCGCGCAGGCCCGAGTAGGCGTTGATGCGATGGTGTTCGACCTGCTGGATGTGCTGCTCGAGCGCGCCGACCGCCGTGCGCAGCGGTTCCACCATGGCGCCGACGGCGTGCGAATGCCTGCGCGCCGCATCCTCGTTCGCGGCGTGCAGCGACTGCCGCAGCAAACGCTCGTTGTCGGTGGCGGCCGCCAGCCTCGCCTCCGCGACGGCCGCCCGCTGCCCGGCCCGCGCGGTATGCCCCAACCAGCCCACTCCGAATCCAGCGGCGAACACCAGCAGCAGCGCGACGAGCATCGGTGCGGTCATAGCGCAGATGGTGCCGCATGCCACCGACATCCGAGCAACCAGGCAGCGCATATTCGGTGTCGTCAGCCGGTTGGGCACCGAATCACACTTCACGGCCGCACTTTCCCAACCATGTCGGGGGCGAGCCTGCCGAGCCCGTTCGCGGCCGTCTCGCGTCCGGGCGGTCGAAGCGCATGCGACGCAGTCGCGAGTCTCGGCCGCACGGACGCGAGACATAGGGGGCCGCGAACACGCCGCGCCGCAGGCGCGGCAAATTGAACACTGTCGGTGGATGGCTCTACGGTTTCTGCCCATGCGGATGCTGCACACCTCGGACTGGCACATCGGGCGCACCTTTCACGGCGTCGATCTGCTTGCCGACCAGGCACGTTCGCTGGCCGCCATCGCCGAACTGGTGGCGGCCGAGTCGGTGGACGTGGTGGTGGTGCCAGGCGACGTCTACGACCGGTCGATTCCGAGCGCGGACGCGATCGCGGTCTGCAACCGGGGTTTCGAGGCGATTCGCGACGCGGGCGCGGTGATCGTCGCGACCTCGGGCAATCACGATTCGCCCGCGCGGCTCGGCGCGGGCGCGAGTTTCGCGGCGGCGGGCGGGCTGTACCTGCGCACCACCGTCGCCGACGCCGATCGGCCGGTCCTGCTGACCGACGAGCACGGCGAAGTGGCCTACTACGGCATCCCTTATCTGGAGCCGGAGATCACCCGCGCCGAACTCGGTGTCCCGCAGGCGCGTTCGCACGCGGAGATCCTGGCGGCGGCGATGAGCCGGATTCGCGCCGATCTCGCGGCACGGCCAGGCGCGCGCGCCGTGGTGCTCGCGCACGCGTTCGTCGTCGGCGGCGAGGCGACCGGTTCGGAGCGGTCCATCTCGGTCGGCGGGGTGGAGACGGTGCCGCTCGCGGAGTTCGACGGCATCGACTACGTGGCGCTCGGCCACCTGCATTCGCCGCAGACGCTGTCCGGGTCGGTGCGCTACTCGGGCTCGCCGCTGCCGTACTCGTTCGCCGAGAGCTCGCATCGCAAGGCCGTGTGGCTCGTCGACCTCGACGCCGGCGGCCTGTCCGCCGTGCAGCGGCGCGACCTGCCGGTGGTGCGCGGGCTGAGCCGCCTCACCGGGACCCTGGACGAACTGCTCGCGGACCCGGCGCACGACGCGGCCGTCGACGATTACGTCTCCGCGACCCTCGTCGATCAGGCCCGTCCGATCGACGCGCTGCGCAAGTTGCGCGAGCGCTTCCCGCACGCCGTGCACGTGGAATGGGTACGCCCCGACGGCAACCCGGAGCTGCGTTACCGTGAGCGGGTGCACGGCCGCCGCGACACCGAAGTAGCGCAGAGCTTCCTCACCGACGTGCGCGGTGTGCCGAGCGAGGGGGAGATGACGTGGATCGAGCGTGCGCTGGCCGCCGCCGTCGCCGAACCCGAGCGGGTGTCCACGGTGCCTGCCGAGCTGCCGTTGTCCGGCGAGCTGAGCGCATGATCGCGTGTAGTGAACGGCGCGTGACCGCACTGAGCGTGCGGCCTGGGACTGCGCTAAGCGGATGGCGCGGGGCCGTGCCGAACGAATTGCGCACGGCTGTGCTGCTTGAATGGCGCGTGACTGCACTGAGCGTGCGGCCTGGGACTGCGCTAAGCGGATGGCGCGGAGCCGTGCCGAACGAATTGCGCACGGCTGTGCCGCCTGAATGGCGCGTGACCGCACTGAGCGGTTGGCGTGGGGCCGTGTCGAGCGGTTGGCGTGGGACCGTGTCGAGGGAAGGGGACGGCGCCGCGCTGAACGAACGGCCCGCGGCTGTCCTGATTGGACGGCGCGCGGTGCCGATCGACGGGCGCGCCGGTGCGTGGCGGGTTCCGCGCGAGGCCGCCGCATGAGACTGCATCGGCTGGAGATGACCGCGTTCGGCCCGTTCGCCGACACCACGGTCGTCGACTTCGACGCGCTCGGGGCGGACGGTCTGTTCCTGTTGCACGGGCAGACCGGCGCGGGCAAGACGACGGTGCTGGACGCGATCGCCTTCGCCCTCTACGGCCGGGTGCCCGGCGCGCGCGGCGAAAGCAAGCGCCTGCATTCGGATCACGCGCCGGAACAGACGCCCCCGCAGGTCGTGCTGGAGGCGACGCTCGGCGGGCGACGATTGCGGCTCACCAGGATTCCGGAGTTCGAGCGGCCCAAGCTGCGCGGCACCGGCATGCGCACCGACCCGCCCAAGGCCACGCTGACCTGGCTGGACGGGCGCGGCGAGAACCTCTCCCGCATCCCCGACATCGGTGACGAGATCATCCGCCTGCTCGGCATGAGCGCCGATCAGTTCTTCCAGGTGGTGCTGCTGCCCCAGGGCGATTTCGCGCGTTTCCTGAGGGCCGACAACGAGGATCGCGAGAAGCTGCTCGAAAAGCTCTTCGACACCGAACGTTTCGGCACCGCCGAGCACTGGCTCGCCGACAAGCGCCGCGCTTCGGCGGCCGAACTGGAATCCCGCAGGCAGGGCATCGAACGGCTGATCGCGCAGATCCGCGGCGCCGCGGGCCTGAGCGTGACGGAGTCGGTCGGCGTGTTGGAGGCGGTGAGCTGGTCGCAGGATCTGCTCGCGACCGCGCGCACCGACCTGGTCGAGACGACCGCGGAAGCCGAACGCTGCCAACAGGCTTCGTCCGAGCTGCGAAAATTCGCCGACGAACAGCGGCGGCTCGCGGAACTGCGGCGCAGGATGATCGCCGCCCGAGGTCAGCTCGACGACTACGCCGCGAGCGCCGAGCATCGCGCCGCGCTGCGCGAGGAACTGGAGGCCGCTCAGCGGGCCCAGCCGGTCGCCGAGGCCATCGACGAGGCGCGGGCCGCGGTCATGACCTCGCGCCGTCGGGAGAGCGAGGCGGCTACGGTCGCGGCGCGATCGGCGGCCGCGCTGCTCGATCCCGCCGCGGCCGATCTCGACGGTGCGACTCTGGTCGCGTCGGAAAGTCCTGGTGCGGAAGCAGATTCGGGTGCGGATCGATCGGGTCCGACGATTCGCGAGGACGCCGATCTCGACGCCGTCGTTCGTCGCTGGAGCGCCCAGATCGGCGCGCTCGACGAGGTGCGGGCCGATGCCACCGCTGCCGACCGGCTGCGGCGGGAAATCGACGAGCTGCGTGCCGAATCCGCGGCGCTGACCGAACGGACGGCCGAGCTGATCGGGCGGCGCGAGCGCCTGCCCGCGACGATCGCCGCGGCCGAGGCCAGGGTCCGTGAGGCGACCGAGGCCGCCGCCACGCTGCCTTCGCTGACCGCCGAGTGCGAACGACTCCAGGCCGCGGCCACCGCAGCCGTCGAATTGGCGGGTCGCAGAACTGATCTGGACCGCAAGCGGATCGAATTCGAGACCGCGCGGACCGTCCACAACGACGCCAAGGAGCGCGTGCTCGACCTCCGCGAGCGCCGCCTGGCCGGCATGGCCGCCGAACTGGCTGGTCAGCTGGTCGACGGGGAACCGTGCGCGGTATGCGGCGCGGCGGAGCACCCGGCGCCCGCCGAGCCCGCGCCGAGCGCGGTCTCCAAGGAAGCCGAGGACGCGGCGGTGGCCGCCGAGCGCACCGCCGAGGAGAGCCGCGACCGAGTTCACTCCCGAATCACCGGTCTGGAAAAGGAGATCGAGGCGCTGACCGCACGCGGCGGCGACGCCGACCGCGTCGAGCTCGCAGCCGCCTTGCGCTCGGCGACCCACCGCTACGAGGACGCCGCCGAACTCGCCGCACTGGCCGACCGGTCGACCGCCGAACTCTCCCGGCTGCGCACCGAGGAAACCCGCATGCACGACGATCTGCGCGCGGCCGAGACGGGCGCGGGCACCGTCGCCACCCGCATCGCCGCGTCGGTCGCCCGCCTCGCGGAACTCACCGAACGCCTGCGCGCCGCCGCGGGTTCCGACGACACCATCGACCACCGCCGCGCCCGGCTGAACGGATTGGTCACCGACGCCACCGCGCTGCGCGCCGCACGCACCGCGGTGGCCACCGCACGCGAGCACGTCACCGCGATCGCGGATCGCGTCGAAAGCCTGGCCCGCGCAGCCGGATTCGTTCCCGAAGAGCAGCTCGGCGCCGATACCGCCCGCGACGACGTCGCGCTGCTCACCGCTTTCGCCCGCGTCGTCAACGCGGCCTCACGAACCCCGCAGCGGCAGCAGGAGATCGACGCGGAACTCGTCGCCGCCGAGCACGCCCGCGCGCACGCCGAGAAGGTGCTCGCCGAACCCGAGATCCAGGCCGCCGCCACCGCCGAACCCGGCGATCTCGCCGAGCTGGAGCGCGGGCTCGCCGACGCGCAGGTCGAGCTGAACGCGGCCGTCGCCGCGCAGGCCGAGGCGGGGCGGCGGGTGCAGTTGCTCGAGGAACTCGGCGGCCAGCTGTGGACCGAGGTGGACCGGATCGCGCCGCTACAGCGCACCCACGAAGAGCTGGCCGGACTCGCCGATGTGGTCGCCGGACGCGGCGAGAACAACCGGCGCATGTCGCTGCGCTCCTACGTGCTCGCCGCTCGCCTCGAAGAGGTGGCCCTCGCCGGTTCGGTGCGACTACGCCGAATGTCCGGCGGCCGTTACGAATTCGTGCACTCCGACAAGGCAGGTCCGCGCGGCAGGCGCGGCGGCCTCGGCCTCGACATTCGTGACGACTACACCGGCGCCGTGCGTCCCGCCAAGACGCTCTCCGGCGGAGAGACCTTCATGGCGTCCCTCTCGCTGGCGCTCGGACTGGCCGACACCGTCGCCGCCGAATCCGGTGGCCTCGTCCTGGACACCCTCTTCATCGACGAGGGTTTCGGCGGTTTGGACGCCGACACCCTCGACGCCGTCATGGGCGTCCTCGACGAACTCCGCGCGGGCGGCCGCGTCGTCGGCCTCGTCAGCCACGTCGACGAAATGCGCCAGCGCATCCCCAGCCGCCTGCACGTCCTGCGCGGCCGCACCGGCTCCCGCCTGGAGACCACCGTCGCCTGACGGAACAGCCGGACGATTATCGCCCTCGACCGCGCATGGCCGGAGGCGGAGGTGCGGCTACCGACGAAGTTCGTCGGGATGAGTGACCGGATGGACGTCGATCAGACTGCCCTGCTACGGAATTACTACAGCGTTACCACAGGGTCTTTCCTGCGTGTGATGTCTTCGTCGATGCGTCGCTGTCGGACGCCGCGTTCCGCGTCCTCAGCAAAGCGAGAGTGAGCAGCACACCAAGCGTGGCCAAGCCTGCGGCGGTGGCGAATGCCGCGGTGAGCCCGGTGCGGTAGGCGGTGTCCGATGGCGTGGTGGCGCGGGCGGTGATCAGGTCGGCGAGCAGGAGCAGGGCGGTGACGCCGAGGCCGGAGCCGACACGCTGGGCGGTGTTGACGATGCCTGCGGCGATCCCGGTATCGGCGGTGTCGACCGAGGTCACGGCGGGCGCGGTGACGCCGACGAAGGCGGCGGGGAGGCCGATGCCGAGCAGGATCGCGCCGGGGAGGATGTCGATCGGGTAGTCGGCGTGCGCCGGGAGGCGGGCGAACCACCCCATGGCGAGGGCTTGGAGGCCGAGGCCGAGCGCCAGCACGCGCGCCGCGCCGAGGCGATCCATGAGGTAGGGGATGAGGGTGCGGGAAGCGAGGATGTTGACCGCCGCGACCGGGAGCACCGCCAGACCCGAGCGGGTCGGGCTGTAGTCCTGGCTGTTCTGTAGATACAGCGCCAGCAGTGCGAAAGTGGGCACGTGTGCGGCGCCGACCAGGGCGTTCACCACCGCCGAGCCGCTCACCTGGCGAATCGTGAAGAGCCGCAGCGGCATCAGCGGGTGCGGGCTGCGCGCTTCGACGACCACGAAGCCGGCGAGCAGCGCCATCCCGAGAACGAGAAGACCGGCCGCGATCGCACGGGTGCCGGGGGAGCCGAGCGCGCCGATCGCGTAGCCGATGAGCAGCAACGCCGTGGTTCCGGTGATCGCGCCGGGGATGTCGAGTCTGCGCAGCCCTTCGGCGGGACGCGCAGTGTCGGGCGGCAGCAGCCGGGTGCCTGCGAGGGCAACGAGCCCGACGGGCACGTTGACCAGGAAGATCGACGGCCAGCCGAACGCGTCGGTGAGCGGCCCGCCCACCGCGGTGCCGATCGCCGCGCCCGCCGCGCCCATCGCGCTCCACACCCCGAAGGCTCGGTTCCTGGCCGCCTGCGCGGTGAAACTCGCGGTGAGCAGGGCCAATTGGGCCGGAATCAACACCGCGGCCCCGATGCCCTGGAGGGCGCGCGCCGCGATCAGCAGCGCGGCGGAGTCGGCGAAGCCCGCCAGCGCCGACGCGGCGGTGAACACGACCAACCCGCCGGTGAATACCCGGCGCGGTCCGATCAGGTCGGCGGCTCGCCCGCCCAGGAGCATGAACCCGCCGAACGCCAGCAGGTAGGCGTTGGTGACCCACCCGAGCCCGGCCTCGCCGAGCCCGAGGTTGGCGCCTATGGCGGGTAGCGCCACGTTCAGCACGGTGGTGTCGAGAAAGACCACCAGTTCCACGACGGTGATCAGCAGCAGGACCAGCCGGTCCCTGCGGTCGAAGACTCTCTCGGCCATGAGCCGTCCTCTCATTAGAGTTTTACTCTAGTGAGATTGTCATTGGAGTTGAACTCTAGTCAAGGCGCGCCCTTTGGTGAGCGGCTCCGGAAACGAGAACGCGCCGGTCACCCCAGCGGGCGACCGGCGCGTGCGAGCCGGGTGAAACCTCACGCCTCGTGATCGAGCAACCACCTTTTGACGTCCAGCCCCCAGCGGAACCCGCCGAGCGCCCCGCCGATCCGCAGCACCCGGTGGCACGGCACGAACAGCGCCGCCGCATTGCGCGCGCACGCGTTGGCCGCGGCGCGGGTCGCCTCCGGCCGTCCGGAGATGGCGGCGAATTCGGTGTAGGTCACCGGATCGCCCGCGGGGACCTTCCGCAGCACGTCCCAGGCGTGCATGAGGAACTCCCCCGACCGCTGACGCACCGGAACATCGTCGATGGCGTGCACGTCGCCGCGGTGATAGGCGAGGATGGCCTCCGATACGGCGCCGAGCGAATCCCGTTGCCGCAGTTGGCCGGGACGCAGCGCCGGATGGATCAGCAGGCGCAGGTTCTCCGCGTCGGCGGTCCAGCCGGAGGCCAGCACCGCGCCCTCGTCATCGGTGATCGCCGTGAACGGGCCGATGGGTGTGTCGACGATGCCGAAGTCGGCGGCGCGGGTCGATTCGATGCTCATGGTGTGCTCGCTTTCGATGGTGCGGCAGGTGGGTCAGTCGGTCTTGCGTGCCGAGCGGGCCGGTCGCTTGGGTGCGGCGGCGCGTCTGCTCAGCGCGGTCTTCCACAGGTGCATGGACAGATAGGAGCGCCAAGGCGCCCAGCGTGCGGTGTCGCCCAGGTCGATGCCGAGCAGGTCGGCGCCCTGCCGGACGACCAAGTCGGTGTCGAGCAAGATATCGGGATCGGCCAGCAGCCGCATGGTCACGTAGTCGGCGGTCCACGGCCCGACGCCGTCCAGTGCCAGCAGATCCCGGCGCAGTTCGGCCGCGGTGCGACCGGCATGCAGTTGCAGATCACCCGCCGCCAGAGCGGCGGCCGCGCCGACGATCGAGCGGATGCGCCGCGACGGACCGGTCAGCACCTCGGCGCCCCGCTCGGCGATGACGTCCGGGGTCGGGAACAGTCGCCGCGCCGGCCCTTCGACCTGATCGCCGAGCGCCTCCACCAACCGGGCGGTGTGGGTGGCCGCGGCCGACACCGAGATCTGCTGTCCGATCATGGTGCGCAACAACAGTTCCGGGCCGTCCAGGCAACCGGGCACCCGAATGCCGGGGGTGAACACCACCCGGTCCGCGCCGGCGCGCGACGTGCCCGTGCCGACGGTGGCTGGCGCGCTGCCCACATCGGGCAGGGTGGCTGTCCGCACCCGCCGCGCGTCCTCGGCATCGAAGGCGTCCACCGGGCGGCCCGCGGACCCGCGCCTCGTCGACGTCGCGCTTCCCCGCCTCGTCGACGTCGCGCCTTCCCGCAGCGCCGCCGTCGCGTCCGCGCCGAGCACCTCGTCGATGCCGACGGGGTCGGCGTCCAGATCGAGCAGGTGACGCACCCGTGCGACGGTCGGCGCGAGATCACGCATGTCGTGCAGCGCCAGTTCCGCGCGCACGTGATCGCCGCGAATGCTCAGCCGCGCCGTCGAGTGCCCGTGCGGCGTGCGCAGGTTCCTGGTGTAGACCTGGTCTTCCCAGAGCTCCATGCCGGGCACCACGTGCGCGGAGAGGAACCACTCCAGCCAGGCGCGGTCCAGCGGCTCCCGGAACGGAAGGCGAAGCGAGAGTGTGCCGTTCGCCGTCGGCGTGGTCTGCCCGGGGTCCTTGCGAACGCGCTGTGCCTCGGTGCGCATGGTGGTCGGGCTGACCGCGAACACCTCGCGCACCGTGTCGTTGAACTGGCGGATGCTGGCGAAACCCGCGGCGAACGCGATATCCGACATCGGCATCGCGGTGGTCTGGATCAGCAGCCGCGCGGTGTGCGCGCGGTGCGCCCTGGCCAGCGCCAGCGGTCCGGCCCCGAGTTCGGTGGTGAGCACCCGGGTGAGCTGGCGCTGGGAGTATCCGAGGGTGGCGGCCAGCGCGGGTACCCCGCCTCGTTCGATGACGCCGTCGCCGATCAGCCGCATGGCCCTGGCGGCCAGATCGGCCCGGGTGTTCCACAGCGGCGAGCCGGGCGCAGCGTCCGGCAGGCAACGGCGGCATGCCCGGTACCCCTCGTGCTGCGCCGCGGCCGCCGTCGGCAGGAAGCTGACATTCGCCCGCTTCGGCGTGATCGCCGGACACGAAGGGCGGCAATAGATTCCGGTGGTACGCACCGCCGTGAAGAACTGACCGTCGAAGCGCGAGTCGCGCGTCGACACCGCCCGATAGCACTGCTCGAAATCCAACGCCGTGATCGTCACGCAATCCACAATGTCAGCTCTCGCCGCACCGTGCTAGCGGAAAACAGACACCATCGCCGAGGCGGCGCGGACCGCCCACGCGCTGCACAGGCGCGGTGGCGCAGGCTCGCCGGACGGGCGGCGGAAACGCCCCGGTCGGCGGGAAACGTCATCGCGTCGAGAAGCCTGTGTGCGGCGTATGGGGAGTCTGTGACAGGTGGGATCAGCAGCAGCGGTTGGTGGGGCTGCGGTCGGCTTCGGCGTGGCGGTCGCGCCAGTATTGGCGCTCGGTGGGGATCGGACAGTCCGGGTGGTTGCGTCGTAGGTGCGCGACGTAGCGCTGGTAGTCCTGGCCGCCGAGGATCGAGTCGAACCACCAGATGACCGCGCGGACCGCGTCGAGCGCACGCCGCGGGAGGGCCGGTCGCGCTGACCTGCCCTCCCGCGGCGCGAATGATTCACCCATTACGCGGGCGCTTCCGCCTTGGCCGCGCCGTGCGTGTGGGCCGCGCCGGGTGCGCGCACCTTGCCCGTCGCGATCAGCTCGTCCCATTCCTTCTGAACGGTCTTCTCGGTCGCGGTGGCGAGGAACCCGCTCGGCGCGAAGATCTTCGACGGCTCCTCCGGCGACTCGGTCGTCTCACCCCCGCCGGAGCGCCAGGCGCGCACGCACACCAGCGCGCCGACCACCGCGACGATCAGCACCAGCACCGCGAACACGATCGAGAGCGTGCCCTGGATGAAGGTGTTGCGGATGACGGTGTCCACGTCTTCCGGCGTCTTCGCCGTCAGGCAGAGCTTCCCGGCTTCCTGCGCCTGCTGGCAGAGGCTGTGCTGCTTCCAGTAACCGAGCTTCGGATCGGCGGAGAAGATCTTCTGCCAGGATGCGGTCATCGTCACGAGGAGGTCCCAGACCAGCGGAATGCCCGGAATCCACGCCCATTTCGCCAGGCCCTTCTTCACGATGATGGTCATCACGACGGTCAGCGCGACGGCGGCGAGCAGCTGGTTGGCGATGCCGAACAGCGGGTAGAGCGCGTTGATGCCGCCCAGCGGATCGGTGACGCCCATCAGCAGGATGGAACCCCACGCCGCGACCACGACGAACGAGCACAGCCACGCCCCGACCCGCCAGGACGGATCCTTGAACTTGCCCAGCGGGCCGCCGAAGTTGCCCAGCGCGTCCGACGTCATGAACCGCGCGACGCGGGTGCCCGCATCGATCGTGGTCAGGATGAACAGCGCCTCGAACATGATCGCGAAGTGGTACCAGAACGACTTCATGCTCTCGCCGCCGAGGAACTGGTGGAACACCTCGGAGATGCCGACCGCCAGGGTGGGCGCGCCACCGGTGCGCGAGATGATGGTCTTCTCGCCGACGTCCGCGGCGGCGCCGGAGAAGGTCTCCGGCGTGGCGGGCGGACCGGCCAGGCCGAGCGAATTCGTGTACGCGGCGGCCTTTTCCGGGGTGCCGCCGGTCAGGCCGAGCGGCGCGTTCATGCCGAAGTACAGGTGCTGGTCGATGATCGAGGCGGTGATGATGGCCATCACGGCGACGAACGACTCCATCAGCATGCCGCCGTAGCCGATCATCCGCGCGTGCGATTCCTTCTCCAGCAGCTTGGGCGTGGTGCCGGAGGAGACGAGCGCGTGGAAACCGGAGAGCGCGCCGCAGGCGATGGTGATGAACAGGAACGGGAACAGGCTGCCCGCGAAGGCCGGACCGGTGCCGGTGGAGGCGAAGTCGGAGATCGCGGGGGCCTTCAGCACCGGCATGGTGATCAGGATGCCGACGGCGAGCAGGCCGATGGTGCCGATCTTCATGAAGGTGGACAGGTAGTCGCGCGGGGCGAGCAGCAGCCAGACCGGCAGCACCGAGGCGAGGAAGCCGTAGGCGATCAGCAGCCAGGCGATGGTGGTCCGCGAAAGCGTGAACCAGTCGGCCCCCCATTCGGTTTCGGACACCCAGCCGCCGGAGACGATGGCGAGCAGCAGCAGCGCGATGCCGATCGCGGACACCTCGCCGACCTTGCCGGGACGTAGGAACCGCAGGTAGACGCCCATGAACAGGGCGATGGGGATGGTCATCGCGATGGAGAACACGCCCCACGGGCTCTCGCCGAGCGCGTTCACCACGACCAGCGCGAGCACCGCGAGCAGGATCATCATGATCACGAGAATTGCCGCGATGGCCGCGATGCCGCCGACCACGCCGAGCTCGTCACGCGCCATCTGGCCGAGGCTGCGCCCGCGCCGCTTGGTGGAGGCCCACAGCACCAGGTAGTCCTGCACCGCACCGGCCAGGCAGACGCCGACCACGATCCAGATGGTGCCTGGCAGATAGCCCATCTGCGCGGCGAGCACCGGGCCGACCAGCGGGCCCGCGCCCGCGATGGCGGCGAAGTGGTGCCCGTAGAGCACCCGCCGGTCCATCGGCATGAAATCCTTGCCGTTCTCCAGGATTTCGGCGGGCGTCGCGATGTCGTCGCGCGGCTTGGTGATCTTCCACTCGATGAACCGCGCGTAGAAGCGGTAGGCGATGACGTAGGTACACACCGCCGCGATGACGATCCAGACCGCGTTGACGTTCTCGCCGCGCGCGATGGCGAGGATGGTCCAGGCGACCGCGCCGAGTATCGCGATTCCGGCAAAGACAGCCTTCTTGGCCGGGGTGATCGGGGACCTGTCCACCACGCCGACGGGCGGCAGGTCGGGGTCGGTCCGCAGATATTCGATTGTCGCCATCTGCCTACTCTCCTGTGAAACGCGCAGGATCTCGACGTGCGGGATCTTGCTGAAACACGAGACAAGGTAGCGGATGGCCGATCGCTGCTGCGCGGATTCCGGCCATCGATGGACGACCGTTAAATATTGTTCGTGTGTCTGTCGTCCGGGCTGTCATAGCCGGACGTATGCTGCGATGCGGTTCGTCACACTCCATGTCCGCCCCGAGGAGGGCTGTTCTGGATCCGATCCCGCGTTCGCCCGCGCCGTGCCCGCCCGCGCGCCCGCTCGGGCCGCCGAAGATCGCGGACGCGCCGCGCGGAGTTCGCAGGCGCACCCTGCTCGGCTCGGCGCTCGCCGCCCCGTTGCTGGCAGGCGCGTGCGGCTCCGGCGATGATGCACTGACATTCTTCTTCCAGGCCCGCCCCGAGGAAGCGCGAGTCCGGTTGCGCATCATCGAAGAGTTCCGGAAACGGCATCCCGATATTCCGGTGCGCACCATCATGTCGGGCCCGGACCCGTTGCAGCAGATGCTCACCTACTGCGCGGGCGGCAAATGCCCCGACGTGCTGATGGCCTGGGAACTGCTCTACGCGGGGCTGGCCGAGCGCGGCGTGCTGCTCGATCTGCGCACACTGCTCGACCGGGAACCGGAGTACGCCGCCGAGCTGCGGCGTGACAGTTTCCCCACGCTGTACGACACTTTCACCTACGGTGGCGGCCAATACGCACTGCCCGAGCAGTGGTCCGGCGTCTTCCTCTACTACAACCGCGCACTGTTCGCCGACGCCGGGCTGACGCCCCCGACCCGCTGGCGTGACGCCTGGAGTTTCGACGAGTTCCTCGACGCCGCTCGCGTGCTCACCCGCCGCGACGGCGACGGCCGCACCAGGCAGTGGGGGTTCGCCGACGCCTGGGTGCCGTACTTCTCGGCCGCCTGCTTCGGGATGAACAACGGCGCCGAATGGTTCACGCCCTCGGTGAATCCGGCCCGCACCAATCTCGGCGACCCGCGCTTCGCGGAGGGCTTCCAGTTCTATGCCGATCTCGCGGTGCGCCATCGAGTGGCGCCGAGAGTCGCCGACCAGCAGTCGGTTTCGGCGCCGGACCTGTTCCGGCGCGGCCGCGCGGCCATGGCGCTGGGCGGACACTGGCTCTACTCCGAATTCGCAGGCAACGACGGCGTTCCCATCGATCTGACCGTGCTGCCCGTCGGCCCGCACGGCGGACCCGGGGCGATCACCGATGTCGGCTGCACCGGCCTGTCCATCGCCGCCGACAGCCCGCGCATCGAACAGGCCTGGGAATTCGTGAAGTTCGCGACCGGACCGGTCGGGCAGGCCATCGTCGCCGCGTCCGGACTGTTCGTGCCGGTGCTGAAATCCGCCATGGCCACAGCGGGATTCGCGGCGGCGCATCGCGAGATCCGGAATCTGGCGGTGATGACCGACGGTCCGGACAGTTCGCGTCCGCTGCCGGTGACGCCGATGTGGGGCAAGGTGTCGGCGCTGCTCGAACGGGGCGGGAACCGGGTGTTGCGCGGTGCGGCGACCGCGCAGTCGCAGAGTGGACGGCTCGCCGCGGACGTCGACGCGTTGCTGGCGGCGCGATGAGTACCTCCGTCGACGACGCGGTACTGGACGAGGCGGGTGTGGCGACTCCGCCGCACAAGACGATGCGCCGGGCGCGTCCCGGTCGGCTCGCGCGCCGGCGCGAGCGGGCCGGATGGTTGTTCATCGCACCGAATCTGGCCGCGGTGCTGGTGTTCCTGCTGTTCCCCCTCGGCTTCTCGCTGTATCTGAGCTTCCACGCGTGGGATCTGTTCAGCCCGCCGCGGTTCGTCGGGACGGCGAACTATCGGAGGCTGTTCGGCTCCGATCCGCTGTTCCTGATAGCGATGCGCAATACCGCGGTGTTCACCGTGCTGACCTTGCTGCCGACGGTGGCGATCGGCTTGGTCGTCGCGGCCGTGCTGAATCGAAAGCTGGCCGGTATCGGCCTGTTTCGCACGCTCGCGTTCCTGCCGCTGGTGGCTTCGACGGTGGCGATGGCCGTGGTGTGGCGGTTCATCTTCACCACCGACGACGGGCTGCTCAACCTCGTGCTCGGCTGGTTCGGCGTCGACCCGGTGCCGTGGCTGACCGACCCGGACTGGGCGCTGGTCTCGCTCAGCATCGTGACCGTCTGGAAGAGCGTGCCTTTCGCCACCGTCATCTTGCTCGCGGCCATGCAGGGCGTGCCGGAAACTCTGTACGAGGCGGCGAAGATCGACGGCGCGGGCGCCGTGCGGCGCTTCCGCTCGGTGACGCTGCCGCTGATCCGCGGGCCGCTGTCGTTCGTCTTCGTGATCACCGTCATCAACTCGGTGCAGGCCTTCGACCAGGCGTACGCGCTCACCGGCGGCAACGGTGGACCCGAGACGGGCACCTATCTGCTCGGGATCATGCTGTTCCAGCACGCATTCGGGTTCTACGAGGTGGGCTACGCGTCGGCATTGGCGTGGGTGATCTTCGCGATCCTGTTGGCGCTCACGATCGTTCAGTTGCGATTGGCCCGGCGTGCGGAGACCGAACTGTGAACGTGTACAGGATCGTTCGGCGGGCGTCGGCGGGCGAGCATCGAAGCGGGACCGCTGTGATCACCTGCGCACACGGGGCGGGGGAGAGCGTGGTCGCAAACGAGACCGATCCGCACACTCCCGGAAAGTACGCGGGTGGGCGCGCGGAACGGGCGGCCGTACGCAGGTTGGTGCGCGGTATCGGCATCTACGCCGCGCTGGTCGGTGTCGCGTGGTGTGCGCTGGCGCCGATCCTGTGGGCGCTGTCGGGTTCGCTGAAGCGCGACGGAGAGATCACCGAACCCACTCTGTTGCCCGCGGATCCGCAATGGTCCAACTACGGAAGGGTGTTCGAGCTGCTGCCGATGGGACGCATGCTGCTCAACACCACCGTCTACGCGATATGCGTGACCGCGGGGCAGGTGTTCTTCTGTTCGCTGGCCGGATACGCGTTCGCGCGCTTGCGTTTTCGCGGGCGCGAGGCACTGTTCCTCGCCTACCTGGCGACACTGATGGTGCCGCTCACCGTCACGGTCATCCCGCAGTTCCTGCTCATGCGGGCCTTCGGCTGGGTGGACACCGCATGGTCGATGATTGTGCCCGGCCTGTTCGGCAGCGCCTTCGGCACCTACCTGATGCGTCAGTTCTTCCGCACGCTGCCAACGGAATTGGAGGAGGCGGCCATTCTCGACGGCTGTTCCACCTGGCAGGTGTACTGGCGCGTGCTGCTCCCGCACACCCGCCCGGCGCTCATGGTGCTAGCGGTGCTCACCTGGATCACCGTGTGGAACGACTTCCTCTGGCCGCTGGTCATGATCCAGCGCAACGAGTTGGCGACGGCCACCCTCGGGCTGGTCCGCTTGCAGGGGCAGTACTACTCGCAGTGGCCGCTCCTGATGGCGGCCGCCGTCGTCATCCTGCTGCCCCTGCTCGCCGTCTACGCGATCGGTCAGCGCGCCTTCCTCCGCGGCATCGCGATGTCCGGCTTCGGCGGACGGTAGCGCTATTCGCCCCAGTAGGTGCCGAAGCTCCAGAGGTTGCCCTCGGGATCGCGGACGGTGAAGCCGCGCGAGCCGTAGTCCTCGTCGCGCAGGCCGCGCACCACCTCGGCGCCCGCGGCGGTCGCGCGCTCGAAGAGATCGTCGGGCTTGTCGCAGACGACGTAGATCGAGTCGTTGCCGGGCCTCCGCTGCCCGAACGGGGTGTCGTCCTTGCCCGCGGTGCCGAACATGATGCCGCCGCCGAGCGGCCAGCGCAGTTCGCCGTGCTCGACGATCGACGGATCGTCCTCGCGGGCGTAGCTGGCCGAGACCTGGAAGCCGAAGGCGTTCATCAGGAAATCAGTCATCTCCCTGGCGTCGCGGAAGGCGAGGCAGGGCCAGATCGCGGTGCGGGTGGTGGTGTCTGCTGTCGTGGGATTCGTCATGGTTCCAGCCTCATCCGCCGACCCCTGGCTCGTCTTGGACGGATGGAATCTCCTCGGCCAACCAGGTGGTCGGGCTGCATCCCGCGAGGTCGAGGAAGTCGCGATTCAAATGGGCCTGGTCGTAATATCCGCAGGTCGCGGCAACCTGAGCGATGGAGACGAACGAGGGTGTGTGCTCGAGCATCCGCCTGGCTCGCTCGAAACGGGTGACGCGGGCGGCGAGCTTCGGGCTCAGACCGAACTCCGCGCCGAACTTGCGCGTCAGATGCTGGCGGGACCAGCCGATGCGATCGGCCAGCGGACCGATGCTCGCGGTGCCGCCGCTGGCGACCACGGCACGCCAAGCCCAGGTGAGTTCCGGAGTGACGAGCCGGTCGGGACAGGCCATGCGGGTGAGGATCTCGTCGCAGACGGCGAATCGCCGCGCCCACGGCGCCGCGCCCTGAAGACGCTCCCACAGCTCGTCACCGATCGGTCCCGCGAGTTCGGAGCATTCGAGCGAGGTGTTCCAGATCTCCGCGGCGGGCAGCCCGAACAGCGTCCGGCAGCCGAGCGGGGTGAGCGCGATGGCCACGCCCTCCTGGTTTCCGGTGTGTGCGATAGCGGCCGAACTCGCCTGCAATCCGCTGAGGACGCAGCGATAGTCGCGCGGATGCTGGGCCGGATCGGTCTGCGCGACCACATCGATGGTCGGGCCGATGGCGACGATGAAGGTCAGATGGCGCGACGGCATTCCCCGGTGCAGGCCGGGCGCGTATCCGGTCATCCGGTAGCCGAGGTAGTGATCGATGAAGGCCGCCAGCGCGGGCGCCGGTCGGGCCGTCACCACCTCCGTGGTCGGCTCCATACGGGTCACGGTACGCCCGCGCGGGTCGTCCGCCTACCGATCTTCCGGCCCGCAAACGTGACACACGCAGCGGTTCGGGGTGCGGTGAGATCGCGCACACGGGTGGCCTCGAGTATGTGAGTTCGGGTTGTCGGCCGGTTACCTTTACGCCTTCAGATGAGGAGTGGAGGTGTCATGCGTCGAATCCGATACGAGCGCAGTGGTGGTCCCGAAGTGCTCGGGCTGGAGTCGGCCGAGACACCGGCGCCCGCACCCGGCGAACTGCTGGTGAAGGTGCACGCGATCGGCGTGACCCTGCCGGTGGTGCGGAAGGTGCGCGAACAGCGCGAGCCCATCCCGCTGGGCGGGGAGATCGCGGGCGAAGTGATCGCCGTGGGGGAGGGCGTCACCGACTTCGCGCCCGGCTATCGCGTCACCGGCCTGTGCTTCGGGCACGGCTACGCCGAGTACGCGCTGCTGCGCCAGGACATGGCGTCGCCCATTCCCGATGGCGCCTCCGCCGTCGACGCGGTCGCGCTGGTGCGCAGCGGCCTCGTCGCGCTCGGTGCGCTCGATGCCGCGAAGCCGGCGTCCGGTGAGTCCGCGCTGGTCACCGCCGCGGCGAGCGGTGTGGGGCACCTGGCCGTGCAGCTGGCGCGGGTGCGTGGAGCCAAGCGCGTGGTTGCCGCCGTCTCCGACCCGGCCAAGGGCGATTTCCTGCGCGAACTCGGCGCCGACGACGTGGTCGTCTACGACCGGTCGTGGGGCGAGCCCGTCGACTACGTCCTCGACGCCGTCGGCGGTGAACTGCTCGGACCCGCCCTCGCCGCCCTCGCGCCCGGCGGACGTCTCGTCGCCTACAGCTCCGGCGGCGGCGTCATCCAGGCCTACGACCTGCTGGCAGGCGCCAAGTCGGTGATCGGCTTCCAGATGGCGCGGGTCGCACGCGAGACGCCGGAGGTGTACGAGCACTGGCGGCAGGAGCTGTGGCAGTACTTCGCGTCCGGGCAGGTGCGGCCGGTGGTGCACGGGGAATTCGCGCTGGAGGACGCGGCGGCAGCGCACGCGGTGATCGAAAGCCGCGGCAACCTCGGCAAAGTCGTACTGATTCCCTGATCGATTCGCCGATCACCTGTCGGACGCACCGGAAATGCGCGGCCGACATCGTGATCGTCCCCTGATCGGCACGGCCGCATGGCCCATGCCAGCCGACGCGTGCCCGTCAGCTCGCGACGTTGACGTGCCGGTGGATCGTCCGCGGGTCGGCCGCCAGATCGAGCATGCACGCGGCCAGATCGTCGCGACTGATACGGATGCCGAAGGTGACGTTGCGGTCCAGCGCCGTCCGATACGAACCCTTTCCGGCCTTGTCGGTCAGCTGAGGCGCACGGACGATGGTCCACTCCAGGTCGGTATCGCGCACCACCTGTTCGGCCGCCGCCATGTCCGCGAGGCTGTGCCGTAGTAGTCGGCGCAGGATGAGCGGTTTCACCACGAATCGGGTGAACCAGTCGTCGCCCGGCCCGGCGATCCTGGCGCTGTTGCTGACCAGGATCAGGCGCTGGACCCCCGTCGACTCCATGGCCTTCGCGATGGAGAGCGCGGCGTCGGTGGAAACCGTGGTCGGTCCGGTGTCACGCGATCCGATCGAGTCGAGTACGACGTCCGCCCCTTGGATGGCGGTCGCGATATCGGCGGGGTTCATCACATCCGCCGTAATCACGCGCAACTCGGGGTGGTCCGGAAGGTCGTGCGCCGTGCGGACCACGGCCGTGACCTGATGCCCGCGCGCCAGTGCTTGCTGGACGAGGCGTCCGCCGGTACCGCCGCTGGCCCCGAAGATGGTGAGTCGCATATCTGACCCCTGTGGTTGGTGAGTATTTACTCACCTATACTGGGTGAGCACTTACTAACCTGTCAAGAGGGAGATTCGTGGGGACTCGCGACCAGATCCTCGACGCCGCCGCCGAGATCATGCGTAACCGTGGCGTCGTGCACGCCACGACCAAGGAAATCGCCAAGGCGGCCGGATACTCCGAAGCTGCGCTCTACAAGCACTTCAGCGACAAGGAAGACATCATTCTCAATGTCTTGCGGCATCGCATGCCGAGCCCGGCCGAGGCGTACCCGGTGCCGGGTGCGGCCACCGTTGAGGACAACCTCGCCACTCTGGCTCGCGGTGCGCTGAACTTCTATCAGCAGTCGCTGCCGCTGCTCGGTGGTCTGCTCGCGCAGCCGCAACGGATGGCGGCGCATCGGGACGCGATGAGCAGGCACGGCGCGGGTCCGGGGAAGGCAATCGAGGGCATCGCGGCGTACCTGCGCGCGGAGCAAGGGTTGGGCCGAGTCGGTGACGGCGTCGAGGTGGAGACGGTAGCGGCGTTGCTCGACGGCGCCTGCTTCCATCAGGCGTTCCTGCGGTACTACGAGGGTGGACCGGAGGCGGCCGCCGCGTCGGACGAGCTGGCCCGCAGCGTTGCGCGAACGCTGGCTCGCGCTCTGTAGGACGCCGGGCTTGCCTGGTCACCTGTCTATCGGCGCTTCGGAAGGTCGATCTGCCGACGTCGGAGGCGAGTTGCGCCGGTGGAGTGGTGCGCGCGCGGCGGGTTGGTGTCGGTGTGATGCCACGGTCCCGGTCGGCGGCGCGGCTCCGGCGTCCGCCGGAACGATGCGGCAGGCGCGAGCAGGGCGCAGGTCCGCGCCGCGTAGACTCTCTACCTCGTGAGTCTCACCCTCGGAATCGTCGGCCTGCCCAACGTCGGAAAGTCGACGCTGTTCAACGCGCTGACCAAGAACGACGTGCTTGCCGCGAACTACCCGTTCGCGACCATCGAGCCGAACGTCGGTGTGGTCCCGCTGCCCGATCCGCGGCTGGACCAGCTGTCCGGGATCTTCGGTTCCGAGCGCATCGTGCCCGCCACCGTGTCCTTCGTCGACATCGCGGGCATCGTGAAGGGCGCCTCCGAGGGCGCGGGCCTCGGCAACAAGTTCCTCGCCAACATCCGCGAGGCCGACGCCATCTGCCAGGTAGTGCGCGTGTTCGCCGACGACGACGTGGTGCACGTCGACGGCCGGGTCGACCCCTCCGCCGACATCGAGGTCATCGAGACCGAGCTCATCCTCGCCGACCTGCAGACCCTGGAGAAGGCGGTCGTGCGGCTGGAGAAGGAAGCCAAGGTCAAGAAGGACCGCAAGCCGGTCGCCGACGCGGCCAAGACGGCCCAGGAGATCCTCAACAGCGGCAAGACCCTCTTCGCCGCGCAGGATCAGGTGGACACCGAACTGCTGAAAGAGCTTTCGCTGCTCACCATCAAGCCCTTCCTCTACGTCTTCAACGCCGACGAGTCCGTCCTCACCGACGAGGCCAAGGTCGCCGAACTGAAGGCCTCCGTCGCGCCGGCCGACGCCGTCTTCCTCGACGCCAAGGTGGAAGCCGAACTCCTCGAGCTCGACACCGAATCCGCCATGGAACTCCTCGAATCCATCGGCCAGACCGAACCCGGCCTGCACGCCCTCGCCCGCGCAGGCTTCCACACCCTCGGCCTCCAGACCTACCTCACCGCAGGCCCTAAGGAATCCCGCGCCTGGACCATCCACCAGGGCGACACCGCCCCCAAGGCAGCGGGCGTCATCCACACCGACTTCGAACGCGGCTTCATCAAGGCCGAGATCGTCGCCTTCGACGACCTGGTCGAAGCGGGATCCATGGCGGCCGCCAAGGCCGCGGGCAAAGTCCGCATGGAGGGCAAGGACTACGTCATGACAGATGGCGACGTCGTCGAGTTCCGCTTCAACGTATAGCTTCTGGGAAGAAGTAGGTCGCCTGATCGATCGCTGCCAGTAGAGACTCTGCTGAGCCCCCATCCCGCGGACGGGTGGGGGCTCAGGCGTTTCGACAGGGCCGCGCGTTGGCTGGTTCGGTGGGCGCGGTACACGGGCAATTACCAGGGAACGGGGCCGAGGCGGTCGATGAAGGTTGCGGTCGGTCCGTCGGCGCCGATGGTCGCGAGTTCGATGATCGGGTCACTGCCTTCGGTGACGGTCAGTTGGCCGGTGTGATTGTTGATGTCGGTGGCGGTGTATTTGCGGTTGGCGACTTCTCCAGGTGTGAGGCCGTTGAATCTGATCTCAGGGAGGGCTTGGGCGTACCTGATGGTGATCATGTTCAGTGCGGCTTTGGAGGAGCTGTAGGCGAGCTCGTGGAATGTCGCGGGGGGCTGCGTGGGGTCGGTCGCGATCATCATGGATCCAATAGGAGTCCAGGGTCACGCGAGCCAAGGAAGATCGTCCAGCCCAGTTCTCCGAGTCGGCGGGCGGTCTCCAGGCCGAGTCCTTTGTTGCCGCCGGTGATCAGCGCCGAGGTCGGGTGCGTGGTCATGTGTTTCTCCTTTGTAGTGGTTGCGGCATTGGAGCCGAGTCAGGCGAAGGGCTCGAGGACGAAACGGCCCCAGGCCACGAAGACGGCTATGGCCAGGTAGAGCACCTCGGCGATGGCTGTCGTCCACAAACCGCGCCGGAGCCGCACGATGATCGCCCCGGCGAAAAGCAGGGCCGTGCCGGTCGCCGCCACCGGAACCAGGATCGGTGCGATGTCGAGCACGGCGGGCAGGATCAGCCCTACCGCGCCCAGAAGGTCCACGACTCCAAGAGCTTTCAGGGTGCCCGGGCTGAAATCCTTTGCCCACGCGGCGTAGTCGCCTGCGGCCACAATCTTCTCTTTGGGAATCACCAGCTTGGCGCTGCTGACAAGGAGCACGGCCGCCAGCACCCCGGCCACGATCCACAGGGCGACGTTCATGATTTACTGCCTCCAATATTCATGTCGGAACGGCTTCCTGCTTCTCTGACGGGTGACGGCGAGGAAACCAGACACATGAACGGAAACGAACTGCTCGCGAAGCGCTTCGAGGAGCATCGGAGCCACCTGCGGGCGGTGGCCTACCGGATGCTGGGGTCGCTCAGCGAGGCCGACGACGCCGTCCAAACGACCTGGCTCAAGGCGGACGGGGCCGACACCGGCGACGTCGCGAACCTGCCTGGCTGGTTGACGACCGTGGTAGGCCGGGTGTGCCTGGACATGCTCAGGTCCCGCGAGTCGCGCCGCGAGGACTTCCTCGACGAACACGACGCAGGATTCGGTGCGCGGCTTGGGGCCGATCCCGAGGAGGAGGCCCTGCTGGCGGACTCTGTCGGCTTGGCGCTGCTGGTGGTGCTGGACAGGCTGTCTCCGACCGAGCGTATCGCCTTCGTCCTGCATGACCTGTTCGCCGTATCGTTCGCCGACATCGCCCCGATCGTCGACCGCAGCCCCGAGACGACGCAGCGGATCGCCAGCCGCGCGCGTCGACGGGTGCGAGGGAACTCCGAGTCGGACAGCGACGACCGGATGCGGCGATACCGCGCCGTCGAGACGTTCCTGCGGGCCGCGCAGAACGGTGAGTTCGAGGCGCTCCTGGCAATGCTCGACCCGGACGCGACCTACCGCACGGACGAAGCCGCCCGCCTGCTGGGAGCGGGAACCGACTTCGACGGCGGCCGAGACCTCGCCGCAGCGTTCTGCGGAAAGGCGCGGCCTGCCCGCGCGATCATGCTCGACGGCGAGCCGGGCATGGTCCTGGCCCCGCGCGGCATGCTGATGCTGGTCATGACCTTGCGATTCGCGGGCGAGCGCATCGCGGAGATCACCGCGGTCGCGGACGACGACCGATTGTCGAGGATAGAATTCACGGCGCCATAGTCCGAGTTCGAACGCGCCGCGAATGGTCGCAGCGGCGGCGGCTGGGGTCAGAGAGTTGCGTGTAGAAGTTATTCGGCTTCGGAACTCGACCCAGGCTCTGGACAGGGCGCTTGACGTGCAGATATTGGATGTCAAGGGGGTCGAGTTCCGAAGCGGATTAGCCTCTGCGAAGAAGTAGGGCAGCGCAGGTATCGCTGCTGGTAGAGACTCTGCTGAGCCCCCGTCCGGTATCCGGGCGGGGGCTCAGTCGCTCCGTCAGCACCGTCCGCTGGCCGGTTCGGTCAGCGCGGTATGCGGCATGTCAGGACGTTCGATCCTGGTCGAACCACTGGCTGTGAACAGGTATGAGGATCCGTCCCCCTGCGGCAGTCCTCAATTGTGACTATTCGAGCATTTACTAGAACAGTATTGACTAGCGAAGTTTGATCCCGCGATGCTTGACTCATGCGAACGACCGATACCGACCTCACCGTCGAGCAGGTCGCCGCGCGGGCCGGAGTGCCGACCAGCACCGTGCGCATGTATCAGTCGAAGGGGTTGCTGCATGCACCACGCCGAGTCGGCCGCACCGCGCGCTACGACAGCTCACACCTGCAACGTCTCGAATTAGTGCAGCGCCTGCAGGACCGCGGCTTCTCACTCACCTCGATCGCCGAACTGTTGACCGCACGCGAGCAGGGGGCGACAGTCGCCGATCTGCTCGCGTTGCCTGGCGGGCCCGAAGATTGGGTACCGCTCGGCTTGGGAGATATCCGACTGATGATCAAGCCCAAAGGTCTGCGACCCAGCTTGCTGCGCAAGGCAACTCAGCTCGGATTGATCCGGTGGAGGCGCGGCCGGCCGCAGACGCGACGCTGGGCGCTCACCAGCGGCCTGCGGGTCGCCGAACTCGATTTACCGCCGAGTGAGGTGCTCGACCAGATCGTCCAGTTACGTGCACACACCGACCAGATCGCAGCCGACTTCGGCGACATCTTCGAGCGCACGCTGTGGCCTCGCATCCAGGCCGACAGCTCCGAGACCGACCAACTCGACCGGATCCGGGCACTCCTGCAGGAATTGACCGGCCTGGCCGAAGGAGTAGTCGTCAGCGCCTTGCGAGAATCGGTCCGTCACCTAGCCGAACAATTCGTCGAACGACACGAACTGCTGCCCGCGAACGGCGAACGCCCTGCCTGGCTGGACGGCTCGATACCGATCCTCAACGAGCGCCTGCTCGAAACCGGCGACGACGACATCGAAGCGGTAGACCGGTTCCTGGCTGCCGATCGCACCC